>JALXBH010000128.1 GCA_026991535.1 Calditrichia bacterium | reverse complement strand
GTTCAGATGATCGTAAATTTGAAATTGGGACAGGATTTCGATTTAAGAATATTGCCGGGATTTTCATTTGCAGACAAAAAAATTGATTATTATGGTGATCTGTCAGGAGAATTGACAAATGACAAAAGGTTTGAATCGGTTTTTATCGATGTTCCTTTCCTGGTTAGATATAAATCAGCTCCTTATAATGATATGAGGATGTATGTGATATCCGGAGTAAAGTATACTTATGATGTTAATTCCAATGCAAATGCAAGAAATAATCAAAATCTGATCAAAATTTCACCTCATGATTTTCAATTTGAAGTAGGTGCCGGATTCCAGTTTTTCTTTCCGTATTTTATCTTTTCACCGGAATTGAAAATGTCAACAGGCATTGGAAATGTATTGTTATATGATGAAAAACTTAGAGAATCCAGGGTTTTGGATAAAGTACTGACAAATTTATTCTCGATATCATTTCACTTTGAAGGATAATTTTCCAATATTTCCATACTGTATTTGCCCATATTGAATATCAAGTCAATTATGGAGGGATTTTGTATATTGTTTGATTTATAATCAAAAACAGAAGGATATAATTTGTTTTTTGCTTTAATCTTGAAGTCTGTGGATGGTAAATGTTTGTCTCTCAAATCAATATATTCCCTGCCCGGATTTTTCTCATAACTATCTGTAAAAACTACAGGAACTTCTATTTCCAGAATATCAAAAATATATTTTCTTAAATCGTTATTCAGCTCAAAAAGATATTTGTGTTTTTTTGCTTTAAGACAAGTGCTACTGCAATTCCTTCAAGTATGTTTATCAATTTTTCGTCAGCCACTAACTGTCTTTGTTAAGTTCTCCAACTCACCCCACTATACACATTGTATATAGTAAGAATTTTAGCCTGTCAATATGTAAAAAGCAAATCATGGTTATCACGTTACCCGTAAATTGGCGGAAGCGTTCGTCCGGATACCACACTAATTTTCACCCATCTCTCGTCCCCTTCCGTCAATAAACTTAACAACCCGGCGAGAATCTCGATTTCTGATTTCTATTTTCAGTATTGACCGCCCTTGCGTATATTCGGAAGGTGAACAAACCTAATGGAGAGCCTTATGTCCAAGCGCTTACTCGCGGCCCTTTTATCCTTTTGGCTGCTGGCCGCCTGCCAAAACAAGCCAACAACACAAACCTTTGACGCCGCCGTTAAAAAACTGGGCGCCCGCTACGCGCCGGACGCCAGCCTGGCCCTGTTCAAGGCCCAACTGCATAAAAACAACAACGGCGACTGGGTACTGCGCGGCGAAACCAATCTGCCGCAAGCCGCCGGAGCGCTTACCGCCTTTACGGACTCCCTGCTGGGCGCGGACACCTATACCGACAGCCTGACCCTTTTGCCCCAGACGCAACTGGGCGACAGCACCCTGGCCATCGTCCGCGTCAGCGTGGCCCATTTGCGGCGGGCGCCGCGGCACTCCGCCGAGCTGGTGGATCAGGCCATCATGGGTCGCGTGCTGCGTCTGCTTAAAAAAGACGGCGGATGGTACTTTGTACAAACCCCCTACGGCTATCTGGGCTGGATGAATAAAAGCTCTTTTGTGCGCACGGACAGCGCCGGCGCGGCCGCCTTTGAAAACAGCGACCTGCTGCGGGTCAACGCCTTTAACGCCATGATCTACAGCGCCCCATCCACAAGCGCCCCGCCCGTAAGCGACGCCGTATTTAACATGCGTCTGATCAAAAAAGGCCAAAAGGGCCGCTGGGTGGAAGTGCAACTGCCCGACGGGCGCAACGGTTATATGCCCGCCTCCGCCCTGAAAAAAGCCGCGCGATACGCCCCCGCCGACGGCGCCCGTATCGTGGAAACGGCGCGCAAGATGCTGGGCGTGCCCTATCTGTGGGGCGGCAACTCCAACAAGGGCAACGACTGCTCCGGCTTTACACAAAATGTTTTTCTTGCCCATGGCATCCAACTCCCCCGGGACGCCCGTCAACAGGCGCTTAAGGGTGAGGCGGTGGAACCGGGCGCGGATTTTTCCAACCTGCGCCCCGGCGATCTGCTCTTTTTCGGCAAGCCGGGTAAAATCACCCACGTGGGCATCAGTCTGGGCGGCGCGCGCTATATTCATCAGGCGGGCGATGTCCATATCTCCAGCTTTGATCCGCGGGACAAGGAATACAGCGCCGATCGCCGCAAAAGTTTTCAGTTTGCCCGGCGCGTTCTAAAATAAAAGGCCATGCGCGTATAAAGCTCGCGCCAAGACGCTTAGAATTTTTAGAATATGTGCTTGGGTTAAAAGAACGCTGTGTTCGCTGTAAAAAAGATTTAATCCTTTGCGGCTTTACGGCTTGGTGTGAGATAAAGGAAACCACACAACGACACGGAGACAGGAATAAGGTTGGTTTTATTAGGAAGTTATATTTCTACTAAGGTTGGGAGAGAGAAATATGCTCTTTCGGCGCCTGGGAGGAAAGATAAACTCACACAAAGATACAAAAGCTCTAAAAGATTTTATAACAACGGTTACAGCTAAGGCACTGATTTATCAGGTATTAAAAACCAAGTCCTTTGTGGCTTGGTGTGATAAAAAAACGTATAAAGACACCGGGTTTTTAGAATAACTGTTGTGATTAAAACAACGCGGAGTCCGGTGTTAAGAAAAATAAAACCGTTGTGGTTTTGGGAGGAAAACCAATACCCGCAAAACCGCAAGTCAGGAGTTGAGCATGTCCTTTAAATTACACATAGAAACCCGGCGTCTGAACCTGGCCCATACCTGGACCATCGCCCGCAATTCCAGCGATTATAAGGACAATGTCTTTATCGCCCTGGAAAAGGAGGGCATCACCGGTTTGGGCGAGGCGGCCCCCAATGTGCGCTATAATGAAACCACCGCCCTTACCACTGAACATATACACTCCGTGGAAGATTTTTTGGCCGGCTACGATTTCTTTCAATATGAAAATCTGATCAACGGGCTGCGCGAACGCATCACCGGCCAAAACTGCGCCGTGGCCGCGCTGGACATGGCCCTGATGGACTGGCTGGGCAAGGCCCTCAAGGCGCCGCTCTATAAAATATGGGGACTCAACCCCGCCGACGCGCCGCCCACCTCCTATTCCATCGGCATCGACAGCCCGGAGCACATGCAGCAACGGGTGCGCGAACGGCAGGATATGGAAATATTCAAAATCAAGCTGGGCAAGGAAAACGACCGTGAGATCATCCGCGCCATCCGCGAGGTGACCGCCCGGCCCATCCGCGTGGACGCCAATGAAGGATGGCAGGATAAGCACCTGGCCCTGGAACAGATCGAATGGCTGGCCGGGCAAAACGTACAGTTTGTGGAACAACCCATGCCCGCCGGTCAGCATGACGACATGGTCTGGCTGAAACAGCGCTCCCCCCTGCCCCTGTTCGCCGATGAGGCCCTGCATACCGGCAGCGACATTCCGCGCATCGCCGACGGCTATCACGGCATCAATATCAAGCTGATGAAATCCATGGGCCTGGTGGAGGCGCGACGCATGATACACACCGCCCGCGCCCTGGATATGCAGGTGATGCTGGGCTGCATGGTGGAAAGCTCCCTGGGTATCAGCGCCGGTGTTCACCTTTCGCCGCTGGTCGACCATGTCGATCTGGACGGCCACATGCTGCTGGCCAACGACCCCTTCCGGGGCCTGAGCCTGCAAAAGGGCCGGGTGTTGCCGGCCAACGTGCCGGGCCTGGGCGTGGAAATCGATCAATAAGCCGACGGTTGTAAAGAAAGAACCGCCGGGCGTTTTCAATTGCTTTTCATTTAAGATTGTGTTATCTAAACCCAGGCTGCGCCATCGGCAGCCCCCGTTGGATTAAAAGCTGAAAAGACCGTGCCACGCAACCGCTTAACCATTATATTCATCATTGCCTTTCTGAACCTGGTCGGTTTCGGGATCATCATCCCCATACTGCCCTATTACGCGGCGGAATTTGGCCTGAACACGGCGATGATCGGCGTGCTGATCGGGGTTTACCCCGCCGCGCAGCTTGTCTCCGCTCCGCTTCTGGGGCGTCTTTCCGACCGTTTTGGCCGCCGTCCCCTGTTGATGATTACCGTGTTGATCAATACCACCGCTTTTCTGGTTTTTGCCCTGGCCACCAACGCCATCGTGCTTTTTATCAGCCGTATCCTGGCCGGCCTGGCCATGGGCAACGGCTCCGTTTTGCAGGCCTATGTTACCGACCTTACCGAAGGCCCCGAACGCACCTATTGTCTGGGGCGTATCGGCGCGGCCCTGGGCCTGGGCTTTATCGTCGGCCCGGCGCTGGGCGGGCTCTTTTCTTCATCGGGATACGCGCTGCCCGCTTTTTTGGCCGCTTTTCTCAGCTTGTTGAACCTGTTGGCCATCTATTTCTGGCTGCCGGAATCCCTGAAGGCCGGGGAAAGGGTCCAAAGCGCCAGGTTGTGGTCCCTGCACAGTATGAAAAACATTTTCCGCCAGCCGCTGATCGCCAACCTGCTGAACACCCGTTTTTTCTTTAGTCTGGCCTTTTCCACCTTTACCACCATTTTTGCCCTGTACGCCCAGGATATTCTGCGCTTAAGCTCCGCGCAAACGGGCTATATTCTGGCCTATGCCGGTTTTCTGATCATCCTGGTTCAGGGAGTGATGGTGGAACAACTGGTAAAACACATTAATGAGGGCAGCCTGCTTTTTTACTCCATGGTTCTGATGGTGCTGGCCCTGATCGGCTGGGCCTTTTCCGATTCCGTGCTCAAGGTAATGCTGGCGCTGATTCCCCTTTCCGTGGCCAGCGGCGTATTCCGCACGGTAATCACCAGCACCCTGACCCGGGCCGGGCGCCCTGAAGAGATCGGCGGTATTTTGGGGCTTTCCCTTTCGGCGGACAGTTTAACGCGGGTGATTGCCCCCTCCCTGGGCGGCATTCTGCTGGCCTCCCTCGGCCCGGCCTGGCCCGCCCTAAGCGGCGCTTTTTTACTTTTATTGATCGTACCCGGCGCCTATAAGCGCTATTTAAAATCCGACAACCCGGTTTTTCACACCCATTGTGTCAAAACGGAAAATTGTCCACCCATGGAAACCGAAATCTAAACAAAGAGGAAGAAGATGTCTCACTATGAATGCGCCATAATCGGCGCGGGAAATATCGGCCTGGCCATTGCCGGCGGGCTGGTGGAAAAAGGGATTTACACGCCCGGACAAATCATGCTAACCCGTCGTCACAATAAATATTTACAACCGTGGCGGGAAAAGGGCTATGGCACCGGCAGCGACAATCTGGCGGCGGTCCGGCAGGGCGCCGTGATCATCGTGGCCGTGGAGCCCGCGCAGATCGACCGCCTGCTTGAAGAGATCGCCGGAGAGCTCAGGGAGGGGCGGCATACGCTCATCTCCGTGGTCACCGGTGTTTCCACGGAACATATCCGCGACGTCATAAAAAAAGATGTGCCGGTGGTGCGGGCCATGCCCAACACGGCTATTGCCATCGGCCAGTCCATGACCTGCCTGTGCGCCCAACCCGCGGATTGCACGGCCCTGGAGGAGGCCGCGCGGCTTTTCCGGGCGGTGGGCCAAACGGAAATTATCGATGAAGAACTTATGGGATCGGCTACGGCCCTGGCCGCCTGCGGCCTGGCTTTTTTTATGCGCGCCATCCGCGCCGCTTCCCAGGGCGGGGTAGAGATCGGCTTTCATGCCAGCCAGGCGCTGCGTATTGCCGCCCAAACCGCCAGGGGCGCCTCCAGCCTGCTTCTGGAAAACAAACACCACCCCGAGTTTGAAATCGACAAGGTGACCACGCCGCGCGGCGTTACCATCTCCGGGCTGAACCAGATGGAACACGACGGTTTCAGCTCGGCCATGATCAAGGGCATCGTCACCTCGGCCGAAAAAGCGGCCCGGCTTCATAAAAAACAAAACGACTAGGAAAACAGCATGAACCTTTTTAAAACCACCGCCATCATCACGCTTGCCATACTGTCTCTTTCCGCCCCGGTGCGCGCGGGCAGCATCAACAGCCATCTGCCGGCGACCATAGATACCGGCGGTCGCTATCTGTTTTATCTCCATGGCCGCATCATCGAGGTACAGGGCAAGCGGCCGGTCAGCCCCCGTTTTGGCGTTTATGAATATGAAAAGATCCTGCGCACCTTTGCCGACAGCGGCTTTACGGTGATCAGCGAAGCGCGTCCCGCCGACACCCGGCCGGCGCCCTACGCCCAAAAGGTGGCCGCGCAAATCGACTCCCTGCTAACGGCCGGCGTTCCGGCGCGGCACATCAGCGTCATCGGCGCCTCCAAGGGGGCGGGTATCTCCGTATTGATATCCAACACTCTTAAAAACCCGGATATAAACTTTGTGCTGCTGGCCATATGCAATAGGGGCATGGCCGCCTTTTGGAAAAAGAACCATATACAGCTTTGGGGCCGGGTGCTTTACCTTTATGACCGCGCCGATACCATCGCCGGAAGCTGCCGGGATTATATGCCGTTTTTAAAAAGCCCGGGGCTGAGCGCCTTTAAGGAGATAAAAACCGAACTGGACCTGGGCCACGGCCTGCTTTTCCGGCCCATAAAAGCCTGGGTATCGCCGGCCCTGAACTGGATTCGCGGGGAGTAGTTTTATTCCCGCCCTTCACTCGCAATACCGGACAAAAAAACTTATATTACGATCAACTTTATAACCAAAAACAGACTTTAAATGAAAACCACCCATAAAATAATTAACGGTGATTGTCGCCAAATGAATCTCGTGGCCGACAAGTCCGTTCAGTTGATAGTAACGTCCCCTCCATACTGGCAACTGAAAGATTATGGCTCGGACAAGCAGATCGGATATCACGAGGATTATGAAACCTATATAAACAACCTGAACCTTGTTTGGAAAGAGTGTTACCGGGTTTTAGACAACGGATGCCGCCTGTGCGTAAATATCGGGGATCAGTTTGCCCGGGCCGTATATTACGGCAGATATAAAGTTATTCCCATAAGAACGGAAATTATCAAATTTTGTGAAGCCATCGGTTTTGATTATATGGGGGCCATTATCTGGCAAAAGCAAACCACAACCAATACAACCGGCGGCGCCTCCCTGATGGGCAGCTTTCCCACCCCCAGAAACGGTATCCTTTCCATTGATTATGAGTTTATTCTGATCTTTAAAAAGCTGGGCAAACCCGACGTGGCGGTTAGCCGGGAAGTTAAGGAACAATCCAAAATGACCACGGAGGAGTGGCGGGAATATTTTTCCGGTCATTGGACTTTTGGCGGCGCAAGGCAGGATGGACACATTGCCATGTTTCCCGAGGAGCTGCCCAAAAGATTGATAAAAATGTTTGCCTTTAAGGGAGAAACCGTTTTAGACCCCTTCATGGGCAGCGGAACCACCGCCCTGGCGGCCAGAAATCTGGAGAGGAACTCCATCGGTTATGAAATCAACCCTGAGTTTATTGAAATTGCCCGACGCAAGCTCAATGTGGGCCAGGCGGATATTTCCGGCACCCGCTATGAATTTTTAAGGGATACGCTTAACCTTGACATGGAAAAGGAATTGGGCAAGCTGCCCTATCGCTTTACCGATTTTCAGAATTTAGATAAGAAAACAGACCCTAAAAAATTGACCTTCGGCTCCAAAATTGATAAAGACAGTGGTCAACGGGAGGAATACTTTTCCGTAAAAGAGGTTATCAGCCCGGTGCTTTTAAAACTCAGCAACGGCCTTATCATAAGGCTACTCGGTATCCGTGAAAAGAAAAACGCCAATGGTTCCGCTAAAAAATTCTTATATGAAAAAACACGGGGCCAAAAGGTTTTTATGCGATTTGACCAACAAAAGTATGACGATCAAAATAATTTGATGTGTTACCTCTATCTGAAAAACAAAACATTTCTAAACGCGCATCTTATCAGGGAAGGTCTGGCAATTACCGACCGGACAATGAGCTTTAAATACAAAAAAAAGTTTTCTGCCCTGGAATCTGACAACGGCGGATAATTATGGCAAAGGAATGGATATTAAACAGCGCGATGAATCGCTTCCAGTTAAACTTTAAGCGAAATGTCGGCCCCACATCCGAAAGTATACGGCAATGTGAACCCAAAACCGTTGAAGAGTGGCGTGAATATTATTTTTCAAATGTCCGGCCCAGGGAACATATCGTTGAACTCGGGAAAAGGCTGTATATCAAAATCACCGAAGTCATTTCGGCGGAAGTAGAAGAAACTACGGAACAAGATTGTATTGACTATATGCTTCAGCTTGTTATAGACCGTACCTTTAGCGGATACAGGACAGAAATAAAAACCATTTACGGGCAGCTTGAACAAGAACTTGGTTATAAGATTCAACCCGCCCCGGACAGATGGGACCGGATTTATAATGTTGATTTTTTTATTAACATTAAAAACCGTTATATCGGTCTGCAAATTAAGCCCGTAAATCAGGGCATTCAGCTTTCTCAAATCTTTAAGGAGAAAAAAATTCAACTAAAAACACATAATGCGTTTGAGGAAAAATTCGGCGGTAAAGTGTTTTACATTTTTTCTTCTACTGAAAACAGAAAAAAAGTGATCCGAAATCCGCAAGTAATAGAAGAAATCCGGCAGGAAATAAACCGGCTTGAACAATAGTCTCCCCTACCGAAAAATACCCCTCCCGTGATGATGAAACCATACTCGGCCCCTTATTCCAACGGAAAACGGTTTTTTATCTCTTCGATCAGCTTTTCATAATAGTCTCGGATTTTATCCAGCCCCTCCCGGTCAAACTCCAGCGTATGGGTCTTGTCGATCTTCAGAAAGTAGAGGGTCACGCGGAAACGTTCCTGTTCGGGAAAAAGGCTGCCCAGTAACAGCGCGTATATTTCCATCTGCACATCATAGCTTTCCGCCGTTTTTTTCAGCCGGGCTTCCGTGATGTTGTTGCTCTTATAGTCGATCACTTCCCATATCCCCCGCTCGTCGCATTGCAGGCGGTCAAAAGCACCGGTGATATAGTCCCGGCCCAGGGCCAGGCTGACACTGACCTCGTTTTTATATTCCCGGGCCGCGCGCAGCCAGCGGGCAAAGTCCGATTTATGGAAAGTGCCTTTAATCTCTTCCAGCCAGCGGCCCAGTTCGGCCTTGCGTTCATCGTCAAAAATTTCCTGTTCAAACAAAACCCGGTCGATCAGGGCCTGGTCATCGCCTTCACTCTCCCGCAGTTCAAGAAAACGGTGGATAAGCGTCCCTTTAAGCAGGTTATCGTCCTCCGGTTCCAGTTCCCGCATTTCGAAGGCGGTATAATCGCCCTCAAAAAATCCCAGCATATAACGCCGGTAATATTCATCCGGTTTATCCAGAAAGGTTTTCAGCGCCGTGGCCGAATAGACCCGGCCGTGCAAAACCGTTGCGGGCGCGGCTTCCCCGGCCCCGGAGGGGCTGTTTTCAAAGAGCTCTTCCCACCGTTTCAGCCTTTGTTCAAAACTCACGGTGCCGCTTTTCTTTTGCCAAAGGATGGGGTAGGCCCGGCCGACATGCAGACGAAAACCCTCGTATGGATAGGTACCGTCCCGCGGAAGCGCCCCTGTTTCCAGCCCGGGAAAGAGCACCGGCAACATACGGCCGATCATACTTTCGCTTTTTACCTTTTCCCGTTTATGAATGGCGGAAAGAAAAAGATGATCGCTGGCCCGGGAAAAGGCCACGTAAAAAATACGCTTATATTCGGCCCGCTCTTTTTCCAGCGCCTGGTTTTTTAACAGGGCCGCCAGGGTATGGTCCGTATTTTCTTCCTGTGGGAAAAGAGGCTTCAGGGCGATGCTCATACCCAGCTCGGGATCGCGCAGGATGGGGGCTCTCACGGCGGGCGCCGAATGCAGGCCGGGCACAAAAACCACCGGAAACTGCAAGCCCTTGGAGACATGGATGGTCATAATCTTTACACTATGGGCGTCATTCAGATCGATCAGGGCCTGGGCTTCGCGCACCTCATCGCGGATCAGGTCGTCGATCATGCCGTAAAAGGCTTTCAGGCCGCCGGGATTGCTGAGATCGAAGTTTTCGGCCAGGGTCAGCAGCTTTTCCAGGTTGGCCACGCGCTGCCCGCCGTTAAATCCGGCCAAAAGCAGTGTTTTCAGCTTTGTCTCATCAACGATCCGCGTAAGCAACTCGCTCAGGGGGATGCGTTCGCGCAACTCCAGCCACCGGTTCAGGCGGGCGGCCACTTCCGCCAACTGTATCCGTTCACCGGGACTGTAATCCTGCTCCAGCGCTCCGTTTAACCGTTCCTGCCAGCTCTCTTCCTGTTCGCGCCCCAGTAAAAAAAGCGTGGCGTCGGAAAGCAGCAACAAGCGGGAACGCAACAGGGCCACCAGGGACATATCATCGCGGGGATTGCTTAAAAAACGCAGCAGGTGATACAACTCATATACCTCCGACTGCTGCCAAAAACCGACCCCGCCGATGGTTTTAAAGGGAATGTCCCGCTGCCGCAAGGCCTGCTCGATCTCGTTCAGCGAACCGCGGTCACGCAATAGAATAGCAATATCGCCATAGCCCACCCGGCGTGGCACTTCGCGCCCCACTTCCGGATCGTATTGATGGCACAATAATCCATCATCCAGAATTTCATCTATTTTTTGAGCAATGTAACCGGCTTCGCTTAGCTCCGGCGCCCCCTGATCCAGCAGCATCAGCTCGATGCGCGTTTCCGTCTCCGGCGGCGGCTGGCGCATGGCCCGCAACGCCTCATAGCCTACCTCGTAGGGCCGCTCCTCTTCTTCCACCAGCAAGGCCTCAAACAGGCGGTTGATAAAGGCGTTGACGGGCGGAACAAAACGGAAGCTTTCCCGAAAGACCACGGCACTGTCATCCAGCCCGGCTTCCGTCAGGTGACGCTGACGGGCAAAGGTCTCCTTCACCCCGCGAAAAACCCGGATATCGGCGTCGCGAAAACCGTAAATGGACTGCTTGGGATCGCCCACCACAAAAATGGCGCCCCGCTTCAGCTCCTTCTTTTCGTCGCTGCCCAGCAAGCGGACGATTTCCCATTGCAGCGGATTGGTATCCTGAAACTCATCCACCATGATGTAGCGAAAGCGGTCGGACAGCTTTTGCCGGATCGCCTCGTCGTTTTGCAACAACTCATAAAGCTTGATTTGCAAATCCTCGAAATCCAGCAGCGCTTCTTCGCTTTTCAACTGCTCATAAAAACCCTGACAGCTTTCATATATACGCAAAAAGGTTTTGAACACATCAAACCAGATGCGGTCGTACACATTGGGTACAAACAGGGGCACCTGCCCGGAAAGATCGTTGTATATGCGTGCCGCCAGATCGCTGGCCTGTAACAACTTCTCTTGGTTTTCCGCCGACCAGCTTTTTTTACCCCCCAGGGAGGTAACGGTTTTATAGGCCTCGTTCTTGCTGTTGACCAGGGCCTTTACCGTTTCAAGGTAGTGCCCGAACCAGCTCATGGTTTCGGTGGATTCCCGTCCGGCCAAAACCAGTGTTTCCATTTTTTCCTTTAGCTGACGGCCTTTTTCGTTTTTATCAACGATGGCGTCGTTTTCCACAATATCTTCCAGCAGATAAAGCAGGGCGCGCTGATCCAGCTCGTTGGAGGCGGCGGTAAACTTTTTTATCCAGATTTGTTCCAAAAAGAGGATATAGGCTTCTTCATCGAGGGAGGCGTATTTTTCCCGGATGCGCAGCATATCGAAGGGGGCGCTTAGCGCTTCGCCCAGTAAGTCCCGCACCTGACGCAGGCTCAGGCGGGCAAACACCTGCCGCAGACGCTCTTCATCCCAGTCGTGTTCACCGCGATCCAGCAGATCAAAGGTTTGTTCCATGGCCTGATATTGCAGCATTTTTTGGCGCACGCTATCCATCATGCCAAAATCCGGCGAGATACCGGCTTCTATGGGAAACTCGCGCAGCAGCCGGGAGCAGAATCCGTGAATGGTGGAAATATGGGCCGAACCCAGGCGGTCGCGGATTCCCAAAAGCTTACCCCGTTCCCGGGCGTCATCGCTTTGTTCAAGGCACCGGTTAATTTCCGCGGCGATACGTTCGCGCATCTCTCCGGCGGCCTTTTCGGTAAAGGTGATGGCCGCCACCCGGGTGGTCAGTTGCGGTTCACTCAGGGTGATCTTTAAAAAACGTTCCACCAAAATACGCGTTTTGCCGGATCCCGCGCCGGCGGTAACGGTGATGTTTTTATCCAGGGCCAGGGCTTTTTGCTGGTCGACGGTTAGTTGCATGGTTACAGCTCGCTCCGCGTCAGGGTGCGTTTCATTTTAGCCGGGTGTTTTTGGCACAGACGTTTAAAGGCGCAAAAACTTCTGCAGGGTTCCTCGTCGGGCCAGGCCGAATGAGAAAATATCCCCGCCGCCGCCTGTTCGTTTAATTTAAAGATTTGTTCCTCCACGCGGTTAAGCAGTTGCGGTAACTCCAGCGGAGTACCCTCTTCGTCCGTAAAATTTTTATTGGGCTGCAGATGGTTGGCGCTAACCCCCAGCTGTTCGCTGTCGGCGCGGCGGCCCAAAGCCGGCAGTTGTTTTACATCGGCGGAATTCCGGATGGAATAGAGCGCGGCCATTAAAACGGGATTCCCGTACATAAACTGTTCCAGCGCCATCCAGTAGACGGGCAGCTGAAAATGAAGCCCGCGGGCCATCATCCTTTGCAGCTTTCCCGGAGAGGAAACATGCCCGGTTTTATAATCATAAACGATCAGGCGGTCGGCGGCGTCACGGTCTATGCGATCTATTTTTCCCGAGATACGTATGGTCTGCCCCTCTTTTTCCAGGATCAGCGGACGAGCGCTGGAGGTTTCATCCACGTCCTTGCCCCCTTCCTGGCCAAAGGCCCATTCCAGCATGGCCGGCGTGCAGGCCCGGTGCTCCATGGCGTCCAGGTCATGTTCCAAAAAGAGGTGCAACAGGGAGGGCCTTTTGTCATCGCCCAGCCAGCGCGACTTTTCCAGCTCCCACAAAAAACCGCTAAAAGGCTGTTCGTCCATTTTTTGACCGGCCAGTTTTTTCAACTCGCGCACCAGGCTTTGCCGGTCGGTGTGTAGCAGGGGCTGTTTTTTCCACTTACTGTAAAAGGCATATAAAATTTCATGAATCAGATTGCCCTTTTCCAGAGCGGTTATGCCGTTTTCAAATTCCGGCCACTCTTCCAGCTTAAGCTGGCGTTCCAGAAAATATTTCATGGGACAAAAGGCATAGCTTTCCAGCTGGGTGATCGACCAGAGGTGGCGGGCAAAACGATCCCGGCTCAGGGCGGCAATGCGTTCATCCCGGCTCAGGTCTCCCTCGTAAAGGCCAAAGGGCTGTCCGGCGTCGTGGCGGTCACGGTCAACGCGGATGCGGCGCAACACATCCAACCCCGTTTTTTTACCGGCGGGTTGCGTCCGTAACAGATCGCTTCCCCGGCGGAAAGAGGCCTCCCAGTCGACGGCCTGAAAGCTGCTGCCCAGTTCGCGCCAGCCATCCTGTTTTTCCACGGGGGCGCGTTCCACATCCCGTAAAATCCAGCAGTTACGCAGTTCGTCAAGAAAGGTCGAGGGCACCAGGGCGCGTTCCCCCTCATATTGCGGATAAAACAGGTGGGCCTGTTTCAGGGGGGCGTCCAGCAGCAGATAAAAAAGAAAGCGGTCCTGATCCAGCAGCTCCTCGCTGGCCGTAAGCCCCAGCTGCTCGCGTGCCGGATCGCTTAAAAAGATATCTTTTACCGAAACCCTGGGGAACTGTCCGTCAGTCAGGCCGCCCACCAGCAAAACATCACACTCCAGGGCCTGTATCTCCAGCCGGGGCATAATCTGCACACCATGATCGGGCCATTCGGTCAGACTGTAGCTGGCCCGTCCCAGCACCATTTTCAGACGGGATATCAAAGCGCTCAGCCCCATGGGCTCCTTTTGCCAAACCTGTTTTAAGGACCAGAAAAAAGGCTCCAGGATTTTCATAAAACGGTTATAGGCCCGGTATTCTTTTTCCCGGGCGGCACGGGGCAATCCATCCGGACGCGGATTCTCATACCAGCGAAAGGCGCCGGTGGAGCGGAACAGGCGGCGCATATCGCGGTGCCACTCATCCAGATCCCTCTTCGCCGTTCCAAAGCGGTACAGTGGTTGCAGAAATTCCTGGATCACCGCCACGGCTGAAGACAAGGCCTCATCGTCAAAGGTCAGGTTTTTATGCCACCCCGGCCGCAGGTGGCCGCGTCTTTTTTCGGCCAGGATTTTGTACAAACGTC
This sequence comes from Calditrichia bacterium, assembly GCA_026991535.1. Lineage (GTDB taxonomy): Bacteria > Calditrichota > Calditrichia > Calditrichales > J004 > J004. The sequence continues at coordinate 5,719 of JALXBH010000128.1, read as the reverse complement.
TGTAAGCCGTGGGCAGCTCCCCCTTTAAAAAAGGTGAACCCAGTAAAGCCAGCACATCATCCACCGGAAAATCGTCACGCACCACTTCCAGCAGGCGGGTAAGGGTTTCAATCAGCGGCGCCTTATCCAGGGCATAACCGGTGGAAAGGTTAAAGGGAATCTCTTCACGGGAAAAGATGCGGCGGATGCGCGGTACATAGTGTTCCAGGTTGGGAAAAGTCAGTCCGATACGATGCGCGGCCACCCCCTGCCGCCGCAAGGACTCGATTTTGGCGGCGATGCACTCGATCTCATCCTCGGCATCCTCGGCCACGGTCAGGGTTAACGGGTAGGGCGGCTCCTGCGCCGTAAGCGGCGGATGATCCCGGTTAAACAGCTTTCGGCTGATAAACGACGGGCGGGCGTCGGCAACCTCCCGCGCGCCCATGTGCAGTAAACGCCGGCGCAGGGGCGCCAGCCCGGCAAACAGCGTGGGATTCTCGTCCACATATTCCAGGCGGATGGTAAAATCGAGCGTCTCCTTCAGTTGCTCCAGAAAAAGATACATGGGCGGCGTAAAGATGCCGTAGCCGTTGATATAAACCGTTTTTAAGTCCGGATACTGTTTTTTAAAATTTCCGGCGGTCATGGCCTTCACGGCCAAAAACACCGCGCCGGCCTGGTCGATATAGTGACCGGCCAGCCGCTCTTCCAGGGTTTGCAGAATCATCACCAGATCCTTTTGACGGGCCGGGGGCATCAACGCCGGGTCAAACTCATGCCGGGCCAGTTTTTCGGCGGTAAAGCCAAAGCGGCGCAGCTCCTCCACCACATCGCTGATACGGTAAACCAGGCGGCTGATACCGGCCGCCGCGGAAGGGAAATAGCTAAAGGCTTCCGTTTTCTGTTTTAAAATTTCTTCCAAAATAAAATAGAGGGTATCCGGCGGCAGCACATGGGGCATGTGCGGCAGGCGGCGGTAGTAGTCCAGGGCAAAGCCCTCAAAGGTAAACACCGGCGGGTCGGCCAGGGCCCGGGGAGCAAAGGCATCCACGAGGCGGCGCTTGAAATGGCGCACGGCGCGGTTAACCGGCAACAGGGAGAGCCAGCTCCCGTTCATTACCGACAGTTGTTCTTTTATCGCGTTTTCGAAGGGGTAATAGCGTGTATGCGCCCCCGTGATCAGTGTTATTCCGGGCATGGTCTTGGGGTTCTTATGAAAAATAAATGGATTACGGGCTCCAGACTTATATTCTAACTGTTATCTGTTTTGTCCCAACCGTCAGGCCGGAGTTATGGTTTTTCTTAAACTTTAAACGTTCCGACTGGATTTCCGGCGAGGTCATGGGACTGCGGTTGCAAATAACATAACTCTCTCTTATGGAAACCCGGCGGCCCAAAAGGGAAATGGTTCGCCGGAGCTGTTCAAAGGCCCGGTGAAGATCATGTCCTTTCAGTTCGATAAAATGCTCTTCGTCTGAAAGCACGAGCAGATAGTCACAACGCCGGCCACGCCTAATCTGGCAACCGTCCACCTTTACCTTTTGGGCGGGTTCTCTCCGGGGATTAATAAATTCAATCCTGTTTCCCGATTCGCGGAAAACAATATGTTCCGAATCGGTGCGTTGCAGGCACTCTTCCCTAAGCGTCATACTCAATATCCAACAACTTGCCAAACTCCACGGAGATTTCATTGGAAATATCGTCCAGGGCATTCCCCGAAATCAAGCCGCTGTCCTTATCGACGATATCGCTTATTTTTCCATCCTTGGTGATTGCATACGCGCATACATCCCCGGGATTTACCATCTCTTCGACGGGTATTATCTTTGACGGGTCCGACGACGACGACTTTTTGTTTTTTAAATAGCCGGCATACATCAAATTGTTCAGTGCGGACAGGATGTAGGGGCTGTGTGTTGTGATAAAGATTTGTACATCATCTTCCCGTGCATTGACAACCCTGGCCAACAGTTGAACAATGTTTTTTTGAGAATTGGGAAAAAGGTGGGCTTCCGGCTCTTCAATATAAAGGGTGGACCCGTTGACGGAAAAAGGGTTGTTTAGGAAAGCCTTTATAATGACAATCAGGGGCAATATTTCCTGTTGGCCGGATGAAGCGCTTTCCAGGCTCACCTTTCTGTTATCTTTATGGAGCAAAAATTCCCTTTCCCCCTGCTGTATAAAATCGCTGTTTAAAATACGGGTTATAAGTTGATCGCTTTTTTGCCGGGCATTTTTATTGATTTTTATCAGGGGGGCGTCAAAGGTTTTTTTTACCCTTTCATACAAAAATCCAAACTCCTTTAGAAAGGGGTCTATTTCAATATCCGCCCTCAGCAGAGTAAAGATATTTTCCCTCATAATTGAAAAAAAACTTCTGCCCGCCGGCACAAAGTATTGTTCGAATCCGGCATTGCCGGAAATTTTTTTCTCTAAAAAAGTACGGGTGTTTTTAAAATATCCGGTATCCTCCCTCTCCCGGATCATGAGATTCGTATCGGCGTCTCCTTTTATTTTTCCCAAAAAGGTTTTTTGTCCTTCCCTTATCATTTCCCATACGGAGGCGGAACATGAAAACCCCGGCATTCCCCGGGAACCTTTTTTTATTTTTAGCCAGGATTCATTTGTCTCATACCGTATGGAAAACGGGCCAGTGGGCCACGCGCTTTTTGGAAAATATCGAAGGAAGATTTTTTCCTGTTTTGTTTCGATATCCTTTTGCGAAACAGTGCTATCAAACAAAAATGGCGTCGCGCTTAGGAATGATTTAAAATGAAAAAACAACTTGGCGATAATACTTTTTCCCGAGGCTTGAGGACCAACCAGAATATTAATTCCGCCGATCTCAATTTCAAGACGTTCTATTCCGCCAAAATTGTCTATGATTAGTTTTTCTTTCATCAAGCAGGCTTTCTACTCTTTTTTCCATAAAAAGTCTTCTGAAATATATCCACGGAATTGCTTTTTTACAATTGCTAAAATTTTGGTTTCGCCGCTTTCATAATCGTCCGGCGTATTGAGGCCAGCGGCGCCCGGTCATTCAGAACAACCCGGCCGTCTCTTATCCCGACACCCAGGGATTTTAAAAAAGCCTCATCCACCGGAAAGGTTCCGGAGAGCACAAAACGGCGGTACAAGCGGGAAAAAACAGCGGTATCAAAATGTTCATCCAGGTAGTCGATCAGGTCGGTACATGTATAGACATCCCGCTGTGACGCCAGCAGCGGCGCCAGACTGCCGACGGCATCATCCAGCCCGCCGGGGCTTATCCCCGATGAGCGCAGGGCAACATCCAGGCGTAAAAAAAAAGCCGCGCCGCTCCAATAAACGGTACTATAGGCCCGCCGACGCCCCATCTCACGGGAAGTTACCGCCAGGCTTTTACCTTCCTCCCGGCCCCGGCGCCCCTTTTCAAACCCGGCATATATACGCTGCCAGGCTTCCTGTTCGCTCAGGCGCCCATCCCGGGCCATAAGAATATACTGGTAGTAGGTAGCCAACCCCTCGGAAAACCAGGCGTCCCCGCGACGGACAAAGGGCAAGAGCAGATGGCTGATCTCGTGGGGCGCGGTCCAGTCCGCCATGAACTTTTCCAGGGAAAATCGGGGGTTGATATAAAAGCGGATCGTCGCCCCGCCTCCGCGTAAGACCAGGGCAAAGGGAACCGGCTGCGCGGCGCTTGTGGGCACAAAGAGTATCTGCACCTCTTTTTGCGGCAGGGAACCGTAAAGCCCGGCAACCGACCGTACATTGTCTTCAATCCAACGGGACAGTTTCTCCATATCCGTTGTGCTTATGCTTTCCGGGCCGCTCAGACGAAAGCGGATACCCATTACGCTTAACTCCTGCTGTCGTAACGGCCCAACCACGGCCGCGGACGGCCAGTCATGGGATAAGGGGTTTAAACGGTAGCGGTTACCCCGGCGGCGGCCGGGGAAAGAGTGTTCCCAGCCGGGCGGCGCCTCCACCTCCAGCCACGTGGCCTGCCCCCTGCCGGTAAGGGCCGGGCGCCACAACATCAGGGGCAGGGAAAGCTGTAACATACCCCGGCGATAGCCCAGGCCGCGGATTTTCTTTTCCGACCGGGTGATATGAAAAAAATAGCTTAGTGTATCTCCCGGTTGGGCGTCCCCGAGTTCCATGCGGTCACCCGCCACCAGCGGATAGCGGGCCCGGCCATCGCGCCCGCGCAGCATCAGACCATCCATCCGTTCCCGGCCCCGTTCATCTCCCAGAAGAAAAACCGGATCAAAGCCGGGGGGCAATACCAGAGAAACCCGTATACCCTTGCCGGGGATTATTTTCAGCCGGTAAAGATAGTCTTCCTGCCCGGAAAGCGGCATGATTCCCATAAGAAGAATGACCAAAAGGGCTTTAACCATGCCTTAACTTCTCCGCAAATAGTGCTTTATCCCTGTAAATTTCTTAGCGCTGTTTTCCGGAACCGGTCTTTTCCAGCAACGGAAAGACGATTCCAAATATTATAGCCAACTGAAAAGCTGTTTCCAGGTTTACCGCACCCCGGCCATGTACCAGTAAGCCATACAGATAGCTTACTCCCAGGGTTACGGCAAAAACTACGATGAAAATGACGGCAAAGTCACGCAGAAAGGCCCAGGTTTTCATAACATCCTCCCGGTTAAATGGGTTTTATAAAGGAGTACCCCGGAACAGCCCGACTATTCGCTAACGGCGCTACAGGCTTTTCAGTAAATTTTCAAGAGCGGGTTTCTCGCTCCGCGGCGCCAGCTCCAGGGCTTTTTTATAATAGCGCGCCGCTTCCCCGTTGTTTCCTGTTTTTTTTAAGGCCGCGGCATAGAGGCTGTGCGTTTTCCAGGATTGCGGAAACTTTTCCAGGCTTCGCTTTAAAATCTTCAGAGACTCCCCTGTCTTTCCCGCCCGAAGCAGTTTCTGCCCGTATTTATTCAAATCCGACTCCGTCGCCGCGTTCATCGCTTTCTCCCGCCATTTACCGGCTTCCGCTGCCCGTCCCTCTTTTTCCAAATATCCGGCCTTGATCATCATATGGGTAAAGGTGGCCCCACCCCGCAGCTTCAGGGCCCGTTCAATCCACTTACGGCCCTGATCAAGGTGAATGTTTTTATCCAGACAAAATTCGGCGGCCCGCCCCCAGGAGGAGGCGGAAAATCCCGCCGTGCCCGTTAACTGCTCCCGGTAGTTTTCGTAGGTTATTTCATCGCTGTCAAAGGAGATGGTAATGGGGATTTCCTTTTCGGCCCAGCGCAGGTAAGCCGTGGTTGATTCCGGACCGGTATTTTTAAAGCCATAAGTCAGATTTTCCGTAAAAGGCGCCGTTTCCATTTTCACTTCCACCCGCAACTGATCATGCCGCGGTGTGTAGGAATAGCTGCCCCAGGCCTTGTTGTCCCGGCTGAAAATAACCGTTGCCTTTTCGGGACGGATTATCATGTGTAAACCATAGGTCCCGGCGGGTATCTCCCGTCCCTCCACCCGGGCGGGGTGGGAAAAGGTTATGGTGGTGTTTTCATTGGCTCCGGCGCGCCAGGGCCGGGCGTCGTCTTTGTCGGCGTAGGGCACCAGACCGCCCCACACCTGACGGCCCATCACCGAGGGACTGGAGTAGCTGAAGGTTACGCTGGCAAAACCGATCCCCTGCATCACCCTGGCCGGGGGGCTGACCCGCGGCGAAATCAGGTTTTGTTGGGCAACGGCAACGGTAATGGCCGTGATCAGTAAAATTATAAATGTTTTCATC
>JALXBH010000127.1 GCA_026991535.1 Calditrichia bacterium | reverse complement strand
TTGGGTGAACCGTGGATATAAAGCGTTTCGCCGCTGCGTCCGAAATTTACCGGCTGTACCTGTGCCCGCCCCTCAATGTTAAAGGCCACATGACATACCTCCACCGCATCCAGGATTTCATGGATAAGCGTTTTATCATACCGGGCTTTGTGTCCGCCCCGCTTAACGGTATTCAACTCTGTTTTTTCATAGCTCATCGGTCTGCCTTTCATTTGCCGCCATAGGGTCAGGGGAAGCATTTTTCCCGTTAGGGAAATATAAATAAACCCGGGGAGGATACAAAAAAATATCCACACCGCGCCGTTTCTTAAACATATTTAAAAAAAGCTGCCGTCATCCCTGTGATCCATAGCGATGGGCACATAGGCATGTGCGCTTTTAGGGAAAGCCGCTAAATTTAGAGAATTGTCGGGGAGAACACATGTGACCAAACGTCACACACTTTTTCCTTTTCTTGACTGCCAGTAGCCCGGTTTGCGATGCATATGCATAAAGGCCCAAATTATAATATATTTTTCTTCAACGGTATATAATATTTTATAGGGAAATTTCGGAATATAAATCTTGTAGAGGTGCTCTTCTTCTTGCGGAAACCAGGTCGGATTTTTTTTAATATTTTTTATTTGGTTCAATACAGCTTTTTAAACCTCTTTCCCAAGCCCTTTGCCTGCTTTTCATACCATTCAATAGCCGCATCAAATTAATTCACCGCCTGTTCGTCAATTTTAATCTTCACGATACAATTTTTCAAAATCCAACAATTTTGATTTGCCCGCGGCAACGGATTTCATTCTTTTCTTTACCTCATCCATCCAGGCACGACGTAAATCGTCATCCTCGCGATCGATACTGGCAAGAATAAGTTCGGCAAAAGCAACCCTCTCAAGGGGAGGCAATGCAAGTACATCATCCAGTAATTTTGATTGCATGTTTCGGGTTCTCCGTTTTATGCATACAAAATATAGCAAAAATTCATAGCCGTCCTAAATAATTTTTACCTGTTGGGAGGCCTGGAGTTATCGGGCGGAACATTCCAAACTGCTCATCTGATTCAAATACTTCCGTAAACAAAAATAGTATTTTTACCCGTTTAATAACTTATAGAAATCCGGTCTGTCACATAAATTCTATGATAGAGATATAATTCAGCCTGTAGCCCCAAAACGGATACCGCATTTTTTCAACAGGGCAAAGGGCGGCTCTCCACCGGCAAAGATAAATACATAATCATTGGGCAGCTTATGCAATTTGCCGCCCGCTTCCAACTCCACATGGTCATCGGCAATGGCGCGCAGATTGGAGTTAAAAACAACCCGTAGCTTTTTATCCCGCACCATTACATCCAACCGTTGTTGGTTACGCTGCTTGATGCGAAAAAACTTTTCCTTGCGGTAGGAGAGTGTCACCGTGTTCCCCGGCTGGCGGGCCAGCCCCATGGCCGCCTCGATGGCACTGTCCCCGCCGCCGACCACCAACAGATGGTTATTTTGATAAGAATCGGCATCCAGCAGTTTATACATCACCTTGGACTTTTCCTCGCCCGGCACGCCCAGCTTACGGGGCGTGCCCCGCCGGCCCAGGGCCATCACCACATGGCGGGCACGGTATTTCCCGGCATTGGTTTCCACCTCGTAGTAATCCTCAACCCTTTTCAGGGCGGTCAGTTTACACTTCTTTTTAATATTCAGCGCTGTCTTTTCAATAACATCGCCCCAAATATCCAGCAGCTCTTCCTTGGTATATTCCGGCCGTTTCAAAGTTCCGTACAAAGGAATCTCCACCGGCTTGGTCATCACCAGCTTCTTGCGTGGATATTGCAGGATAGTCCCCCCGGCATCTTCCTGGTCGATTACCAGATAGCTCAGCTTATGTTTTACGGCGGTCAGCGCGGCACTCATGCCCGAGGGCCCGGCTCCCACCACCAATACATCCAGAATACCGTTTTTTCCCGGAGCCCCTTTACGGGCAATATCCTCCACCACCTCGGTACCCTGTTTTATGGCATTTTTAATCAGGGCCAGTCCGCCCAGCTCTCCGGCGATATAGACCCCCGGCAAATTGGTTTCTCGGTTCTCTTTCATAAAGGGGATATCATCCCGGTGACTGGTATCGCCCAGGCCGACCACGATGCCTTCCACCGGACAGGCCTCGGCGCACAGGCCATGACCCACGCATTTCAATCCGTTAATGATGGTCGCCTTGCCGTTGACAATGCCCAGCACCCCGCCTTCGGGACAGGCCTCCACACAGGCTCCGCAGCCGATGCATAAGAACTCATCTATTTGCGGATGTTGGGCGATGGCCTTATCCGCCCCCAGCATCACCGCCTCCTTTTTCCGCGCCATATCTTTTTTCATTGTCCGGCGGTGTTTTCGCACCGATGGCACAAGTACAAGGATGACTGTAACAACTATTACCAACCAGATAATTACATTTTCTATCATATCAGAACCTGTACCCCAACTCTATAAAAAAACGTTGTCCGTTTAAATCATCTCCCCAGTCATACTGATATTCGCCGCTCATAAACATATCCTGCGGCAGTTCAAACTGGCTGTTTAAACGTATCCAATTGCGGTGATTTTCGCTGTTATCAGCCTTAAGTACATAACCGTAATATCCATAGGATAGCCGAAGCAGGTGTCCGCCCCGTAAGCGGTAAGAGAGGCTGGTATTCGGGTTTATGCCCGTGGTATAAAAATTATCAAATCCGGCATAACGCAACATCAGCATAACGGGCGTACCCAACATGCGGTTCCAGTTCAGCCCGCCCATATAGGACCAGGTGATATCCGCGGCATCCTGCCGGTGGCGCAGACCACCGTTGGCAAAAAGACGAACGTTCCTGAACAGACGGGCATTTAAAGTAAGGCGCAGCCCCTGACGAAAGGCGTCGTTAAACAGACTGTCGGCCAGGCTACGCGAAAACCAGGTCAGATAGTTTTTCCGGTTGTCATAGCTGAGTCCCACGGAATAACGCCTGTTAAAAGTATAGCGCCCGTTTATATAGACACCCGTCAGACTAACCGTTTCGCCGGTGGTTTTCTGTTTCCAGTCACGATTAAGATCCAGCTCCAGGCTTTGGAAAAGGGTAAAACTGCTACCCCAGCTATAGTTATTCTGCCAGTACATAAACTCCCTGCTAACCGTGCCGCCATGGTAGGCCCCGGCCATGGAGAGGGTAGATTCAAAACGGTGACTGCTGTAATCCCCAACCTTATAGGCGGCAAACAAGCCATATTTTTGGATGGACGCCGGCGCGGTGCTGTAATGCCATTCCGGTTGCAGACCGCCAAACAATCCCCAACGCCAGCGGGAAGATATATTATGCTGGAGCATAATTCCGTCGATATAACCGACGCCGCTAAAGGCATTGGAAATGATACGGCCCATGGCCCAGTTAAAAGGAGCTTTTTCATTGGCATAGCGAAAAGATACCTCATAAAGGCGATTGCGCCATTCGTTACGGGGAATAGCCGAAGAAAGACTGACTCGTCGCTGGTCATAGCGGCTGCGCCATTTAATCCGTAACCGGTAATCATCACCGAAAAGACGAGTAGCCCGTAAGTTAAAGCGTATTGTCGGCTGCTTATAATCCAGGTTGGAGGAACCGCGGTCATCAAACTGATACCACTGCGCGGAAAGATAACCGCTGATACGCGGTTGGGAAGCCCGCTCACGCCGTATCGGTTTTATTTTCTTTTTCACACCCGTTGTCTCCGGTTTCTTTTCCGCGATCACGGTTTCCTTCTTAAGCGGTGTGGCTTTTTCTATTACCACCACCTTATCGCCAACGGCCGGCAGACCGGTTTGACGGATAATCGTGCACGAAGCCGAATGACGGGCGACAAAGGCAATCTTCAACCGGGCGATCTCCTTTCCGTTTTTCCGCACGCTCAGAATATCGCCCACAGCCAAACCGGCAGCGCTGCCCGCATTCAGATAAATATTTTCCTTGCTGACATATTTTACCTGAACAGCCTTTGCCGTTTGCGCCGTTACCCGCAGGGGCAACAGCATGCACCCGAGGAATAAACAGGTAAGTAAAAGACGGGCCTTGTACACTTTCATATTATATTTCCATGGTTTTGCGGTTATCAACATCAATCGTCTCCCCCTCCTCCTTGCGGATGGCAGCTTAAACAGGCGTTGCTTTCATAGATATAGCCGCTTACCTCATCATGTTCGCCATCGGTGGAAGCCTTGTTATGTTCATGGCAAGTAAAACAGGTAAAAGCCTGGTAATTTCCCGGCTGATCATGACAACTGGAACATTGGCTCCACTCGCCGGCATGACTGCCGCTAAAAATGGGAAAGAGTGCGTCATGATCGTTATAAATCGCCGGCTGCCAGCGAATCAGGGAATGGCATTGGTCACATTGCAGACTGAACCCCGCCCCGGTATGATTGGGGTTGGTCGTTTGCGCATATTGTGTTCTGTGACAGTCCACGCATTCCGAAGCCTCGATTAAAAATCCTGTATTCCGCTCATTGCGATGGCAGCTATAGCAATCCAGCGAGGCATGAGCGCCCAACAACTGAAAGGTGGTGCTCTCGTGTGCCTTTACCGGCGACATCAGGGACCAACCCGAGGGTGCATGGCAGGTATTGCACTCCGGGCTTAACCGGTTTTCATGCACATCCTGATGACAATCACGGCACTGTGAACCCACCTTCTTAAAACTGGTGATATCATGACAGCTCAGGCAGGTGTTTTTTTTATGGGCGCCCGTCAGACTAAAACCGGTGGTGTCATGGTCAAAACTTACCGTATGCCAACCGGCCTGCTGATGACAGGTCTGACAATCGAATTGCGTATCGGCATGGGGATTGGATTGAGCATGTCCCCCGCCGGGGAAAACAAACAGGAACAAGAGAACCAAATACCTCACTTAATCTCCCTTTCCGTTGGGGTGACAGGAATAACAGTTAACACTGCTATAAACATATCCGCTGACTTCCTTGTGTTTATCATCCATTTTTGTCTGATTGTGTTCATGACAATTAATGCATTCAAAACGGGCAAAATTATTCTTATCAACATGACAATCACTACAGGTATTCCACTCTCCCCTGTGTTCACCGGAATAAATGGGGAAATATTTGCTGTCATGATCAAAAGTGGCTCCGTCCCAGCGGCTGGTGGAGTGGCAGCTTTCACAGGTGGTTGGAAAACCGGCGGCGATGTGATTGGGATCCGTCACATTATCATAGTCCGACTTATGACAGGAAACACATTCCGTGGGCGTGTTACTGTATCCGTTGCCGTGGCAGGAAGAACACTCCTGCTGCTTATGAGCGCCGGTCAGGGGAAAATCCGTATTGGCATGATCAAAGGTGGCCGGTTCCCAGGCACTGGTGCTGTGGCAGGTGGTACAATCATGACTGAAATTATTTGTTTGATGATTGGGATCGCTGACAGCGTTGAAAGCCGAACTATGACAACTCCAGCAATCACTGGGCGTGTTTTTATAGCCGTTGCTATGGCAATCCACACAATTAACGGAGGTATGGGCACCCGTTAACTGAAAGTTTGTATTGGCGTGATCAAAGGTGGCCGGCTCCCAAGCCGTGGTACTGTGACAGGTGGTACAATCATGGCTGAAATTATTCGTTTGATGATTGGGATCGCTGACAGAGTTAAAATCTGTATTATGACAACCAAAACAATCCCTGGGTAAACCGGAGAGTTGATTGTTCACATGACAGGAAAGACAGCGGGCCTGCTGATGGGCCCCCGTCAGCTCAAAACCGGAAGTTTCAAGATGGTCAAAACTTCCCCTTTGCCAGGTTTCGCTGCTATGGCACTGTTGGCAAACGGTCGGAAATCCAAATGTAAGATGGCCGGGATCACTCGTTTGTTCATAATCCCGGCGATGGCAATCATAACAATCTGCTTTCGTTCCGCCGTAACCGTTGGAATGGCAGGAAACACACTCCAGGTTGGCATGCCCGCCGGAGAGGGGAAAGGCCATGGTATGATCAAAAGTGGCCCCTTTCCAGGTGGATGTATTGGGCAGATGACATTTTTGGCAATCGAGATCGAAACCCGCTTTTTGGTGAGAAGGCGACAGCGTTTTCATAAAGTTGGTCAGATGACACCCCTGGCAATCTACCGGTGTATTGCTGAAACGATGGCTGG
>JALXBH010000126.1 GCA_026991535.1 Calditrichia bacterium | reverse complement strand
CCCAAAGCATCTATCCGCCGGATTGGGCTTCGCGCCTGCGCGCGATCCTCTCCCGCAGCACCGGCTATGATCATCTGCTGCGTTACCGGCGGGAGAGCGGCTTTAGCGGCCCCCTGGCTTATCTGCCTCTCTATTGTAACCGGGCCGTGGCCGAGCAGGCGCTGATGTTGTGGCTGATGCTGCTGCGTCGCATGCCGCGACAGATGGAACAATTCGCCCGTTTTGAACGGGACGGCATCACCGGCGGTGAACTGGGCGGCAGAACTCTGGCCGTGTACGGCGTGGGTAACATCGGCCGGGAGGTGGCCGGTATCGGCGCCGCCCTGGGCATGCGCGTTGTGGGGGTGGATATCGTGCAGCGCCATAAAGAGGTGAGCTATGTGACCGGGGAAGAGGCCGCCGCGGCAGCGGATATTATTGTGGCCGCCATGAATCTGACGCCGGAAAACAGCGACTATTTTGATGAAAGTTTTTGGCGGCGTTGCAAAAAAAGGGTGATTTTTGTAAATATTTCACGCGGGGAACTTTCCCCCGCCGTTGTGCTGGAGAAAGCCATGGAGGCCGGGATCATCGGCGGTCTGGCCCTGGATGTTTTTAATCATGAAAAAGCGCTGGCCGCCCGTTTGCGCGGCGGGGAGAAAAACGACGACGACGAGGTGGCCGCCCTGATGCGCCTGAAGGAGAAGGATACGGTGATTATGACGCCGCACAACGCCTTTAATACGGTGGAATCGGTTCGCCGAAAGTCGCAACAAAGCGTGGAACAGTTTTTACATTTCCGGGAGACGGGCCGGTTTATCTGGGCCGTGTAGGGAACAGGCGGCCCCGGCCGTGAAACGAAGGAGGGAGCTTCCCATGAAACCCAAGAGTACCAAACAGGCCACCAAAATGGCCCGCAAGATGACCTTTTTCGATCTGCTGATCATCCTGGGGGTGATTGTCGGGCTGGCCTGGTTTTACAATCACAGCGTGGATCGCATTCAGTCCATGCAGGGCAAGGCGGCAAGCGACAGCAGCCACGCCATGAAGCTGGGCAAGGTGACCTTCTTCAGCGATGATAACCGCCGCAACACCGATGTGATCGTGGAGATTGCCGAAAGCGATTATGAACAGCAGCAGGGGCTGATGTTCCGTAAATCCCTGCCCGACGGTCAGGGTATGCTGTTTCTCTATCCCGATGAGGCCGTGCGTACTTTCTGGATGAAAAACACCCCGCTTTCCCTGGATATGATTTTTATCAACAGCCGCTACGAAATCGTGAAAATACGAAAATATACCCACCCCAATTCGGAAAAGACCTACTCCTCGGAAAAACCGGCCCAATATGTGGTGGAAGTGGTCGCCGGATATTGCGATACCTACGACATCCGGGAAGGACAACGCATCACCTGGGAACGGATCAATTAGAGCTAAGGGGCCCGGTAAGAGATAACCCTGCCTGACGGCGGGAAGGGGGCCGTCCTAACGAATAAAATAGAAGAATCCCCGTGGATTCAAAATTTGTATTGCCAGGTTCCGGCGGATATCCGGCAGGTCTTTGTCGCCGGTAAGCCAAACAGCCGCATTGCAGGCGATGGCCGGGGAACGTTGATTGTATCGGGCAGAAATTTCAGTTTAACTTTTACCGGCATCGAAGGTGCAATGAGTTTTGAGTATAAAAAAGCGCTGGAAGAAGATAGGATATACCTGGAATATTTAAGAAACATGATGTGGACATCTGTATATTTCGAAAAACTCGATGCTTCTTTCAAAGCTCAAATTATGGATGCTTCCGGCTCCTTGATAAAATTCCCCAATCCAATTAAGGAAGATGATGGTTTTTTTTATCACGATCCAAGGAATCCAAATTATTGGTATGAAAGAATGGATACTGAAAGAGAATATGAAAGGGGACCCTGGGATTGTTCATACTGTAGATGGCAGGCAGATATTCTTTCTGGGTTGTTACCAGCCAATACCCCACGATATACTACTAAAGATATTTACGAAGATACACCTGGTGCGGAATATACCCCTGGAGATATCTCTACCTGGCATGAAGGAGATTACTTGGTTTTTCCTGGACATATTGGGAGCTGGACAGAAAATTATAGAGGAAAAAAAGGAATGTGGCATAACAGTAGTTATAATAGAAGATTTCCAGAATCAGGTAAGGTAAATTTTATGCCATATGGTAGCGCATATTGGAATTATTATATTAGTAATCCAAAAATCGGATGGCCTTGGCGTATTCCACATAGGAAAAGGAACGGGATAAAATGAAAATAATATTTCTCTTCTTAACTTTTTTTTATATACACATTTCATATTCACAAAACTATGTAATAAAGAAGATTGAGATAAATATTGACAATAAAATAGATGGAATATGTCCGGTATATGATCAATACACCGGTATGCTACTTATAGGCGGTATCAGCCTGGATAAGAATCTAAACGTATATGTTGTTGATTTTGGAGATAGTTCAATTAAAAAGTTTGATAATAGTGGTAAATTTCTTGGGAAAACTAAAACGAAAGGGATTTCTTTTGGAAATGTATATTACTACAATAATAAAATTTTCTCTTTGAATCAGTTAAACCGTAAAAACGATCTATATATATTTAATTCTAATACGTTAGAGTTGCTTTCATACAAAACACATATTTACGAATCTCGTACAGGAGATCAACCCTGTTTTTTTCAAGACGGTTTATTAGTTATAGATCAATTGGACCGATTCCATGTTTATGATCTACGTAAATTAAAAATGGTTTATAATTTAAAAAGCCCTTTTAATTATTGTATGTATAGGGATTTGTCTGAACAGGAATTGGAGTTTTTAATGAACCGTCAACAACTCAATTCAAATCCAAGTTATATAGGGAGAATAACGAACTATTTTTTATTTTTTAAGGAAGATTATTCTGTTGATGATAAATTTAATTTAGCGCTAATAAATGTTGATGAGAATTCAATTTTGAAAAGTACCTTTTCAGTTAAAAGAAATAAAGATATTTATGGAATTGTTTTTCATGATCAAGTTGGATTATTGAAATCACATGGATATTTTTACATTTTAGGATTTGAAGACGGAAAGATGGTTATAAATTTGATAGATTTAAAAAAGCTTTTTCCAATGGTGAAAATATCTCAACAATAGTGAAGAAGCTATTCTTGTCGTCCTTTATTGTAATGTAATCCCCCCGAAAATTATTTGTAACCTTAAGCCCCTTTCCGATCTGTGAATGGTATTTTGTATTCCACATTCCACTCCCCCTTACCCTTCCCCCTCATCGCCCGCGGGTTTGATGGCCTTAAGCGATTGCCATAAAAAGTAGAAGGGCGCCGCCGAGGCGGCAAACAGGGCTATAAATCCGGGCAATGAAAAATCCGCGAACAGCTTCATACCCGGAACGCTGTTGACGATACCCACGGCCGCTCCGGCCATGGCCGGTAGCGCCGCCTGTTTAAGGGATTGGAAAAAGGGATTCTCCTTTTCCCGGTAGGCGGCGGCAAAAAAGGCCAGCCAGAACAGACCCTGCAACAGGGGCAGATAACGGGCCGGTTCTCCGCTGATAATAAAACCAAAGCGGGAGAGCAGTTGTGCCAGATTTATGGCGGCCGCCGGCAGAGTGACGCTCAGGAGGAGCCCATGGCCTTTTAACAAATCCGAGCGGAAAAGCGTCCAGAAATACTGGGCGATGGACAGCAGCGACATGATCATCAATCCCATGTGGATGGTGGGCACGATTCTGCCGAAGACCAGCTCCGGGAAAAAGAAGAGAATGGTTTTGGAAACAAAAAGATAGGCCACGCCGAACAGGGCGTAAAGCGTGGCGGAATGTAGTTTTTTCATAAGTGTCTGTTATAATCCCCGGTTGTATTGATAATCTCGGCTCCGTTTCTTTACATATTCCGGCGGTACTGGCCGCCCACATGGAACAGCGTTTCGGTGATTTGCCCCAGCGAACAAAACTTAACCGCCTCCATCAGCGCTTCAAAAATATTTTCATTGCTCAGCGCCGTCTGCCGCAATTGCGCCAGGCTCTCCTTCGCCTCCCTCCGCCAGGTCTTTTTAAGATTCTCCAGGTTGGAAAGCTGCAACTGTTTCTCCTCCTCGGTGGAGCGGATCACCTCGCCGGGGATCACCGTCGGCGAGCCCTTGGCATTGAGAAAGGTGTTAACGCCGATGATGGGGTACTCCCCGCTGTTTTTCAACGTTTCGTAATAAAGGCTCTCCTCCTGAATCTTTCCGCGCTGATACATGGTCTCCATGGCGCCCAGTACGCCGCCGCGCTCGGTGATGCGGTCAAACTCGGCATAGACCGCCTCTTCCACCAGGTCGGTCAGCTCCTCGATGATAAAGCTGCCCTGCAGGGGGTTCTCGTTTTTGGCCAGACCCAGTTCCTTGTTGATGATCAGCTGAATGGCCATGGCCCGGCGCACCGACTCCTCGGTGGGGGTGGTGATCGCTTCGTCATAGGCGTTGGTATGCAGGGAGTTGCAGTTATCGTAAATGGCGTACAGCGCCTGCAGGGTGGTGCGGATATCGTTAAAGTCGATCTCCTGGGCGTGCAGCGAGCGGCCCGAGGTCTGAATGTGATACTTCAGCATCTGCGAACGCACATTGGCGCCGTATTTCAGCTTTAGAGCCTTGGCCCAGATGCGCCGCGCCACCCGGCCGATCACCGCGTATTCGGCGTCCACGCCGTTGGAAAAGAAAAAGGAGAGGTTGGGCGCAAAAACATTGATATCCATGCCCCGGCTGAGATAATACTCCACATAGGTGAAGCCGTTGGCCAGAGTAAAGGCCAGCTGGGTGATGGGGTTGGCGCCCGCCTCGGCGATATGATAGCCGGAGATGGAAACGGAGTAAAAGTTTCGCACATTGTTTTGGGTGAAATACTCCTGCA
This sequence comes from Calditrichia bacterium, assembly GCA_026991535.1. Taxonomy (GTDB): domain Bacteria; phylum Calditrichota; class Calditrichia; order Calditrichales; family J004; genus J004. Next base: position 1,252 of record JALXBH010000126.1, on the reverse strand, counting down.
CATCGCCCATCAGCTTCAGGGCGAATTCGGTGGAAAAGATGCAGGTGTTCTGGGCCTGGTCTTCCTTCAGGATGTCGGCCTGTACCGTGCCGCGTACCTTTTGAATGGTTTCGCGCTTAATCTTTTGATAGACGTCCGCTTCCAGCACACGGTCGCCGCTCACCCCCAGCAGCATCAGCCCCAGGCCGTTGTTGCCCTCGGGCAGTTCGCCGTGGTATTGGGGCAGGCGGGTTCCCTTTTCCTTGTAGATGCGCTCGATTTTACGGCGCGTCTCCTTTTCCAGCTTATGCTCGCGGATGTAAAGTTCGCACTGCTGGTCGATGGCGGCATTCATAAAAAAGGCCAGCATCATCGGCGCCGGGCCGTTGATGGTCATGGAGACCGAGGTCTTGGGATCGGCCAGGTTAAAGCCGCTGTACAGCTTCTTGGCGTCATCCAGGCTGCAGACGGAAACGCCCGAGTTGCCGATTTTGCCGTAGATATCGGGGCGCGGATCGGGATCGTGTCCGTAAAGGGTGACCGAATCAAACGCGGTGGAAAGGCGCTTGGCGGGCATCTCCAGGCTCACGTAGTGGAAGCGGCGGTTGGTGCGTTCCGGGCCGCCCTCGCCGGCAAACATGCGCGTCGGGTCTTCCCCCTCGCGTTTAAAGGGATATATGCCGGCGGCAAAGGGGAATTCTCCGGGCAGGTTTTCCTGCATCATCCAGTAAAGCAGATCGCCCCAGCCGCGGAAGCGGGGGGTAACCACCTTGGGGATTTTGGTATGGGCCAGCGAGGTATGATGGGTTTTGATCCTTATTTCGCGATCGCGCACCTTAAAGGTAAAAATATCCTCCTTCAGGGCGGCGGCCCTGGCCGGCCAGCCTTCCAGCATATCCAGCAAATGGGGATCGATGTCCTTTTTGTGATGCTCATATTCCTTTTGCAAGCGCCCGACGACCTCCGCCGGGGCGCCGGAGCTTTTCAGCAGCTCCATGCTGCTCTTAAGTGTGTAAAGCTTCTCCGCGATGTCGGCCTGTTGCCGGGAACGGAGGTTGTAGCCGCGGTTATTTTCGGCAATCTCCGAAAGATAACGCACGCGGTGCGGGGGAATGATGAATATTTTTTCGGATTCCTTCTCTTCCGTTGCAAAGTGCGAGTGAAAATCCAGGCCGCTGCGTCGGGAGACGGTTTCCATCAGACGGCGGTATAGGTGGTTGGTGCCGGGATCGTTAAACTGGGCGGCGATGGTGGCAAAAACCGGCAACTGTTC
>JALXBH010000125.1 GCA_026991535.1 Calditrichia bacterium | reverse complement strand
CGAGGAGAGCAACGCCTTTTACCGCCGCAATCTGGCCGCCGGGCAAAAGGGGCTGTCCGTCGCTTTTGACCTGGCCACCCATCGCGGTTACGATTCCGATCATCCGCGCGTGGAAGGGGATGTGGGCAAGGCGGGCGTGGCCATCGACTCCGTTCTGGATATGAAAATTCTTTTTGACAGCATTCCCTTGGACAGGATATCCGTATCGATGACCATGAACGGCGCCGTGATCCCGGTGATGGCTTTTTACATTGTCACCGCCGAGGAACAGGGCGTGCCCATGGAGAAGCTGAGCGGCACCATCCAGAATGACATCCTTAAGGAATACATGGTGCGCAACACCTATATCTATCCGCCGGAGCCCTCCATGCGCATCATCGGCGATATCTTTGCCTTTACCGCCCGGAACATGCCCTCCTTTAACAGCATCAGCATCAGCGGCTACCATATGCAGGAAGCGGGGGCCACGGCCGATCTGGAGATGGCCTATACCCTGGCCGACGGCCTGGAGTATGTACGCACCGGTATTCGTTCCGGCATGTCCATCGATACCTTTGCCCCGCGGCTCTCCTTTTTTTGGGGGGTGGGTATGAACTATTTTATGGAGGTGGCCAAAATGCGTGCCGCCCGGGTGCTATGGGCGGCGCTGATCAAACAGTTTAATCCGGGCAACCCCAAGTCCATGGCCCTGCGCACCCACAGCCAGACCAGCGGCTGGAGTCTGACCGAACAGGATCCCTACAATAACGTGGCCCGCACCTGTATCGAAGCCATGGCCGCGGCCATGGGCCACACCCAGTCTTTGCATACCAACTCCCTGGATGAGGCCATAGCCCTGCCCACCGACTTTTCGGCGCGCATCGCCCGCAACACGCAGCTATATCTGCAAAACGAAACCGATCTTTGCCGGGTGATAGACCCCTGGGGCGGGTCGCTGTATGTGGAATATCTGACCGACGCCCTGTTGCGCAAGGCGCGGGCCCACCTGGCCGAAGTGGAGGAACTGGGCGGCATGGCCCGGGCCATAGAGTCCGGCCTGCCCAAGCTGAAAATAGAGGAAGCGGCGGCCCGGCGGCAGGCTTTGATCGATTCCGGGGCCGAAACCATTGTCGGCGTCAACAAATATCGTTTGCAACAGGAAGCGCCCATCGATATTTTGGAGGTGGATAACAGCGCCGTGCGCCGCGCGCAGATCGCCCGGCTGAAAAAGCTGCGGAAGGAACGTAACGCTAAACGGGTGGAAAAGGCCCTGGCCCGTCTGACGGAAACAGCGCGTGGCGACGGGGGCAATTTACTGGAAGCGGCGGTGGAATGTGCCCGGGCCCGGGCTACCCTGGGGGAGATTTCCGACGCCATGGAAAAAGTTTTTGGGAGACATAAAGCAGTGACCAAATCGGTGAGCGGTGTATACAGCGCCAGTTATGGCGATAAGGATAAGATTGCGGAAGTGGTGCGTCGTGCCGAAGCCTTTGAGGCGGCACAGGGCCGGCGGCCGCGTATTCTGGTGGCCAAAATGGGCCAGGACGGCCATGACCGCGGGGCCAAGGTGATTGCCACCGCCTTTGCCGATCTGGGTTTTGATGTGGATGTGGGCCCGTTGTTCCAGACGCCGGCGGAAACCGCCCGGCAGGCGGTGGAAAACGATGTGCACATTGTGGGCATGAGCTCCCTGGCCGCCGGGCACAAAACCCTGTTGCCGCAACTGGTGGAAGCCCTGAAGGAGCTGGGCCG
>JALXBH010000124.1 GCA_026991535.1 Calditrichia bacterium | reverse complement strand
AACCGCCCACACTCATAACACCCTCTCAGTCAAATTGGAGGATGATATGAAAAGCAACCGTTTTAACAATATGGATTTATTCACTTACAAAGCTAATTCCGAATATAAAAAACATATTAAAGCCCAAAGTAAGGCCGCCGTGGAGTTTATCAACGCAGACATTGACCGGGACAAGCTTATCGCGTCCATTGAAAAAGAACTCCTCCCGACAGACGCGGCTTGCGGATCTGTTTAGCCGGATGCTATTTAGGGTGCGTTTCTCCCGGTCCGGGCAAACGTTGCCATAAAATTGTTTATTGCTCCTTTGGCCATCTCCCGCCACGGGCAGGATGATTAAGGGAGTGCGGTTCATGTATGATGGGCCCCGGAAGCCGGCGTCACGGCAGCGGGGGAGCGCCGGCGGCGGCCGTCTGGCCTTACCGTTTGCGTAATACCGGCTTAACCCCTATTTTCCATTTTTCCTTAACCAACCACCAGGTATATCATGAAAACCTTTGTCAAGCGTCTTTTTGTCCTGATTGTAGTCTTAATCCTTTTTGCCGTCGGCGGCAGTTACCTTGTTCTGAAAAACAGTCTGCCGGAGGAGAGCGGAGAAATCCGCGTGGCCAAAATTTCCAATGATATTGAAATTACCTTCGATAAGATGGGCCTGCCTCAGATTTGGGCGGAAAGCCGGCGGGACGCCTTTTTTGCCATGGGCTGGCAACACGCCGCCGACCGTCTGTTTCAGATGGATCTGACCCGGCGCGTTTCCTACGGAAGGCTTTCGGAGATTTTTGGCGATGTGACCCTGGAGATGGACAAACTCAGTCGCCAGGTGGGGCACTACCGTATGGCCCGGGATCAGATGAGCCGCCTTTCAGCCAGAAACCGCGCCCTGCTGGAAGCCTACAGCGCCGGGGTGAATGCCTGGGTGCGCCAAAGCACGGCCATGCCCTTCGAATTTTATATTCTGCAATATGATTTTGATGAATGGAAGCCGGTGGATTGCCTGACCATCCTCAGCTTTCAGACCTGGTTTTCCGACGCCCTGCAAAACAACGATCTGTTTTTTGTATCCCTGTTCGATAAGCTGGGGCCGGAAGAGGCCCATAAGCTTTATACCGGTTATCCGGAATGGGCGCCCTATACCGTTCCCGAAAAGAAGGGCACGGCCGCCGCACCGGATATCCGCCAACGGATGGCCCGGCGTTTTCTGGCCGGAGGGTTAAATCCCTTTGTCATGTCCACCTCTTCCAATTCATGGGTTGTGGCCCCTTCAAAAAGCGCTTCCGGCGCGGCCATGCTGGCCAGCGATCCGCACCTGGAACTGGCCCGCCTGCCGCAGTTTTGGTATTATGCCGGTATGCATGCCCAAAAGGATAGTCTGAATGTTATGGGGATAACCACTCCGGGATTGCCCCTGGTGGTCATGGGCTATAACGGCAAGGCGGCCTGGGCCTTTACCGTGGGGGGCGTGGACGTCACCGAATATTACCGTGAACAGGTCAATCCGCAAGACTCCCTGCAATACGCCGTTGATGACGGTTGGGAAAATTTCGGTTTTTTTCCCGAGGAGATAAAGGTGACCGGCCGGGATCAGCCCGTAAACTTTACCGTCAAAACCACGCGCCACGGTCCGCTGGTGATGGGGCCGGACAGCAACCACATCGCCTATGCCTTTGACTGGGCCGGTTTTGACGTCGATCTCAATAAAACCTTCAGCGCCGCCGTGGATTTGATGCAGGTGGATAACTTTGAAGACTTCCGTCCGCTGGTAACCAATTTCGGCGCGCTGGACGCCAACTGGATGTATGCCGACGTTAAGGGCAATATCGGCTATCAACTGGGTTCTCCCATCGCCATCCGTCCGGCGGACTATGATAATGCCCCCATCGACGGACGCACGGTAGAGGATTTATGGCAGGGGTATTACCCGTTGGATCAGACGCCGCATAGCTATAACCCGCCCCGGGGCTGGCTGGCCACGGCCAACAACAAACATCAGTCGCCCCTGGAAGGGGTGGATATCCCCGGCAATTATTTTGCCAACCGCATCATGCGCATCAGCGACCTGCTGGGACAGGATAAAAAATTCAGCGCGGAAGATTTTGAGCACATGCAACAGGATCGTATTGACGCCAGTCTGATTCATTTTCGCGATCTGTTACGGGAACCGTTGCAAAAATATCTGGAAACCAGCTTTGCCGGGGATGTGCTGGCCTGGGATGGCTCCACCGGTCTGGACTCCCGCCCCACCGCTTTTTTAAAGATGCTGCAACAGGAACTGAAAACAGCCATCTTTAAGGATGAACTGGGCAAGATATACAAAAAGGTACGTATTATCTGGGTGGAGCAGCTTCTGGCTTCGGACAGTGAGGCCTGGTATGATGACGTCCGCACGGAAAAGGTGGAAAGCCGCGAGGATATTCTGCAAGCGGCCATTGCCGCCGCCGAGGAGAAAACGCAAAATAAAACCTGGGGCGATTTTCAAAGTTTTACCATGGCCCATCCCCTGTCGGTAGTACCCGTGATCGGCGATCTGCTGGGTCTGAAAAACGGCCCCATGCCCTGGCCGGGCACGGAGGGCACCATCAATGTCTCCTTTTCCCTGTTTGCCGATGACGCCTTTAAATCCGTTGTGGGGCCCAGTTGGCGTTTTGTGGTAGACTTTTCACGTCCGCTGGAAGGCCGCATGGTTATCCCTGCCGGCAATTCCGGCAATCCCGCCGGTGATCATTTTATGGATTTCTTTGAACTGTGGAAAAACGGCCGCTACTGGCCCGTCACTCTGGATGAGGCTGTTGCGCGTCCGCGGGCGACACGCCTGCTGAAACTAAAACCGCAAAAGTGATGGAAGAAGTTTTACGTCCCCTGGCCGACCGTTTTGAACCGGCCCTGCTACGGGAGTTACTGCAATGCCGGCGTGTTACCGTGCCCGCCGGCGCCTTGCTGCATGTGGGCGACGGCCGGGTGCATCACATTCCGCTTGTACTAAAAGGGCTTATCCGCGTTTCCCGCGCCGATGAAAGCGGCAAGGAGATATTGATGTATCATATCCAGCCGCCGGAAAGCTGCGTTATTTCACTTACCTCCTGTCTGCGCGATAATTTTAGCAATATGGATACGCTGACGGTTACCGCGGAGGAAGAGACCACCTTTCTGCTGGTCAGCGATAGGCAGGTGCGCCATTGGCATGATACCTTTAAAAGCTGGCGCGCCTTTGTAACCGATCTGTATGATTCCCGCCTGGGGGAAATACTGCACCTGGTGGACGCCGTGGCTTTTAAGAGCGTGGATCAGCGCTTACTGGACTATCTGCGGCTACACCGGGACGCGCAAAATGAGGTACGCATCACCCATCAGGAACTGGCCTGGCGCATCGGCAGCGCGCGGGAGGTGGTCTCACGTCTTTTAAAACAACTGGAACGGGAGGGCAGGCTGCAACTTTTCCGTGGTCGGATTCACGTAATAAAATAGACATTTTCCAATCCCCGGATATGTTTATGAACATGCGTTACAGGATAGGCCCCCCACATATTATGTAAAAAAAGCTTTTCTTCCCTGAACCTTCTTATTCCATACACGTTGCACCTATTGTTTAATGTTATTGGCAAAGAGTACGAAAATTTGCTCTTGAATTAGTGCGCATGGCGCTTTAAATTCGCACTCTGACTAAAATAATACCCACAGGAGGATGCTTCCGGATCGATTGCTACCATAGGAATTAAAAACTAAATCTGATTTATGAATATTCGATTTCCGAGATCGAGACTCCGGCGCATCCATATTCTTCTTAGCCTGTCTCTGCTTATAGCGGTTCCGTATAGCCGGGCGCAGACGGGGTTGCGTATGCCCCCGCCGCCCCAAATGGTGCAGCTGTTTGATGATCAGGCGGCGGCCAATGGCCATCCCGCGTTGAGTTCGGTTTTTTTTACGAAAAAGCCGTTGTTCTTTAAGCGTTATGAAAAGCTGGATTCCACTGATACCTATTTGACCATTTCCGAAAAAATCGCCGATACCGAGTTTAAGCTGCCCCTGGTGGTTGATCTGGCAACCTATGTGCGTCTGCGTTCGGAGTACAACTGGCGTCATATGTTGCTGGAAAGCGCCCGGGATAATCTCTTTAACCAAAAGGAGGATGATTTCGGTGCCTTTCAACTGGATATCCCCTTCCGCATCAAAAGCGAAACCTTCACCCGTATTTTCGGATCGGATAAAATCAGTCTGCGTGTAACGGGTAATATCACCTTCGACCTTTCCGGCAGAACGGAAGACCGCAGCGGATCGGCCATCAATGCGCGGGAGAACCAAAGTACCTTCAGTCCGCGTTTTAGCCAAACCCAGCAGTTTACGGTGGAGGGCCGTATCGGGGAAAAGGTTACCGTTTCCGTGCAGCAAAACAGCGAAGCCGTAACCGATATAGAGAACACCCTCAAATTGCGTTACGACGGCGATGAGGATGAGATCGTCCAAAAAATCGAGGCCGGTAATGTTTCCCTCTCTCTGCCCTCGACCAAGTATGTCATTTTCGGCGGTTCCAACCAGGGTTTGTTTGGCCTGAAATCGCAGATGCAATTGGGCAACCTTAAAATGACCTCCATCGCCTCCCTGGAAAAAGGGCAGCAGCAGGAGCTGAAAATATCCGGTAATTCCAGTTCCAGCACCACCATCATCAAGGATATCGATTATATTCAGAACCGTTACTTTTTCATCGACCGTTTTTACCGCGATGTTTTTGAGGATGAGTTTACCGACGACCTGCAGCAGTTTCAGTATTTTCCGGGCAAGGATGTTTTTATCATCGAGGTCTGGAAGTCGATCAATCCGCAGGGTGTTCAGGGGGCCCGTTTTGGCCTGGCCGCCGTCAATCCGGATTCCTTCAGCAATGTTACCGATATCAGCGGCATCGATTCCAAGGCCGGTTCCGTGCAGAAAGGCTATTTTATTCAACTGGAGGAAAACGAATACAGCTTTGACCGTTTTCACGGCATTCTGACCATCAATCAGCAACTGGATGCCGCCACCACGCTGGCCGTGGCTTTCCGTACCACGGATAACTCACTGACGCCCGGCACGCTGACCACGGATATCGATCCTTCCGCGCCGCTTATCCTGAAGATGATCAAGGAACGCGATCAAAACCCCACGTCACCCATATACGCCGATACCTGGGACCTGATGATGAAAAACATCTATTCTCTCGGCGGCACCAATATCGAAAAGGACGGTTTTGAAATCCGCCTGGAATACAACAAGGCCGGCGAGGAGCAGACCCATCAGGGCGACGTCTCCTTCCTCAACCTGGTCGGTTTGGATATTCAGGATGAAAACGGCAACCCCATAGAGGGCGGCGATGACAAGGTGGATATGACCAACCCGGCTATCATCAACCGCGCCCAGGGTATAGTCATGTTTCCCTCCCTGCAACCTTTTGATCCGCTGAAAAACAGCCGCTTCAATGGTTTGGATGATAAATACCGCATCAAAATGTATAACGTAACCACCTCCCGCGACCGCAGCGACGCCAGCGGCTTCCGCATGCTGGTCACCTCCAAAAGTACCAAATCCTCCTTCGACCTGGGTTTTTATGTTCTGGAAGGTTCCGAGGTGGTTAATCTGAACGGCCGCAAGCTGGAACGGGACAAGGATTATCTCATCGACTACTTCAGCGGGCAGCTTACGCTGATTTCCGAGGAAGCCAAGCGCAGCAGCGCCGATCTGGAGATCAAATACGAACGGGCCAATCTGTTTCAGCTCGATAAAAAAACCATCCTGGGCACGCGCATGGAATATGATCTGGGTGACGTCGGCTTTATCGGTTTTACCGCCCTTTATCTGGATAAGTCCACCCTTGATACCCGCGTAAGAGTGGGGCAGGAGCCCTTTCAGAACTTTGTGTGGGACCTGAACGCCGCCTTTAAGTTTAAGCCCCGTTTTATAACCGAGGCCATCGACGCCCTGCCTCTGGTGGAAACCAGCGCCGAGTCCAATATCGATATCGAGGGTGAATTTGCCCAGGTCTTTCCCGACCCCAATACCCTGGATAATCCCGATACCGATGACAATAACGGCGTGGCCTATATCGATGACTTTGAGTCCAGCAAGCGTTCCACCACCCTGGGCATCCGCTATAAAACATGGACTTATGCCAGTCCGCCGGCCTATATGCCGGAACTGGGACCGGT
>JALXBH010000123.1 GCA_026991535.1 Calditrichia bacterium | reverse complement strand
CCACATATTGAAACGAGCGGGTCTGGCTGCCGTCTCCATAAATGGTGATGGGTTTGTTTTGCAGGGCCTGAATGATAAAATTACTCACCACCCTTCCATCGTTCAGAGCCATGCGCGGACCATAGGTGTTGAATATGCGGATGATTTTTATATCCACACCGCTTTGGCGATGATAATCCATCATCAGCGTCTCGGCCACCCGTTTACCCTCGTCGTAACAACTGCGAACGCCTATGGGATTGACATGGCCCCAGTAGTCCTCTTTTTGCGGATGTATTTGGGGATCGCCGTAAACCTCCGACGTACTGGCCTGCATAACCCGGGCGCGTACTCTTTTGGCCATGCCCAGCATGTTGATGGTACCCATAACATTGGTTTTAATGGTTTTTACGGGATTGTACTGATAATGCACCGGCGAAGCGGGACAGGCAAAATGATATATGCGGTCCACCTCCAGCATAATCGGCTCGGTAATATCATGCCGCACCAATTCAAAGTTCCAGTGATCGATCAGGTGACGGATATTTTCCTTGCTGCCGGTAAAAAAATTATCCAGGGCGATAACATCATGTCCCTGTTCTATCAACCTGTCACAAAGATGTGACCCAATAAACCCCGCTCCACCGGTGACCAAAACGCGCATATCCGCTCCTATTTAATTTTATTCAATGCCTGGGAAAGATCGTTGATAATATCTTTCGGGTCTTCAATGCCCACGGAAAGACGTACCAACCCTTCCGTTATGCCCACGGCGGCCAGTTCATCCGGCGCGTAAGTCGAATGTGTCATCGAACCGGGATGCTCGATAAGGGAGTCGACGTCGCCAAGGCTTACCGCCAGGGTGATCAATTCCACGGAATTCATCAGAGTTTCGCCCGCTTTTCGCCCACCTTTAACCTCAAAGCTGACCATTCCGCCAAATCCGCTCATTTGTTTTTTTGCCAGGCTGTGTTGCGGATGGGTGCTTAATCCCGGGTAAAATACATTTTTTACCCGGGGATGAAATTGCAGGTATTTGGCAATCTGCATGGCGTTTTCCTGATGCCGCTCCATACGAATGGCCAGCGTTTTTAATCCGCGTACCAAAAGCCAGGCATTCAGGGGACTGATAATGCCGCCCATATCGCGTAAAATTCCCATGCGCAGCTCATCGATAAACTCTTTTTTTCCTATGGCCACGCCGGCAACGGTATCGCCATGTCCGCCGATATATTTTGTGGCCGAATGCACCACCACATCCGCGCCCAATTTTAAAGGCTGTTGGAAATAAGGCGTCGGGAAAGTGTTGTCCACGATAAGCGGAATGCCGTGTTTATGGGCTATTTCCGCGCATTGCTCAATGTCGATCAGCGCCAGGGTCGGATTGGCCGGGGTTTCTATATATATGGCCCGGGTTCTGTCATCCACGGCTTCGGCCACATTCCGGCAATCGGTGCCGTCCACCTCGCGCACCGAAATATCCCACCGCGGCAGCGTTTCGGTAAACAACTGGTGTGAACCGCCATACAGGGTATCGGAAGAGACGATATTGTCCCCGTTTTTACAAAGCGCCATTATCACGCCCGAAATGGCCGCCATGCCGGAACCAAAAGCCAGCGCCGCCTCGCCGCCTTCCAAAAAAGCCATCTCTTTTTCAAAGGCTTCCTGGGTGGGGTTACTGATGCGTGTGTAGACATAACCTTCCCGTTCCCCCAAAAAAATTTCCGCTCCGGCCCGGGCGCTTTCAAAGGCGAAGG
>JALXBH010000122.1 GCA_026991535.1 Calditrichia bacterium | reverse complement strand
GGGAGGTCAGCGTCACCTTTTGCGCCTGATCGGTCAGGGCTTTCAATATCCGCGGATGGCAATGCCCCTGATTGACGGCGGAATAGGCGCTCAGAAAGTCCATATATTTTCCGCCTTCCACATCATATACCCACACACCTTCGGCCCGCTCAATCACAATATCCAGCGGATGATAATTATGTGCGCCATAATGTTCTTCCAGCTCAATGTAGTCTGTTGTCGTTCTGTTTACGGTTTCCGTAATGTCACTCATTTTACCTCCTGTGGTTACGGGTTGGACGGCCGGATATCAATTTCACTTATCATGGCATTTTGGGGCAACTCCAGAGCATGTACAATCGCCGAAGCCACATCGCCGGCCTGTAAGATACGTTTTCGCTTATCATCATTCAGCATGTCGCGGTGTCCGTCAAAAAACGGGGTATCCACGGAGCCGGGGCAGATGGCCAGGGTGCGCAGACCGTTTTTACGTTCTTCCAGCATCAGGGATTTTGTAAAGCCCATAACGGCATGCTTGGTGGCCGCGTAAGCCGCGCCACCGGGGATGGGATTTTTACCGGCCAGCGAGGCTACATTTACCACAAAGGACTCACCCGCCCGGCGCAGATGAGGCAGCGCTTCCCGGGTGGCGATAAACAGCCCCCGCATATTCAGGTTAAACATGGTGTCCCAGTCTTCGGTGCTTGTTTCCACGATGGATTTAAATATTCCCACGCCGGCATTGTTGATCAACACGTCAATCCCACCATATTCACGAACGGTTGCCGATACCATTTCGCGGATGTCCGCTTCCGAGCTCATATCCAGCGTTAAGACCAGGGCTTCGCCTCCCAGGCGGCGGACTTCGGCGGCCACCTCTTCCAGCAGGGATTGCGTGCGCGCGGTTAAAACCAGACGGCAGCCTTTTGCGGCCAGCATAAGCGCGCAGGCTTTGCCAATGCCCTTACTGGCGCCGGTAATGATTATGCGTTTTCCTCTTAACTCCATCAAGCCTCCTTTTGATCTAAGTCCGCAAAGCTAATACTTTTAAATCGCAAAAACAATACAGTGATTTGATACTTTTTTTACGCCGGCGGATATCTTCGGAATAAACATAAATAAAAAAGGCCCGCCAAAGGCGGGCCTTAAATTTTAAACATTCCCTTGTCTGTTCTTCTTATTTTATAAGCAACAAGCGGCTTGTTTTTTGTTGACCCGCGGCCTTGAGTATGGCAAAATAAACACCCGAAGGCATGGCCCGGGAAGCGCTGTTACGCCCATTCCATTTTGCGGTATGGCGTCCGGCGGTCAGGTTTTGATCCACCAGGGTAACCACTTTTTGACCCAACACATTGTAAATACTCAACTCAACCGTTTTACCTGTCATATCCGTGGGCACATCAAAGGCGATGGTCGTGGAGGGGTTGAACGGGTTCGGATAAGCCGCATACAGGGTAAAACTCAACGGCTGTACAACATCCCCATCACCGATGGCGGTAGAAGACTCGATATCGTCACGGGTCCGCGGAAGAATCTGATATCCTTCACTGTAAGGCGAGGAACGGTCATATTGAGAGATAACACCTGTCACCGTAATGGGATAAGTCGGTTCATCGGAACCGTCGATATTGGTATCCTTATCCACGCGCAGAGTAAGCTGGCTGGTACCGCCGTCGTCGGTGATGGTCATATTCATGTTTTCACCGTCCATAGGCCAGGTACCGGCTCCGGCAACCGTATCGGCATTGGCGATACGTACCAG
>JALXBH010000121.1 GCA_026991535.1 Calditrichia bacterium | reverse complement strand
AAAATTTACGACTTTAATTTAGGCAATCTTTTGCTTTAAATAAACAGACTGGGATACAAATAAAGCTCGGAACTTAATTTCAATAACCCCATAGCAGGCCCGGAAATCATTCTTTTTTTATTACGACCCCCCTTTGCCGTCCATTCTTCATTTTTTTATTATCTTTCCGAAGATATATCTATCCTGTGTGGAATACGAGACGAAGATTATTTGAATAAATAAAAAGTTTTGAATAAGATAAGCGCATCCGAAAATGAGGAACGTCTATGCTATCAAATACAACAGTATATGGCCTGCGCGCCATGATTCACCTGGCGAACAGCGACCAGGATCAATATATATCCATCTCTAAAATGTCTGAAGAGTTAAAAATATCATTCCATTTTTTAACAAAAATCCTGCAGAAGCTAACACAAAACAAGCTTCTTATTTCTTACAGGGGGCCCAAGGGTGGGGTGCGTCTTTCCAAAAAACCGGAAGACATTTCTATTTATGAGATCGTAATAATATTGGAAACCCGCCCCATGTTTACGGAATGTATTTTAGGCATTCCGGGTTGCGAGGATGACGCGCCCTGTCCCCTGCATGAGGAGTGGCGCCCCTTGCGTTTACAGATAGAAAAGCAGTTTCGCGGCACTTCGCTGGCGCACCTTGCGGAGAAGCTGGAGATATTCGGCAAACGTCTGGTCTGACGGGCTATTCCGTTTTCCGTATTTTTGCAAGCAAAGTTTCACGGTCAAAAGGTTTGTTCACAATATCGCTGGCGCCCAGGGCCAACGCTTTTTCCGCCACACTTTCCTGACCGAATGCCGATACGATAACAAAAGGTGTGGCGTCCCCTTTTTCCCGCAGATGTTTTAACAGGGTGATACCATCCATTTCCGGCATTTGAATGTCGGAAAAAATCAGATCAAAACGGTGATTTTCCATGTGTTTTATCGCGGAGCGTCCGTTCCCGGCGAATATTAGTTCCACGCCCGCCGACCGTAAAAACAGTTCAACCATGCGGTGCATATTGGGATCATCGTCCACAAAAAGTATTTTTTTCAAATGTCACCTGCTGTTTCGGTTATTACCAGTGTTCCTAAAAAGTGATCCAACTTATCAAAAAACTGTGCCAGAGGGAAGCCCACAACGTTGGAATAGCTGCCATGAATGCCTTCGATCAGCATGGCGCCCTGCCCCTGAATGGCATAAGCCCCGGCTTTATCCAGGGGTTCTCCCGTTCCGATATAGGCCATTATAATGTCATCACTTAACGCCCGCATGGTTACATCGGTGGATACAAGATGTAACAGTTCCTTTTCATAACGCTTGTAAAACAAACCGAATGAGGTATAAACCCGGTGCGTTTTACCCGATAGACGGGCCAGCATATCATAGGCCTCGTCTTCATTTTTCGGCTTGCCCATAATCGTATCATTAAGGGCAACCAGCGTATCCGCGCTAATCACAAGATGATCCGGGTAAAGCCGGGCCACTTCCTCACCCTTTTGCCGGGCACACTCCTGCACCAGGGCTCCCGGCTCCGCAATCCTTATGTTTTCTTCGTCTATATCGGCCGGAACCACCTTAAAATCCAGCCCCACGCTTTTCAACAACTCAAAACGGCGCGGCGAGGCGGATGCGAGAATAATATCCACATGTTCCAGGTTTTCTATCAAGGAAAAGATCATAATTTTACCCCCACGATTATGGATACAAGGCCAATCAGCATATCTGCTTTCAACAGAGCGCTCATGCGGGAAAGGGTCTCCGTGCCCGGGTCTTTATGGAGTTGCCATGAACAATAGAACATGACCAGCATAACGCCGGGCACTACCATGTAAATATAATAAACATTATACATACTTAACAAAAATGGCAGCAACAAAATTCCACTGAGCAGAATGAAGACGGCGTCGACCATTTTTACAATATTTTCCGCGCCAAAGCGGACGGCGAAGGTATGCGCCTGATATTTTCTGTCCCCTTCCACATCCTGAAGGTCTTTGATCAGTTCCCGCGAAAAATGAAACAGAGCGGCAAACAGAGCGGGAAAGAGACCGGCCGTAACACCGCCGGCGGCCAAAGCACCGTACACAAAGGCCAATCCGCCCATAAAAGCCACAAGCACGTTGCCGATAAGCATCATCTTTTTAAAGGAACGACTGTAAACATACAACAATAGCTGAGAGCCTGCTATGATCAGGAACAAGGGCAGACGATCAACAACCAGGGCCAGGGCAACCATGTTCAGGGTTTTGTAAAAGAGACGGGCGGAGGGCAGGCTTAGCCTGCCGGAGGGTAATATCCGTCCGGGTCTGTTGACGCGGTCTATATCCAGGTCAAAAATGTCGTTTATGATATTGGCGGCAGCCGTTACAAAAGAAGCGGCCAGGGCGGCGCGCAGAAGGAGCGGCGTAAATACCGTATCGCTTACCAGCCAGGCGGAGGTAAGTACGGAGAGGAAGGTGATTAACACATTACCGGGGCGGATAATCCGGAAAAGGGCGCTCATCATATTTCCTGCTCACCGCGCCGTATGACCCGCACATACTCAATCCCTGCCGGCCCGGCATACCCCACAGCCATGCAGGGCGTATTAAAATAAAACCCGGCCCGCCCCTCGTTGTTTAAGGCAATGACGCCTGCTTCGCCGTTAATGCGGGATTTTAAAAATGATATGGCTTCACGGGCTGCCGCGCCGGGTTCCCTGCCCGACTCCATCGCCCGCATTACCCGCAGCGCCAGCCCCGCACGTAAAATACCTTCTCCCCAACCGGTAGCCGAAACGGCGCCGCTCCTGTTATCGGCATAAAAACCGCTGCCGGCCACCGGCACATCGCCTACTCTTCCCGCCAGCTTATAGGGCGTTCCGCCCGTTGTTGTCCCCGCGGACAGCCTCCCCCGTCCGTCCAGAACTACGGCGCCGACGGTATCCGAGGGCCGCTGCTCAAAAAAGGATTTTATGCGTACATTTTTCCTCTTTTTCAAGGCCAGATAGCGTTCTTTTTCCCTGCCTGTAAGCAGCTCTTCCGTTTCCACACGACGGAAGCCCTCCTTTATAGCAAAACGCAAGGCCCCTTCCCCTGCCAGCATAACATGCTGGGTGTTGCCGCGTACCGCTTCGGCCACAAGGATGGGGTTCTTTATGTTTTTCAGGGCGGCCACGGCACCAACGCTTAAATCCTCGCCGGACATAATACCTGCGTCCATCTCCACCTCGCCCTCGGCGTTTAAAAAGGAGCCGGTGCCGGCGTCGAAAGCGGGTTCATCCTCTAAAATCCGCAACAGACTTAAACAGGTCGCATGGGCGTCGTTTGTTTCCCTGAGCCTGGCATATCCCGCCTCAAGGGCGCGCATCAGACCTTCTTCATGGGCCTCATGTAAAGAAGCGGGAATATCCCAGGCGCCGCCGTGTATCATTATGGCCGTTTTCATGGAGTGGTCAACTCCTCCAGTTCCTTCTTTCGTTGCAATAAAATTTTTAGTGTCTGCGTGTCGTTTTTTTCAAGAGATATGGCGTCTGTAAAATATTTCAATACCTGGCGTGGTTTCTCCGCCGGAAAAAAAAGGACAATACCGTTTCCGGTCTTCCGTGTTTTTAGCAAGCCTTTTTCGGAAAGGGCCTGAAGTTCCTTTTCCAGGGCGCCGGCGCTGTAACTCTGGCGCATGGCGTATAACTCCGCAACATTAAGCGGCGCTTTTTGCCAAAGAATTTTAAGCAGACGCCAGCTTCTTTCAGGAATCAGATAGTCCCGCGCATTCTTGCGTAAAAGTTTTTCTATCGCTAAATGTTTTTCTGCAAGACGGATGGCAAGCGGTACCAGCGCCAGAACCGGTACAAAACTCTCCGCACGGGGCCGGTTCATAGCCCTGTCCAGTTCATCCCTTACCACGCGCGGCGTATAATAGGAAGACCCGCGCCTGTCGATTTCAAGGGGATTTTCCGGCAGGGTGATCCTTGGGATATATATCCGGTGACTGCTGTCCGGGGAGAGCTCCAGATTGAAATGGGCGGTGGAATCATGCAACAGAGAAACGGGAAGGTATAGCAGATTGATCTTTGTGGAATCGACCGTATCGCCGCCTTGCCCGGTGCTATCCTGAGCCCAAAGAAGAGCGGGTAGCAGGATCAGTGCCAAAACTAAAATTTTCTTACGCCTGTAATACATTTTCCCCGCTTTCTTTTTTGCCTTTACGGCGGTTTAAAATTATTGCCATATATCCCGGTCCAGTGTGCGGTACTGAATGGCCTCGCTTATATGGGCGCTTTCAATACGGGTGCTGTTTTCCAGATCCGCTATGGTTCGGGCCACTTTCAGTATACGATCATAGGCCCGTGCGGAAAGCCCCAGGCGGGTGATGGCCGTCTTCAATAATTCCATGCCCCCGGCGCCGGGTTTACAATACTTCCGTATTTCGCGCGATTGCATATGGGCGTTACTAAACAGATGATTTTCCTTTTCGAAGCGGCGGAGTTGTATTAAGCGCGCCTTTTGCACCCGTTCACGGATGGTTGCGGAAGACTCCCCTCCCCGTTCGGAGGCGAGCTCTTTAAAGTTCACGGCCGGCACATCGATGTGAATATCGATGCGATCCAGGAGAGGCCCCGAAACCCGGGCCAGATAGCGCTGTATCTGCTGGGGCGCGCAGCTGCATGTACGCGAGGAGTCGCCATAGTAGCCGCAGGGACAGGGATTCATGGCCGCTACCAGCATAAACTTGGCCGGATAGGTCAGGGAGAGGGCCGCGCGGGCTATGGTCACCCGTCCGTCTTCCATGGGTTGGCGCATCACTTCCAGCACATTCTTTTTAAATTCGGGCAGTTCATCCAAAAAAAGAACCCCGTGATGGGCCAGGCTCACCTCTCCGGGACGCGGATACTTACCGCCCCCCACCAAGGCGGCGTCGGAAATGGTGTGATGGGGGGAGCGGAAGGGGCGGCGCGTGATCAGACCGTCGTCGGCGGAAAGGCTGCCGGCAACGGAGTGTATCTTTGTGGACTCGATGGCCTCTTCCAGGCTCAGCGGCGGCAAAATGGTGGCAAAACGCTTGGCCAGCATGGTTTTACCGGACCCCGGCGGCCCGATCATAATGATATTGTGTCCGCCCGCGGCGGCGACTTCCAGAGCCCGCTTGGCCTGTTCCTGACCTTTAACATCCGAAAAATCCAACAGCGTATGATCGTTTTGGGCAAAAAGCCGGTCAAAATCGCTTTTATGCGGGGTGATGTCGAGTTGTCCGTTTAAAAAATTGACCACATCCGTAAGGTGTCCCACCGGTATCACCTGTAAATCGGGATGTCCCATGGAAGCTTCCCGGGCATTTTCCTCCGGGACAATGATACCCCGGAAGCCCTTTCCTCCCGCGGTGATGGCCATGGGCAGGGCGCCATGAACGGGACGCACCGATCCGTCCAGAGCGAGCTCCCCCACCAATACAAACTCATTTAGCCGGGCTTCATCGCTCACATCGCCCTGTGCGGCCAACATGCCGATGGCGATGGGCAGATCATAGGCCGAACCCTCTTTTTTGATATCCGCCGGAGCCAGGTTAATAGTTATGCGCCGCTGGTGTACATAGGGGTAGGCTGAGCTTTTCAGGGCGGCCACTACCCGTTCACGGCTTTCACGCACGGCGTTGTCGGGAAGACCGACGATATTGAAGCTGGGCATATTCCTTTCCATGTGGGTTTCCACTTCCACGATATAGGCGTCAATGCCCATCAGCGCTGCCGAAAATATCTTGGAGATCATACGCATTTCGGGGTTAGTGAGAACAGTCCAATATACGTTATCCCGTCTTTTTGGCAAAGGGTTTTAGATTAAAAGAAACATAAATTATTCCGTAAGTTCCGGGAAATGCCCTAAAAGCGGAGAGCCGGATTATTTTGTTCTCCTGAAAAGCCCCGGTCTCTTGCCCCGTGCGGGAGGTTTCCCTATGTTGCTCTTTTAGTCGCGGGGAGATATTTTCTATCTCCCGTATATAAACGTAGCTTTTTCATAACATTGCCAGGAGTTGCCATGCGTTTCCCGTCACTTGTAATCATTGGTCTTATTTTCCTTGCCGGCTGTAATTCACCCCAACATACGCCATCCGTAAAGGAAATTTCCTCCCTTCAATCCCCTTCGCCGCAAAATGTTATCATTATGATTGCCGACGGCTGCGGCTTTTCGCAGATCGAAGCGGCCTCTTACTACCAATATGGAGA
>JALXBH010000120.1 GCA_026991535.1 Calditrichia bacterium | reverse complement strand
AATACCTGCTAAAACAGACGCCGGATATTCTGGTGCATTCCGGTAAGGTGATCCTTGCCGGAAGTGACGGCAGCTATTTTTCAATAGCCCAGAATCTGGATGGCGCTCTTAGCGTGAAAGACAGCCTCATTACCCTAAGCGGCGGGGTTTTATCATCACAGGATAAGAATTTTGTTTTAAGGGCCGCTTATAATTTAAGCGCGGCACGGTTTAAGGCCGGGGTTTCCATCAATAACTATGTGGTAGGCAACAATGTTGTGGCGCGTTTTTCCAGGGAATTTGCCAGGGAACTTTCCCTGGAGCATGGTCTGGTGGATGGTGAATTGGATGTGGACGGGCGCTTTGCGTCACTGGACTCCATACGCGTCAACGGTCACCTGTCCCTGGGCCATATTGCCGGCGCCTACTCCGGAACACGGTTTGACAGCCTTGGCGCTACGGTAAATATTAATGACAACAGGCTGAAAATAGATGACGGAAGCCTGAGCTTTCTTAACATGCCCTTAAATTTCTCCACGGAGATTGCTAATATTTTTCATCCCGTTGTCTCCGGCCAGATTTATAATAATCGCTTTCGCGTCAGGCAGCATCCGGCCTTTACCAGCCTGCCCTGGGATAGCGGAACGGTAGCCCTTTCGGCGAAATATCATTTTGATAGCGAACTGACTGTCTCCGGTGCTGTTTCTGCCCCCGCCTTTGTTTTTTCCGGCAGCCGGTTTTCAGGTCTGGACATAAACTGGACTTTTGAGCCGGACAGGCTGCGTCTGGCCTCTTTTAGTCTTAAAAGTATTCTGGGTACCTTTAAGGGCCGCGGAAGCTACAACATACCCGGTCAGTCCCTGCATTTAAGGCTCGAGGCGCAAAACAGGTCGCAACAGCACCTGGTATTCGATAAGCTGTCCAATGCCGAACATCAAATGGGGCTTAACCTGGATGTGAACTTTAAAACAGGGACCACCCGCGGCCGTTGGCGATACGCCCTGTTACGCACAGATACCCTCTGGAGTACCTTTGGCGATATCCGGGGCCGGGGAGGCCAGCTAAATATATCCACGCGGTACAGTTCCGATAAGGCCTTTCGTTTCAGCGCTTTGGTCGATGATTATCTTACCCGCCCCCGAATCCGTTATCTTAATATTGCGGATTTCCCCTTTCAAAGGATGACCAGCGACCCATTGATGCGCTCATTGCGGGAAAAGGTGCGTTCTTCCGCGAGGTTATCGGGAACCATCAATGATTTGCACGGCGCCATACTCTTCCGCAATAAAAGCGGACAGGATACCCTGTTTAGTGCTACCACGCGTATCAGGAATCTTACGGGTGAGAAACAGGCTATAAGCGGGCGTATTAGTGTGGGAGGCCTGGAAGGCGACTACAATGTGGATTTGTCGAAAACTTTTTTGGGCAGTTATTTCAATTTTAATCGGGCCCTCGCCGGCGAGTTCTTTGTTGACCTTGAGCATTCATCCCGCCTGTCAGGTAAAATCCTTTTGGATCATTTTCAGGTGTTTAAGCTGGCCCGGCAAAACCTGGGGGATGATTACAAAACACAGGCCTATCTGGATGGAAAAATAGTGCTTGACGGAACCATCAGGGCGCCCAGGCTGGAAGGCTATCTGAGCGGCGACCGTTTTGTCTTTAACGATCAGGGTTATTTTAAGCCGGAAATTAAATTTTCCGTAAACCGTACAAGAATGGCGCTGGATACGTTGAACATCTACCAGAACAACCGGGCCATACTGACAGGCAGAGGAATCTGGCACTTTCTTAACGATCAGATATCTGCCTACGCCGGTGGTGATAATGTGGATATTAATACCATTTTCCGGGCCCTGGGTCTTAAGGACGGAATATTGACGGGGGAGGGGGCCTATAACTTTTCCCTTAAGGGAACGCGGCAAAAACCCTTTATGCAGGCCGGGATTAATATCAGCAACGGTCTGCTTAACGATATTGCTTTTGACCGTTTAACGCTTAAGGTTGACGACCGGCTCGATTCCGCGGGTACTTTCTTCAATCTCCGTTCCCATATTCTGGAAGTGGAGGATTTCAGTCTGGTCAAAAGTGGTCGCTACCATCTTTACGGCGTGGGCACCCTGCCCCTGAGCGACAGCAGGGATATGGATGTCGCCATAAAATTTGACGGTGATATTTTCCACTATCTTAACCGCTGGGTACCCTTCTTCCGTGACGGAGCCTCCTTTTCCGATATCAACCTGAAGTTCCGGGGCAGACGCAATGATATAAAGCTGGTGGCCGCCGATGTGACCATTGACCGCGGAGAGCTGTGGCTGGCCGATGTGGCCGGACACGTCAAGGATATCTCCACGCATATTGTGTTAAAAGAGGGCAGTGGCAAGGTTGATATAAAGCACTTTACCGCCTATGTGGACGAAAACTATCTTAAAATTCACACCGTGCGTCATCTGCCCATGGTCGATGGTCGGAAACTGAAGCACTGGAATTTTAAGGGGCTGGGTCTGGATTTTGGTATTTTAGCCCTTGAAACATCCGGAGAAGGGGTGGAAATCCATCTGCCGGGGCTGATGTACGAAAATGAAACCGGCAACATTTTTCTGCGGGGACGCGGCGACCAACCCTATTTTTATTTTGCCGGTCCCATAAAACATCCCACGGTTTTTGGAGAGGTGATTGTAAATAACTCCAAAGTTACTTTCCCCTTTATTGCCGGAGAGCATGGTAAGGTACGCAAGAATAACCCCGTTCTGGAATTTTTAGCCAACATGGAGTGGGATATATTGGTGCGCGCCGGAAAGGATGTGCGCTATCGCCGTGACATACCCGCTTATATAGACAATGTGCGCGCGGAATTAACCGTGGATGAAGGAAGTCCCGGTCTGGACTTTACCGGTATCATAAAAAAGGGTACATTCAGGCCACAGGGAAGTCTTGTCTCCAGCAGAGGACGGCTGGAGTATCTTGACCTGAACTTTAAGGTGGATCGCTTTAACATAAGCTTCAACCGTAATGAACGCATGCCCGTGGTAGGCGGGCGCGCCTGGACCACAATACGGGACAGCGTGGGGGCCATTCCCAAAACCATTTATCTTCAGCTTTACGCCGTCGATCCGCAAACCGGAAACGAGCGCAGTCAGGGCAATTGGGAGGACTTTAAGTTCAAACTTGTTTCCGCGGACCCCACAATCGGAGAAACTCAGGAACAAGTTATGGCTTACCTGGGTTATTCAGCTGAAAATATCCGTCAAAAGGCCACGACCGTTGGCGGCGCCATTACCGAGCGTTACCTGATACGGCCTTTGTTGCGTCCCCTGGAAAAAGCTCTGGAAAATAATTTAGGTATTGATTTAGTGCGATTTAATTCCAATATTGCCCGGAATTTATTTTATTCCAGCGTGGGCCGTCAGGTCGGGGGAAATAAAAATTCTATCATAAACCCGCTCTATTCCGGAACGTCCTATCTTTATCTGATGTCGAGTTCGGAAGTGACGTTGGGGAAATATTTGTCGGAAAACTTATATCTGTCGTATACGGGGCAACTGGTCTCCGTTTATGACAATACGGAAACAGGATTTGATTTTAACCATTCGATTGGATTAGAATACCGCTTCTTCAGAAATATGTTGATCGAATTCGAATGGGACAGAGAACTTATGAGCTACTACAATTTTGCCAACCAACGGCAATATCTTGAAGATTTTAAGATTCGTTTCAGGCATTCATTTACATTCTAATACTGATTATGGAGGAAAAAGTGCGAAAGATATTCGCTCTGTTGATATTGTTTATTGTTTTGATATTTTCCGCTCAGGCAAAAGCACAAGGCCCCAATGTCATCATAAATACCATTACGGTGGAAGGCAATAAAAGCGCGGACGCCAGCACCATCCGGCTCAATTCCGGTTTAACCATTGGCGAAAGCATTACGGGTGATGACATCCAAAAAGCGATTAAAAACCTATGGGGTCTGAATATATTTGAAGATATACAGATATATATCGTCAATCAGTCCGTTAACGGCATAGACCTGTTGATACGCGTTAAGGAATATCCCCGCATGCGCTCGCTGATCATTAAAGGCATCGAGGAACTGTCGGAAGATGACATCAAGGAAGCCCTGCAAACCTACCGGGGCATGGTTATCTCTCCCTATAAAATTTCCAAGATGAAGGAACGCGTCATAAAAAAATATAAGGAAGAGGGCTATTTGCTTGCCCAGGTGGAAATCGATACGGTTAAGGCTGCCAAGGGGCGGGTGAACCTTGTTGTGAATGTGGATGAAGGGTTTGAGGTGCAGATTGAAAAAATCACCTTTCACGGTAATAAAAACATAGAAAGCGATGATCTGCGTGACGCCATGGAAGATACCCAGGAGGATCGCTGGTGGCGCTCGGCGGATTTTAACGCCAAGAAGTATGAGGAAGATAAGAACCTGGTTATCCAGTATTACAAGGAACATGGTTTCCGCGATGCCGATATCGTCCGTGATTCACTCTATTACAGTGAGGATAAGCGCAGCCTGTTTATCGATATTTGGGTCTATGAGGGTAACAAATACTATTTTGGCGATATTGCCTTTAACGGCAATGAAATCTTTACCGATGAAGAGCTGGCCGCCTCGCTGGATATCCAGAAGGGTGACATCTACGATCAGAAAAAATATGATGAGGGTATCCGCGACCGGCTTAGAAACATGTATTACAATCAGGGGTACCTCTTTGCCAATATCGTCCCGCAGGAGGTGCCGGTACACAACGATACCCTGAATGTAACCTTCAACATCAGCGAAGGCACCGTCGTGCGCATAAAGTCCATCATCATCACCGGCAACACCAAAACCAGCGAAAAGGTGATACGTCGCGAGTTTAAAATCCATCCCGGCGATGTGTTTAACAACGCCAAGCTGGAACGCTCCATTCGTGATCTGATGGTTCTTAACTATTTTACCCAGAATATCCGTCCCGATGTAAAGCTGATCCCCAATGATCCCAAACATGTAAACCTGAGCGTGGAAGTGGAGGAAAAGTCCACGGATACAGCCAATATGTCCGCGGGTTACAGTCAACGCGACGGTCTGATCGGCAGCATCGGTTTGACCTTCAATAACTTTTCCCTGGCTCATCCCACACAGGGTGGGGACGGGCAGCGTCTGGTGTTTGACTGGCAGTTCGGCCGGATTTACCGTTCCATATCGGTAAGCTTTACCGAACCCTGGATGTTTGACACGCCGACCCTGGGCGGTTTTTCCCTGTTTAACACCCGCTCGGGCGGCGGCTTCTATCCCTGGGATCGTCGCGATCTCGGCGGGACCATCCGCGTGGGACGCCGCTTTTACTGGCCGGATAACTATTTTCGCGGCGACTGGGTCATCCGCGCGGCGCAAACCTCCATCACCAACATACGTGATGCCGAGTTGCAAAGACGCTATGAAGAACTGGGCACGGCGGGCAATACCAGCCAGCTCAGCCTTACCCAAATTATTTCCAGGGACAGCCGTAACAGCGCGGAATTTCCCACAAGCGGCTCCACCCACTCCCTGAGTCTTCAGCTTTCCGGGGGCCCCCTGGGTGGCGATCAGCATTTTTTTAAAACCCAGTTCTCGTCGGAGTGGTTTATCCCCCTTCCGTTTAAGCTGGTGCTTTACTCCTCAAATAAGTTCGGTATTCTAAATCAATTGAAAAAAGATTCCTTTATTCTTTTTGGTGAGTATTTCTATATGGGCGGCAGCGGCCTGGGCTTTGCCGAAGGGTTACGCGGCTACGATGACGGTCAGGTGGGGCCGTTAACCTCGGCCGGCAGGCCCATCGGCGGTAAGTCTATGATTAAAACCACGCTGGAACTGCGCTTTCCCATTGCGCCGAACCCGACCATTTTCGGCCTGTTCTTTGCCGAGGGGGGCAACGCCTGGGAAGACGTCAGCCAAACCAACCCCTTTGAGTTGCGGCGTTCAGTGGGCGCGGGTGTGCGTCTGTTCATGCCGTTGGTGGGTATTATCGGTATCGATTTCGGCTATGGCTTTGACTATTACGACGCCACCGGAAAACGCAGCGGTGACTGGAAAGTCCACTTTCAATTTGGAAGGTTCTAATAATTTACCTAAATTTATAAGCTAAATATATAATGATTATAAGGAGGCCTAAGTGAAATTATCAAAACTTTCACTCATCAGCATTATCACATTGTTCATGTTTTCGGGTATTTTTGCCCAGAAATTTGCCTATGTGAATTCAC
>JALXBH010000119.1 GCA_026991535.1 Calditrichia bacterium | reverse complement strand
GGCAGTATAGGCATCGATGAACTCAACGACCATAACTTTAACCTGCCCGCTGAGGAAAACGTAGACACCCTGGCCGGATTTTTACTGGGGCAGTTCGGCGCGGTTCCCAAAACAAAAAGCTCCATCCGCTGGGGAGAGTACGAATTTATCGTGGAGCGGGTCTACCGCCGCAGAATTGAACGGGTGCGCATCATCAAGCATCCCGCCGAGGAGAAGGTGGACGCCTGAGAAGGAAAGTCTTGAGCTTCCGTACCCGGCCAAATCTCATATTCCTGCAAGTATTTACATTGTAAGCTGTCTATAGAGTAAAAACACAGTTTGCCGATGATGTATGCACACATGACAGCCCGAGTGGAGAAAAATCCTCTGATGACATTCGATGAGATATATGAGGCCAATGCCGGCCGCATTCTCAATCTGGCCTATCGTATGACGGGCAGGGAAACGCTGGCCCGCGACATTGTTCAGGATGTCTTTTTAAAGGTTTATCAAAACATGGAAAACTTCAGGGAAGAGTCGCAAATATCCACCTGGGTCTACCGCATCGCCTTGAATCACATCATCAATGTCTTAAAAAAGGAAAAGCGGCTGCGTTTTTTTGACGATCGCGCGGAAAACAGCGCTTACCGCCGTCTGGCGGAAACAGAGAGCGTGTGGGAAAGCGAAGCACCGCGTACGGCCGACCGCCGGCTGGAACAACAGGAGAGGGAAAAGCTGATCCGGGCCATGATGGAAAAGCTAAATCCCAAATACCGCATCCCCCTGCTGTTGTACCGCTACGAGGAGATGAGCTATCAGGAGATTGCGGAGAAACTGGGTCTAAGCCTTAGCGCGGTGGAAACCCGTATCTACCGCGCCCGTAAAAAACTGGCGGACTATCTTAAACCCTGGTTACCCTATATTTAACGGCAGGTGAATTATGAATAAAGAACAATTGGACACGCTTTTGCAACAAAGGGCGCAATCGCCCACACCGACCCTGCAGGCCGATCCTTTTTTGGCCACGCGTATCCGTGCCCTGGCGGAAAAGAACGGGGAAGCGTCTTCCCTGTTTGCGGGACTTTCCTGGAGAACGCGTTCCCTGCTGGCCGCCGCGGCGTTGCTTTTGGGCATCTACGTTGGCGGGCAACTGCCCCTTTCCGGAACGGTACAATCCGATTCCTACGCTGATCCGGCCTTCAGTTCCCTCGCCTCGGCCCTTAATCAACCAACCCTTTCCGATGATCTTGAGGCGATCTTCTTGCCGGGAGAGGAGGCGGATAATGAGTAAAAAGATGACGGCGGCCCTGCTGATCGTTTCCCTGACCTTCAACCTGGCGGTGTTGGGCGTTTTTCTGTACCGGCAGTTTTCCGAGGCTGAAAAACCGTTTCGCCCCAACAGACCCCCTTTCAGGGAGATGGGCATTAGCGAGGGGCAGAGGGGGCAACTGATGAACATCATGCGCTCCTTCCGCCAGGAGAACCGCAATCTGCAAGGGGAGATACGACGCAATGAAAAGGCGCTGTGGGAAACTATCCGCCGCCAGCCGGCCGACAGCGCCACCATAGACAGCCTGGTCAGCGTTATCGGGCGTTTAAAGGAAGAGCACAGCCGCCGGGCCATGAAAAAGCTGAGCGAAGCGGGAAAGCTGCTTAATGAGCAGCAACGGGGCCTTTTGCTGGATATGCTGATGCGTACACGACCGGGCCGCCGGGCCGGGGGCGGTCCTGCTCCCTGGCAGCGGCCGCCTGGACATCGACCGTAAGCGGAAAGTTATGATGCTCCGGGAAAACAGCTTTTTGGAACCTGTGTCACAGCGTGGAGTTTTAAATGTGTTATTTTCCTCAAGACCCTGATAACAGATTGTAAACGTGTGTGAAAAAAGGAGATTTGAATATGCGTAAATTAATGGTTTTAAGTTTATTGGCCCTTTCCATAAGCTGGACGGCCTGCCAGAAGAACAGCACTGAGCCTTTTACCGAGGAAGAAGATTTTAACAGCATCATGCTGCAGGCCTTTGATGATGAAGTGGGCTATATGTCCGGCCAGGGACTGGGACTGGACAGTGCGGATGCCGTCTTTACCCTATCCTGGGGACGCATGAGCCTGCCGCGCCTGCCGTTTAAGATCAATACCGGTCAGGCTATGGCCCTGGCGCTGCCTCAGGATCAGGACCCCCGCTTCTATCGCGGAGGGCTGGATATGGGCGAGGTAACCCTGACCACGCCGGACGATCAAATCGTTCTGACCGCCTTTCAGGGTTTTGGCGGCGGCTTTGTTTATACCAGCTTCCCCAGGCCGGGTAAGGGCGTTAAGGATGGCCGGCGAAACGGCAACGGTCCCTTTGGCCGC
Source organism: Calditrichia bacterium (assembly GCA_026991535.1). Classification (GTDB taxonomy): domain Bacteria; phylum Calditrichota; class Calditrichia; order Calditrichales; family J004; genus J004. The sequence goes on along the minus strand of JALXBH010000119.1, from coordinate 3,894 downwards.
TTTAATTTTAACAGCCTGGAGTTTAAAGCCAGCTCCGAATATACTTTTGAAACCGGCGGATCGGATGAGTTCCCGGCCATGAAGGTCAGCCTGACTACTCCCGCCTCCCGCTTATCGCTTGTGTCCGTCAATGACGGCGCTGCCCTGGATACGACCCGGGGGCTGAATATAAGCTGGAGTGGCGGCAGCGCCGATGACCATGTTTTGGTGGCCCTGCTGGCCTTTGCCGCGCCCAATGGCCGGCCGGGTTTTGTCAATGGTGAAAAACCCAAACCCGAGGATATGCGCCTGGTTTTTGGCAACCGTCCCCTTCTGGTAAAAGTGTTGGATCGTAATGACGGTGCAATCACGTTTACGGCGGAAGAGTGGACAACCATTCTGGATAATTTTGACGCCAAATCGGTGATGGTGCATGTGGCGGCCATTAACGGTCAGAGAGAAACTATTGCCGGCCGGGAAGTGGCGAAAATTGTCCGCCTGCAAGACCGGACTATTGTAGATTTGCAATAAAGCCATTAACTTAGCCTGTCAGTTAAATTTATTTACGGGCAGGCCAGGATGCAAAAAGAAGAAATAGAACATTATTTATTTACGCATATCCCCTTATCCACGGCTATGCGTGTGCGGGTGGTGGAGGCCGACTGGGATCACGTTCTGATGTCGGCCCCACTGGAACCCAATATAAACCACCGTCAATCCGCCTTCGGCGGCAGTGTGGCCTCCCTGGCCATGCTCACGGCCTGGACTCTGATCTATTTTCGCCTGCGTAAGCATAACCATCTGGTGCGGGTGGTTATCCATCAAAATGAAATTCATTTCACCAAGCCCATCACCGATAAATTTGAAGCCCTGACCGATCCTGTGGATGATGCCGATTGGGAGCATTTTGATAAAATGTTACAGCGCAAGGGCATCGCCCGCATCGAGGTGACGGTACGCATCATGTTTGCCGGTGTGGAGGCGGGATGCTTTAAGGGGCGGTTTGTCGCCCTGTCTACTTTGTAAATCCCCGCCGGATAATCCGTTTAAGCCATAAGAACATTTATTTAAACCCGGAGTCGATATGTTTAAATATCTCCTCACTCTTAGCCTTTTGGGCGTGTTACTGGCCTGCAGCCCCGAAGTGCAGCTTCAAAAAGACGCCGAAAGCTTTTTGCAAAGTTATTCCAAAAAATATCAACAGCTTTACTATGCCTCGGCCAGGGCGGAGTGGAAGGCCAACACCTACATTGTAGAAGGAGATACGGCCACGGAAAACCGTGTGCAAAGAGCCAACGAAGCATTGGCCGCCTTTACCGGCAGCAGGGAAAATATTGCCGCCGCCCGTCGATTTTTGAAAAAAAAGGAACATCTGACCCCCATCCAATTGAAGCAGTTCCAGGCCATCCTTTACGAAGCGGCCAACAATCCGCAAACGGTCGCTGACGTGGTAAAAGAACGCATCAAGGCCGAAAGCGGGCAAAACAAAACCCTGTTCGGCTTCAATTTTAAAATCGATGACCAGGTCGTCAGCGCCAACGATATCGATCTTATTCTGGGTTCGGAAACCGATCTTAATAAACGGTTAAAGGCCTGGGAGGCCTCCAAAGAGGTGGGCCGGGAACTCAAACAGGGATTGAGCCGCCTTCAGGAGCTGCGCAATAAAACGGTGCAGGCCTTGGGCTATAATGACTATTTCAGTTATCAGGTATCCGACTACGGCATGAGTACCGATGAAATGATGGCCATGAACAAGCGTTTTATCAGGGAAATTTGGCCGCTCTACCGGGAACTGCATACATATGCCCGCTATGCCCTGGCCAAAAAATACGGCCGGCCCGTGCCGGATTATCTGCCGGCGCACTGGCTGCCCAACCGCTGGGGGCAGGACTGGAGTTCACTGGTGCAGGTAAAAGGTATCGATCTGGATGGGGTTTTGGAAGAGAAGGGCGCTGAATGGCTGGTAAGACAGGCCGAGCGTTTTTATGTCAGTCTCGGCTTTCCGGATCTGCCCGCCTCTTTTTATGAAAAGTCCAGCCTTTACCCCGCGCCGCCGGGAGCGCCTTATAAAAAGAACAACCACGCCTCGGCCTGGCATCTCGATCTGGACAAGGATATCCGCAGCCTGATGAGCGTGATCCCCACGGCGGAATGGTATGAGACCACCCACCATGAACTGGGACATATCTACTATTATATTTCCTACAGCAATCCCAATGTACCGTTGTTGCTGCGCGGCGGAGCCAACCGCGCCTTTCATGAGGCCATCGGCTCCATGATGGGGCTGGCGGCCATGCAAAAACCTTTTCTGGAGGGGTTGGAGCTGATCCCCCGGGGAACGCAAACGGATAAGATGCAGTCGCTGCTCAAGGAGGCCCTGAACTATATCGTTTTTATCCCCTGGTCTGCCGGGGTGATGACCGGCTTTGAAAAGGAGCTTTATGTGGATAATCTGTCTTCCGGCGACTATAATAAACTGTGGTGGCAGCTTAAAAAACGTTACCAGGGTATTGTGCCTCCCGCGGAACGGGGCGGGGATTTTTGCGACGCCGCTTCCAAAACCCACATCAATAACGATGCCGCCCAGTATTATGATTACGCGCTTTCCTATATTATTCTGTTTCAGATTCATAATCATATCGCCAAAAATATTCTGCATCAGGAACCGCAGGCCACCAATTACTATGGCAACAAAGAGGTGGGGCGCTTTCTTTCCGGCATTCTCTCCGCCGGGGCCACGGTGGACTGGCGTTTGCTGATGCGCGACGCCCTGGGCGAGGAGATCAGCGCCAAAGCCATGCTGGATTATTTTGCTCCGCTGATGGATTGGCTGAAGGAACAGAATAAGGGGCGCAGATACACCCTGGAAACGTTATAGGAAAGGATACCATGTCATCGGGAGAAGATCGTCTGTTCGCCGCCCCGCGCGATCCCCTGCTAAAATTCACCTTTGATGAACATGTGGCCGGCGTTTTCCGGGATATGATAGAACGCTCCGTGCCGGGCTATGCCACCACCTTGTCCATGATCGGCGTGCTGGCCGCGCGTTACGGCCGGCCGGGAAGCATTTGCTATGATCTGGGTTGTTCCCTGGGCGCGGCGACCCTGGCTATGCACCGCCATCTCAAAAGCGGGGATATCTCCATCGTGGCCGTGGATAACTCTCTGGCCATGATTGAGCGGGCCGCTAAGCTGGATACCGGTAAACGCGATGTGCGCTGGCTGTGCCGGGATATTCGTGATGTGCCCATCGAACGGGCCTCGGTGGTGGTGCTGAATTTTACCCTGCAATTCCTTAATCCTGCCGATCGAGGACGCCTGTTGAAAAAAATTTTCAGCGGACTGCTTCCCGGGGGTATTCTTGTCCTTTCCGAAAAGATAAAATTTGCCGACGAACAGGAGAATGCGCGGCAGATCGACTGGTATCACGCCTTTAAAGCGGCCAACGGCTACAGCGAGATGGAGATAGCCCAAAAGCGCAACGCCCTGGAAGATGTTCTTATACCGGAAACGCCGGAAACCCATCACCGCCGTCTGGCGGAGGCCGGGTTCGCTTCCAGCCATGTCTGGTTTCAGTGTTTTAACTTTATCTCCATCATCGCGGAAAAGGCCGATGCTGAACTGGGGTGACTTCATGCGGGCGACGGAGAGTCCCGCGCTTAACGATCAACTGATCCGTCTGAGGGAAAAAGAGCCGGATTGGTTTTCTATCCGCAACCACGGTGATTATGAGAAGTGGCGGCAGGCTTTACAGGCCATTCATGATCTGGTACCGCCATCTCCCGCCATCACCACCGATTTTTCTAACGATAGCCTGCGTATCGGTCGGGCCGGAGATATCCCCGAGGAAAACCGGCAACGGCTGCGCGCTTTGCTGATGAACTTCCATCCCTGGCGCAAGGGGCCCTTTGAGTT
>JALXBH010000118.1 GCA_026991535.1 Calditrichia bacterium | reverse complement strand
TTTGGCGTATTCCGTCACCTGATAGCCGAGGAAACCCGTCACCAGGGCCATAAAGGTAAAGGGGATAAAAGGCAGGCCGGGCAACAGGCCCATCATGCCGATAACGCCCGCCGCCGCGTAAACGGCCCTGGGCTGACCGATAAGCTGATTGGCCAGATCGGCGCCCATGGTAGACATGGAGGAAGCGCGCGTAATGACAATACCCGCGGCGGTGGAGATGATCAGGGCCGGAATTTGGGCCACCAGACCATCGCCTACCGTAAGCAGGGTGTATTTTGCCGCGGATTGGCTCAGGGTCAATCCAAATTGCAGAATACCGATCAACAAACCGCCCAGCAGGTTGATACCGGTAATCAGCAATCCGGCAACGGCATCGCCGCGGACAAATTTACTTGCGCCGTCCATGGCTCCGTAAAAGTCCGCTTCCTTGGCGATCATTTCGCGGCGCGCCTGCGCCTGTAAATCGTCGATCAGGCCGGCGTTCAGGTCGGCGTCGATGGCCATCTGCTTGCCGGGCATGGCATCCAGGGTAAAACGGGCGGATACCTCGGCGATACGCGTGGCGCCCTTGGTGATAACCACAAAGTTGATGATCACCAGAATGAGAAAGATGATGGTACCCACGGCGTAATTGCCACCCACCACAAAATCGCCAAAGGATTCCACAATCTCTCCGGCATAACCTTCGCCCAAAATAAGGCGCGTGGTGGCAATGTTCAGCGACAACCGGTAAAGGGTTAATATCAACAGCAATCCGGGGAAAACGGAAAAGTCCATGGGCCGCAGAATAAACAGGGTTACAAACAGCGTAACCAGCGCGCCGGTGATGTTCAGGGCCAGCAGCACATCCATGATAAAGCTGGGCAGGGGCAGGATCATCACCCCCAGAATGAGGACGATGCCCCCTGTCAGCATCAGGTTGCTGGTGGAATCGAAAGAAAAACGTGATTGTCCCGCGGCCACGGCACTAGCCATTTAACGCTCCTTGTATTTGATTGTATCGTGTACGGTTGCCCTGAAATACCTGGCTTAACACTTCGGCCACGGCCTGGTACAACAGTTCGGGAATCTCCTGATCCACCTCCACCATGGCATAAAGCGAGCGGGCCAGGGGTTTGTTTTCAATAACGGGAATGTCATGCTCGGCGGCGATTTCCTTAATGCGGTGGGCGATAAGGTTTTTACCCTTGGCCACCACTTTCGGCGCGTCGGACTTGTTGGCCGGGTCGTAAAGCAGGGCCACGGCAAAGTGGGTCGGGTTGGTTACCACCACCGTGGCGTCCGGCACTTTGCTCATCATCCGATCCATGGCCCGCTGACGCATAATGGATTTAATGCGGCTTTTCACCTTGGGGTCGCCTTCCGACTGTTTGTTTTCATCCTTAACCTCGTCCTTGGTCATTTTCAGGCTTTTTTCATGTTCATAGCGCTGATAGGCAAAGTCCGCTATGGCCATCAGCAGCAAAGCCAGCAAAATTTTAAAGGTAATCTCATAAATAGCATCGGCCAGAAAAGCGGCAATCTCCGAAACGGCCCGCCCCGGCATGACCAGATAGCTGGCAAAAAAACCGTCCAGCACGGTATAGCCGATATAACCGATAATGGCAATCTTCAGCACGCCCTTTAACAATTCCACCAACGAGCGGGTGCTGAACATGCGCTTAAACCCCTTCATCGGGTTCACTTTGGAAAAATCCGGCTTTAAGGCCTTATCGGCAAACACCAGGCCCGATTGCGCCACATTGCTCATTACGCCAAACAAAAGCACCG
>JALXBH010000117.1 GCA_026991535.1 Calditrichia bacterium | reverse complement strand
TGAACTGGAAAACCGTTTTGGGGTCACAAACCGCGATGAACGGCGCAATGATCTCTCTTTTGCCACTGTCGGCCGGCAAACGGCCGTGGAGGTTATCACCTGGCTGCGGGATTATGCCGGTTTTCGTTACCTGGTGATGATATCCGCGGTGGACTATCCCGAACGGGATAGTATACAGCTTACCTATCTGCTGCACAACCATCTAACACATAAGGATATAGGTCTGCGTGTGGTACTCGATCGCCGGGAAAAAACCATGGACAGCATCCATCATTTGTGGGCCGGGGCCCAGGTGTATCAGCGGGAGCTTAGGGAGATGTTCGGCATCGACTTCCCCGGCAGCCCCGGTGTGGACAAGCCGATGATTTTGGAGGGCTGGCGGGAAATGCCGCCCATGTTGAAAGAATTTGATACAAAAAAATATTCCGAGGAAACCTACTTTCCGCGTCCCGGGCGTTTTACAATGGAGCCCCAGACCGTTATGGAAAACAAACTTTATCCTATAGAAACCGAGGTGAAAAATGGAATCAGGAGCATCGTCCGCGATAACCGTTCCAACGGAGGCGCATAGCGATCGAACGGACAGGCTTTCACCCTGGAACCCTTTTTGGGCGAGGGAAACAGAGCTCGATCTCGATTCGGGCCGCTATGTAAAAATATGGCAGGGGCCCCAGCACCCGGGGGTAACCGGCAACATGGCCCTGGAAGTAACCCTGGAAGGCGACGTGGTGCGCGACTGTAAAACCCACATTGGCTATTTGCACCGGGGCTTTGAAAAGCTGATGGAGCGCCGCAAGTGGATACAATGCTTCCCGATCGTTTGCCGCATATGCGTTCCGGAGCCCGATACCAATGAATATCTCTTTGCCGCCGGAGTGGAGGAACTTTCCGGGGTGGAGATCCCGGTTAAGGCCGCCTGGCTGAGAGCCCTGGTGCTGGAGATGATCCGCGTGGCCTCCATGACCATGGGTCTGGGCGGGCAGGCCGGCGCCTATGGTCTGGGCATTGTCGGGCAGTGGGCGGTGGTACACAGGGACTACATGCTGGATTTGTTCGAGGAACTGACCGGCGGCCGTGTGTATCATATGTACATTCTGCCCGGAGGCGTGCGTCAGGATCTCCCCGAAGGGTTTACCGGGCGTATGGAAAAGGTGCTGCGCATGTTTGAAAATCTGATCGCCGATATCGAGAAGGTGATGTTTGACAATGCCGTTTTTAAGGCGCGCACCAAGGGCAGCGGCGTTTTGCCCCGGGAATGGGTGGAACCCTTTGGCGTTACCGGCACCACGGCCCGGGCCGCCGGTGTTCCGCTCGATGTGCGCAAGGACAACCCTTATCTGATTTATGATCAGCTTGATTTTGAAAAGATTGTTGGCGGGGAGTCGGATATTTATGAACGCGCCTTTTTGCGCAAGGAAGAGATACTGATGTCCATCCGCCTGATCCGTCAAATACTGAAAAGAATGCCCGGGGAAGGTCCCGTGCGCCGCAAATTGCCCAATGTGCTGCACTGGCAGGTACAGGCCGGCGAAACCTATGTCCGCGCCGAAAGCGGCCGGGGCGAAATGGGTTATTACATGGTGTCGGATGGCGGAGAGTATCCGCGCCGGGTGCATGTGCGCGGCGCCAGTTACACCCACGCCATGGCGTTGCTGGAACAAATGGCCCGCGGGCAAAGCATTGCCGATATTGCCGGTCTTATGGTTTCCCTGCAAACCTGTCCACCTGAAATTGAGAGATAAGGCTATGAGTTTAAAAGATGTCATCAGTCCGTTTTATGCCTGGAAGAAAACGCTGGATAAGCCCTACACCATAAAGAATCCCATCGCCGAACGGGAAGGGGCGGAGCGTTACAGAGGCTTTCATACCAACGATGTGGAAAAATGTATCGGCTGCGGCACCTGCGAGGAAATCTGCCAGAACGAGGCCATTGACATGGTGCCCGTGCAGGGGGCCGACCCGCAAAGGGGCGATAGCGGTTTACGGCCGAAGATAGATTACGGCCGCTGTTGCTGGTGTGCCTTGTGCGTGGATGTGTGTCCCACCGGTTCGCTGGGCATGTCCAATGAATACAAATGGGTTACGCCGGACGCGGAAGAGTACCGCTTTATCCCCGGCGTGGATATCAAACCCTGGAACGGGGCGGAAAAAGGGTATAAGCGCAGCGACGAAGCCTGGCTGTTACGTCCGGGGTTGAAGAACATGCCCGTGGTGGAACCGGAAGAACGGCGGCAGACCTTTGATGAAATGGCGCTGGGTTATAACGACAACCTGGCCCTTTTGGAGGCGAACCGCTGTCTGGAGTGCGGCATCTGCGTGGAGGCCTGTCCCACCCATATGGATATTCCGCAATATATAAAGGCCATCCGGGAAAACCGCCTGGAAGACGGCTTGCAAATCCTGTACGATACCAATCCCTTTTCCGAGTCCTGCGGACGGATTTGCACGGCCCATTGCCAGGATGCCTGTGCCATGGCCCACAACGGCGACGCCATCGGCATACGCTGGTTAAAACGCTATATCACCGATAATACATGGCAACGGCGGGACGACATCCTGCATGGCGATAACCGGATAACGGAGCGGGGAAAATCGGTGGCCATTATCGGCGGCGGGCCCTCGGGACTTTCGGCCGCCTACTATTTGCGGCAACAGGGCTATACGGTAACCGTCTATGAAAAGCATGACAAAGCAGGCGGCATGTTGCGCTACGGCATACCCGAATACCGACTGCCCAAGGCTGTGCTGGATCGGGAAATAGAAACCATCACCCGTATCGGCGTGCAACTGAAAACAGGCGTGGCTATTGGCGGGGATATCTCCTTTGAACAATTGCGCCGGGAAAATGACGCCGTCTATATAGCGGTTGGAGCGCAAAAGGGCACGGCCATGCCCATAGAAGGGATGGAGACGCCCGGCGTTTATATCGGCGTGGATTTTCTGGATCGTATCGCCGCCGGAGAACGGCCGGATATTGGTTCCCGCGTGCTGGTGGTTGGCGGTGGCAACACGGCCATGGATGTGTGCCGCAGTTCCGTGCGGCTGGGCGCCGCAGAGGTGAGCGTCCTTTATCGGCGCACGGAAAAAGAGATGCCGGCCAATGCCGAGGAGATCGAAGAGGCCAGGGAAGAGGGTGTGCGCTTTGACTTTCTGGTGAGTCCCGTGCGTATCAGCAGGCTGGAAACGGGTTTGCGGGTGGAGTGCCGGCGTATGAAGCTGGGTGAACCGGATGCCAGCGGCCGCCGCCGTCCCGTGCCGCTGGAAGGTTCGGAGTTTACTCTGGATGTGGACAGTTGCATCATGGCCATCGGCCAAAAGGTGGATAGTTCCATGGCCCATGGTACGGACGTGCATATCACCCGTTGGGGCACCTTTGAAGTGAATGCCGAAACCCTGCAAACCAATGTTCCCGGTATTTTTGCCGGAGGTGATTGTGAAAGCGGCCCCGATGACGCCATCAAGGCCATCGCCGACGGGAAAAAAGCAGCCTGGTTTATTGCCAAATATTTACAAGCGGAGCATAATTAACATAACCTTAAACTTAAAGGTAGTGCCATGGAAAAGATTATTTTTAAAACAGCGGATGAGGTGCTGCAATACGCCATCGAACGGGAGGAAGAGGCCCGCGACTTTTATCTGGAATGGGCGGAAAAGGTAATGCGGCCGGAAATCGGCGACGTGTTGAAGGAATTTGCCGCCGAGGAGGCCAAACATAAGGAACTGCTGGAAAATGTGCGGCGCGGCAATGATTTTGCCCATGCCGGCAGCAGCGTCATCGATCTTAAGCTGGGCGATTATCACCGGGAAACGGATATCCATCACGAGCTTAACTATCAGCAGGCTCTGCAACTGGCCATAAAGCGGGAAATGGTGGCCCAACAGCTCTATCTTTTTTTGGCCTCCATCAGCGAAAACGGGAAACACCGGGAACTGTTCGATGGTTTATATAAGGAAGAAAGCAAGCATAAGGAACGACTGGAACTGATGTATGACGATGATTTTATGCGGGAAAACTAAAATATAAATTTACCTCCCTAAAAGGACCATAACGGGCGCCGTATCCTCCTCCTCCTTTTCGGCGTCCGTTTTTATTGCGTCGCCTATCCTTCGCTTTCGGGCAGGGCCTCAAATTCCCGGCGTTTTTCTTCAAACCAGTTTTTCATGGCTTCCGGGTCTTTCATCAACTCCTGCATCGTGCTCATGGCCTTCAGGTGCCGCTCTTCGCCTTTTTGAAACATTTCCATACCGTGAGCCTTGCTCAGTTCCGCCATCTCTTCAAAGGTTTCGGCCTGGAATTCCTTGTCACAGGCCCCGCCCAGTTGTCTGCATGTCATGGTTTTCATGGCGCTCCTTATTTTATGTTACCGGTCGCGGAGTCCGGCAGGACAACCGCTCCGTCTCTTCGTTCAATATAAGGCTATAATCGCGCTTTTTATATTTTTTTTCGGTTAGCGTGTCACTTCTAAGCAAGATACTCAAAATCCATCGTGCGCTCTTCCCGGGCGGTCCGGCGGATTTTATAGTTAAGGCTGTCGCTCAGGGCCTGCAGGCTGGCGTTGATGATGTTGTGCGACACGCCCACCGTGGACCAGCTTTGTTCGCCGTCGCCGGTTTCCACCAGCACGCGCACCCGGGCACCGGTACCATCCCGGTTGCTCAATACGCGCACCTTGTAGTCCATCAGGCGAATGGAGGCTATTTCCGGGAAAAAGCGGGTGATGGCCTTGCGCAGCGCGTTGTCCAGGGCGCTCACCGGGCCGTTGCCGTCGCAGGCGGTATGCTCGGTTTCGTTGCCCACCCGCACCTTAAGCACCGCCTCGGCATAATCGGCGCCCGTGTCGTCTATCAACACGTTTACCTTGGCGTAGGTGATGGTGAAAAAGGGTTGATAGCCCTCGAGATCGGAGCGCATCAGCAATTCCAGGGTACCCTCGGCGCCGTCAAACTGAAAGCCCTCATGCTCCAGCTCTTTTATCTGTTTCACAAAGTTTTTGCTGAAATCCTTATTTTCGATTTTTAGTCCCAGCTCGCCCGCCTTGTAGCGGATGTTGCTTTGACCGGAGAGATCGGAAACCCGCACATGGCGGCTGTTGCCCACCTGTTCCGGCGGAATATGCTCATACATACGCGGGTCTTTAAGTACGGAGCTGACATGTATGCCCCCCTTGTGGGTGAAGGCCGACTTGCCCACGTAGGCCGAGCGGGCATGCGGGGTCAGATTGGCGATCTCATCCACGAAATGGGAAAGGTGTGTCAACTGGCTTAAATCCAACCGGTTGCGGGTTTCCCGCTTCATCTTAAGCACAAGGTTGGGGATAACCGTGCACAGGTTGGCATTGCCGCAGCGTTCCCCCAGGCCGTTGATGGTACCCTGCACATGCGTGGCGCCTGCCTGTACGGCGGCCAGAGTGTTGGCCGTGGCCAGGTCGCCGTCGTTATGGGCGTGGATGCCCAGCGGTCCCTCTATCCGTTCGCGCACTCCGGCGGTAATCCGGCTCACTTCATCCGTCAGGCTGCCGCCGTTGGTATCGCACAGCACCAGGGTATCCGCGCCGCCCTCTTGTGCCGCGCGCAGCATCCTAAGGGCAAACTGCGGATCATCCTTATAGCCGTCAAAAAAATGCTCGGCGTCAAAGATCACCCGCCGGCCCTCTTGCCGTAAAAAGCGCACCGATTCGTAAATCAGTTTCTCATTCTCCGCGTCACTCAATCCCAGCGTTCCCCTGGAGTGAAAACGCCAGGTTTTGCCGAAAAGGGAGATGACAGGTGTTTCCGCCCGCAGCAAAAGATTCAGGTTATTGTCTTCGGCCACTTTTTGCGGATGACGGGCGGTGGAGCCAAAGGCGCAAATCTGCGCCGTTTTAAGCTTTAAGGCCCGCACCTCCCGGAAGAAGGCTTCATCCCTGGGATTGCTGCCCGGCCAGCCGCCCTCGATGATATCCATGCCGAAATCATCCAGTCTCTCGGTAATGCGCAGCTTGTCCTGTATGGACAGGCTGACCCCTTCTCCCTGGGTGCCGTCGCGCAGGGTTGTGTCAAACAGTTCTGTTTTCTCCGCCATACCTTTTTCTCCGCCTGTTAAAATTGGGATTGTTACTTTATCATGCCGTTCTGCCGGGCGTATTCGAATAAGCCGCCCGCCTCGATGATGGGCAGCACGCTGCCCGGCGCCTTCAGGGAAAAACTTTCCAGGGTGGAGGCGTTGAACAGCCGGTTCTCCGCCATGTTCACCTCCAGCATATCGCCGGTGCGGATGCGGGTGTTGAGCGGCTCCATACTTTCATAGGGAACCAGAAAACCGCCGTCCACGGCATTGCGGTAAAAAATACGCGCGTAGGATTCGGCAATGACCATGCGTACCCCCGCCTTTTGCAGGGCAAAGGGGGCGTGCTCCCGTGAGGAGCCGCATCCGAAGTTGGGCCCGGCCACGATGATGCTGTAGTCCGATTGCCATTGTTCTTCAGAAATAAATCCGATGCCGCCCGCCGGCAGGCCGGCCCGTTCCGGAGGAACCCCGGAGAGGGCGAAACGTCCGTACTGGCGGGATTCCTGTTCGTCGCTCAGGCTGTAGACCAGGTGCTCCGCCGGAATGATCTGATCCGTATCTATATTGGCGCCCAAAACATAGGCCCTTCCCGTTATCAATTTTGCCATTGGATTTTCCTTTGCGTTAGATTGTTGGAGCAGCTCATTATAAAAAGTCCCGGGGATCGCTGATAAAGCCGTTTACGGCCGAGGCCGCCACCGTCAGCGGCGAGGCCAGATACACCTCCGACTTTTTGCTGCCCATGCGTCCGGGAAAATTACGGTTGGTGGTGGAGATGACCACATCCCGCTCCACCGAGCGTCCGATGGTATCGGCCGGGCCGCCCAGACATGCCGCGCAGGATGACCGGGCGATGACGCATCCGGCGTCGCTTAATATCTCCCTGAGGGAAATACCCTTGTAGGTTTCCGTTTCCAGCCGCGCGGCCACTTCCGTGCTGCCGGGCACCACAAAGGTGGGCACCTTCACCTTTTGGTTGATCAATATTTTGGCCGCGTTCATAAAATCGGTCATTTTGCCGCCGGTGCAGGAACCGATATAGGCCTTGGTCAGCGGCGTGCCCTGTACATTGCGAACGGTATCGCGGTTGTCGGGACTGTGCGGTTTGGCCACAACGGGTTCCAGGCGGGCCGTATCGTAACGGTAGGTGCTGTGGTAGCGGGCGTCCGCATCGCTGTTGAAAATTTCAAAGGGCCGGTCGCTCCGTTCCCGCACATATCGTTGGGCCGTTTCATCGGCGGCAATGATGCCGTTCATGCCCCCCGCCTCTATGGCCATGTTGGTCAGCGTCATCCGCTCATCCATATTCAGGGAAAAGACCGCTTCGCCGTCAAACTCCATGGCCCGGTAGGTGGCGCCGTCGGTGGAGATATCGCCCAGTATCCACAGAATAAGATCCTTGGCCGTCAGATATTCGGGCATGGCGCCCTCAAAGGTGAACTTCATCGACTCGGGCACCTTTTCCCAGATGGTGCCCGTGCCCAGGATAAAGGCCGCGTCCGTGTTGCCCACGCCGGTGGAAAAAAGGCCGAAGGCGCCGGAGGTGCAGCTGTGGGAATCGGTGCCGATCAGCACGCTGCCGGGAAGGTTGTAGCCCTCTTCGGCCAGGGCAATATGGCACACCCCCTTGTAGCGTTCCGTATGCGCGTCATAAAAGTTGGGCAGATTGTGTTCGCCGGCAAATTGCCGTAAAAGTCCCACATTGCGGTTGGCATGTTGATCCCTGGTAAAAATGTAGTGGTCGGGAAATATAACCACTTTCTCTTTGTCCCAGATGCGGGCCTTTTCTCCAAACTCCCTTTTCCAGATTTGAAACGTGGGCGGGCCGCAAACATCGTGGGTCATCAGCGTATCCACCTTTATCCAGATATTTTCCCCGGGAGAAACGCTTGTCTTTCCGGCCGCCCGGGCCAGTATTTTCTCGGTAATGGTCATAATTGTTCCCTGTTATGCCGTATGTGATAAAACGGCGGTTGACTTTTCCTTGTTAGATTGTTTTTTGCTGTCCCCGTTTTGGCGCATGCGGTTGATGGCCATTAAAAAGGCTCTGGCGCTGGCTTCCACCACATCGGTGGATATGCCGCGCCCGTTAAAGGAACGCTCCCGTACCCGGATGCGCAGCAGGGCCTCGCCCAGGGCGCCGCGTCCGGAAGTGACCGAGCGTACCTGATAGGATTCTATGGCGAACTTTTGTCCCAGCGCCCGCTCGATGGCGTTAAACACCGCCGCCACCGGACCGTCGCCGGTAGCCGATTCCTCTATCAGCCCCTCTTCCGTTTTCAGGCGGATGGAAGCCGTGGGAATGGCGTGAGTACCCAGATGCACCTGCAGAAATTCCAACCCCAGTCCGCTGCTTTCGCCACGGTCATGATCGCCCATCAGGATGCGCAAATCATCGTCGTACACCTCTTTCTTTTTGTCGGCCAGATCGGTAAAACGGGCATACAGCGCGTTAAGGGCCTCTTCATCGGGGGTGTAGCCCAGCTCGTTCAGACGGGCCTTCAGGCCGTGCCGCCCGGAATGGCGGCCCAGGACGATGCGCGTTTTGGGCACGCCCACCTCTTCCGGAGTCATGATCTCATAGGTTTCGCGGTTTTTTAGCATGCCGTCCTGATGAATGCCCGACTCATGGGAAAAGGCGTTGGCCCCCACAATGGCTTTGTTGGGCTGCACGATAAGCCCGGTAAAACCGGAAACCAGACGACTGCTGTTGTATATCTCCCGCGTGTTGATTCCGGTCTGCCACTTCAAAAGGTCTCCGCGCACCTTAAGGGCCATGACGATCTCTTCCAGGGAGGCGTTGCCCGCCCGTTCGCCGATACCGTTGACGGTACATTCGATTTGCCGCGCCCCCGCCTCCAGCGAAGCCAGGGAGTTGGCCACCGCCAGCCCCAGGTCGTTGTGGCAATGGACGCTGATCACCGCCCGGTCGATATTGCTTACCCGTTGTTTCAGCCCGGCAATTTTACGGCGGTACTCATCGGGCAGGGTGTAGCCGGTGGTATCGGGGATGTTGACCGTGGTGGCGCCCGCTTCAATGGCCGCCTCGATCACCTCGGCCAGATAGCCGATGTCCGTGCGTCCGGCGTCCTCGGCGGAAAATTCCACGTCGTCACACAGGGTTTTGGCGTAGGCCACCGCCTCGCGGGACATACGCAAAACGGTTTGGCGTTTCTCCTTCAGGCTCCTGCCGTAACGGTCGCTGCCAAATTTACCGGTAATGTGGTAATCGGAAGTGCTGGAAAAGGTGTGAATCCTCGGCTTGCGGGCCCCGCGCAGGGACTGCCAGGCGCTGCGGATGTCCTCTTCCCGGGCCCGGGCCAGCGCGGCCACGCCCACCGAAACGCTGTCGGCAATGCGCCGCACCGCCTCGAACTGGGTGGGGGAGGAAACGGGGAAACCCGCTTCGATGACGTCCACGCGCAGCTTTTCAAGCTGACGGGCGATCTCCAGCTTTTCCGTCACATTAAGGGCCGCGCCCGGCGATTGTTCACCGTCGCGCAGGGTGGTATCGAATATGATAATGCGCTCAGACATACTATTTATCCTTTTGCTTTGCGCCGGCCTCCCACCCCGGGCTTTTCAGGCGCTTAGGCAACTGAAAAACCCGCCGGAGGAGGGTACGGCTTTGTCATGCGGCCTACAGGGTAAAAACCCGAATGGCCTCTGTGTTGTACAGGTCTTCGCACTGTTCCAGAATATGGGAGGTCATCTCCGTTGTGCTCAGCACCCGGTCGCCGGGGCGGGCGATATCGGCGGTGCGGTAGCCCTGTTGCAGGGTGTTGTCGATGGCCCGTTCTATCACCTGAGCCGCCTTGCTCATCTGGAACAGATGCTCAAACATCATGCCCACGGAAGAGATGGCGGCGATGGGATTGGCGATGTTTTTCCCGGCAATGTCGGGCGCGCTGCCGTGTACCGGTTCAAACAGGGCATGGCTGTGGCCGATGCTGGCCGAGGGCAGCATACCCAGGCTGCCGGTGATCATCCCGGCGATGTCGCTGAGGATATCGCCAAACAGATTGGAAGTCAGGATGACGTCAAACTGTTTGGGATCGCGCACAATCTGCATGGCGGCGTTATCCACATACATGTGGCTCAGCGCCACGGAGGGATAATCGCGCGAGACTTCCCGCACAATGTTGCGCCAGAATTGCGAAACCTCCAATACGTTGGCCTTATCCACGGAAGTCACCCGGCCGCGACGGTCGCGGGCCAGTTCAAAGGCCTTGCGGGCAATGCGTTCCACTTCATGCCGCTCGTAGCTCATGGTGTTCCAGCCCTTGTCGGCCTCCACGCCCCTGGGGGCGCCAAAATAGATGCCGCCGGTCAGTTCGCGCATCACCACAAAATCCACATCGCGCACCACCTCGTTTTTAAGGGAGGAGGATTGCACAAAGGAGGAAAAGACGCGCGCCGGGCGCACATTGGCATAAAGACCCAGCTCACGGCGCAGCTTCAGCAGACCCGCCTCGGGCTTCAGGTGCTGCGGCAGGCCGTCCCATTGGTTGCCGCCCACCGCGCCCAGAAAAACCGCGTTGGACTCCCGGCAGGCGGCCAGGGTTTGCTCCGTCAGCGGCGTGCCGTGTTTGTCATAGGCGCATCCGCCGAACAGCTCTTCGCGCAATTCAAGCTGAATATCATATTTATCTGCCGTGTGTTGCATAACTTTTACGGCCGCCTCGGTTACTTCCGGGCCTATGCCGTCTCCGGGTAACAGGGTTACTTTTAAGTTCATGCCGCGTTCTCCTTTTTTGTTTTGTTTGATTTCTTAAACAGCCAGGCCATCATTTTGCGCAACTCCGCGCCCGTTTTTTCGATGGGATGGGCCCGGTTTTCCTCGCGCAGACGGTTCAGCGTTTTCTGTCCGCTTTCATTCTCCTGGATAAATTCCCGGGCAAACTGCCCGCTTTGTACTTCTTTCAGGATGGCGCGCATGGCGTTTTTGGATTCCTCGGTGATGATCTGCGGGCCGCGGGTCATGCCGCCGTATTCCGCCGTATCGCTCACGGAGTAGTTCATGCGCGACAGCCCGCCTTCGTAATAAAGATCAACGATCAGTTTCATCTCGTGCATGCACTCAAAATAGGCCAGCTCCGGCGGATAGCCCGCCTCGGTCAGCACCTCGAATCCGGCCTTGATCAGCTCGGCCGATCCGCCGCAAAGCACGGCCTGCTCGCCAAAGAGATCGGTCTCCGTTTCATTTTTAAAAGTGGTTTCGATAATGCCGGCCCGGGCGCCGCCGATGCCCCTGGCCCAGGCCAGAGCCATATCCCGCGTGTTACCGCTGTAGTCCTGCTCGATGGCGATCAGACAGGGGGTGCCGCTGCCTTCCCGGTAAGTGCGCCGCACCAGGTGGCCGGGACTTTTTGGCGCGACCATCATTACGTTGACATTCTCCGGGGGGATGATCTCCTTGTAGTGGATGTTAAATCCATGGCCGAAGGCCAGGGTGTCGCCCTCTTGCAAATTGGGGGCGATATGCTGCTCGTAAACCGCTTTTTGTGTTTGATCCGGCAACAGGATCATGATGACGTCCGCCCAGCGGGAGGCGTCGGCCACGCTTCTCACCGTCAGTCCCTGCGCCTCGGCCCGGGCGCGGGAGGCGCTTTCCTCGCGCAGCCCCACGCAAATATCCAGACCGGAGTCCTTCAGGTTCAGGGCATGGGCATGCCCCTGGCTGCCGTAGCCCAGAACGGCGATCTTTTTTCCGTACAGGGCCTGCAGGGAGGTGTCTTTTTCATAATAGACCTTCATAATTTTTTCCTTTTGTTTTTAGGGTACTCTTTTTTATTTTCACCACCGTTCACCGGCGCATTTTTTCTAAACCGGGACTTTGCTCAGGCCACCTCCTGCTTGGGGTAGGACACCTGCTCACCGCGCCGGATGGCGATGGTACCCGAACGGGCGATCTCCTTAATGCCGAAGGGCGCCAGTACATTGAGCGCCGCGCTTATCTTGGCCGGAGGGCCGGTGATTTCCAGCGTGACCGATTTGTTGTTGATATCCACCACAAAGCCGCGGAAAATATCACAGATGTTTTTCACTTCATCCAGTTGGCCTTTTTTATAATTGACGGCGATCAGGGCCAGTTCGCGCTCCAGGTGGTCGTGCTCCGTCAGATCCACGACCTTGATGGTGTCGATCAGACGGTGCAACTGCTTGACGATCTGATCGATGATCTGCCCGTCGCCCGAGGTGACGATGGTCATGCGCGAAATATCCTTTATTTCCGTTTCGCCGATGGAGATACTGTGAATGTTGAAACCCTTGGCGCTGAACATGGTGGCCACGCGGTCAAAGGCGCCAAAGGTGTTGGCCACATGAATCGAAATTATATGTTTCATTTTAAACCATCCTTTGCGGGTTAAGACGTTTGACGATCATATCCGATATGGAAGCGCCGGTGGGCACCATGGGGAAGACCATATCTTCCTTGACTACCTTGAACTCCAGCAGCACCGGCCCCTGACGGTGGTTCAGGGCATTTTTAAGCAGCCCTTCCACCTCGTCCGCCCTGTCCGTGGTATAGGCGGGCAGGCCGAAGGCCCGGGCCACTTTTACAAAGTCGGGATTGCTGTCACGCAGATCGGTGAAGCTGTACTTTTCGTCGTGAAACAGTTCCTGCCACTGGCGCACCATGCCCAGAAAGCTGTTGTTGATGATGATAAAGATAATCGGCAGCTTATAGGCCCGGGCCGTGACCAGTTCCTGGATGTTCATCTGAAAGCCGCCGTCGCCGTTGATGGAGATGACCGGCCGGTCTTTAACGGCAAAGGCCGCGCCGATGGCCGCCGGCACCGAAAAACCCATGGTGCCCAGGCCGCCGCTGGAAAGATGCGAACGGGGATGGTTGAACTTATAATACTGGGCCACCCACATCTGATGCTGTCCCACATCGGACACGACCACGGCCTCGCCCCGGGTCAGATCGGAAAGAGTCTCCAGGACATACTCGGTTTTAAGGCCGGAAGAGTCCATATCGTAGCTCAGGGGGCATTCGGCGCGCCAGCCGTTAAGCTGTTGCCACCACTCGTTCACCCGGGGTGTTTTATGCATGGCCCGGCTCAGCTCGGCGATTACCCGTTTGGCGTCGCCCACGATGGGGATATCCACAATAATGTTTTTATCGATGGCCGTGGGGTCGATATCCACATGGATTTTATAGGCGTCCGGGGCAAAGGCGCTGATCTTGCCGGTAACACGGTCGTCAAAACGGGCGCCGAGGGCCAGCAACACGTCGCAATTGTTTACGGCCTGATTGGCCACGTAGGTGCCGTGCATGCCCAGCATACCCAGGGATTGTTCGCTTTGGCCGGGGAAGGCGCCCAGCCCCTGCAGGGTCATGGTTATGGGCAGATTATTCTTTTCGGCCAGTTCGCGCAACTCGGCCGTGGCACCGGACATGATCACCCCGCCACCCACATAAAGCAGGGGGCGCCTGGCGTCGGCCAAAATGGAAGCGGCCTTCTTTATCTGATTGGGATGGCCGGAATAGTTGGGCTTGTAACCGGGTATGGAAAAATCCTCGGGCGGTTGATACATGCAGGAGGAGTTAAGCATATCCTTGGGCAGATCGACCACCACCGGGCCGGGCCGGCCGCTGGAGGCGATGTAGAAAGCCTTTTTGATGGTGGCGGCCAGCTCGCGCACATCACGCACTAAAAAATTATGCTTGGTGATCGGCCGGGTAATGCCGACGATATCCGCCTCCTGAAAGGCGTCGTTGCCGATCAGCGCCGTGGGCACCTGGCCGGTGAAAACCACCAGCGGCACCGAGTCCATATAGGCGTCGGCAATGCCGGTAACGGTGTTGGTGGCGCCCGGCCCGGAAGTGACCAGCACCACGCCGACCTTGCCCGTGGCCTTGGCGTAGCCCTCGGCCATGTGCGTGGCGCCCTGTTCATGGCGGCTCAGGATATGTTGCAGAAAATCTATGTCGTGCAGTTTTTCATAGATTTTCAAGGTGGCCCCGCCGGGATAGCCGAAGATAAACTCGACTTTCTCCTCGCGGAGGCATTCAAAAAATATCTCCGCACCGCTAAGCATGGTATTGGCTGGCTTCATTGCTGTTTTCTCCCCTGTTGGTTCATATACGGTAATTTTAAAACGGCGCCACTGCTGGCTGACGTTACCAGATGGGCATAGCGCGCCAGATAGCCTTTTTTTATTTTGGGTTCAAAGGGCGGCAGGGCCCGCAGGCGATGGTGAATCTCTTCGTCGCTCAGTTCCACGCGCAGGCTTTTGCCGGGTATGTCGATGGAAATGATATCCCCCTGGCGCAGGATGGCGATGGGCCCGCCTTCGGCGGCTTCGGGTGATATGTGGCCGATGCAGGCGCCGCGCGTGCCGCCGGAAAAGCGGCCGTCGGTGATCAGGGCCACCTTGTCGCCCATGCCCATGCCCATGATGGCGCTGGTGGGGGCCAGCATCTCCGGCATGCCCGGGCCGCCCCGGGGGCCTTCATAACGGATCACCACCACGTCGCCTTCCTGTATCTCCCGGCGGGCGATACCGGCCAGCACCTCATCCTGGGAGTTGTAGATACGGGCCGGCCCGCGATGAACCAGCATGGAGGCTTCCACGGCGCCGGTTTTGACCACCGCCCCCTCCGGGGCCAGATTGCCGAACAGAACGGCCAGACCGCCCCTGGCCGAATAAGGCGCGTCCACCCGGCGGATCACCCGGCTGTTTTTTATCTCCGCCTGGCGGATATTTTCCCCCAGCGTTTTGCCGGTGACGGTCAGGGCCTTTGTGTGCAGTACATGGTCCAGGCGGGATAATTCCTTTAAAATAGCGCTGATACCGCCGGCATTATGCACATCTTCCATATGTACAAACGGGGTGGCCGGACTGACCTTGCAGATGTAGGGCACGGCATCCGCCATGTGATTCAGACGGGATAAGTCGATGTCGATACCGGCTTCGCGGGCCACGGCCAGGGTGTGCAAAATGGTGTTGGTGCTGCCGCCCATGGCCATATCCAGGGCAAAGGCATTGTCAAAGGATTCCGCCGTCAGGATATCGGAAGGCTTGATATCCTTTTCCACCAGAACCATCAGCTGCCGGGCGGCCTGACGGGCCAGTTCCTTTCTTTGCGGGTCTACGGCCAGAACCGTACCGTTGCCGGGCAGGGCCAGTCCCAGCGCTTCCATCAGGCAGTTCATGGAATTGGCGGTAAACATGCCGGAGCAGGAGCCGCAGGTGGGGCAGCCGTTATTTTCAAGCTCCTTAAGGCCGGCGTCGTCAATTTCTCCGCGCCGGTGTTGGCCCACGCCCTCGAATACGGAGATTAAATCCACCTTTTTGCCGGAGGGCAGCATGCCGCTTTTCATGGGACCGCCGGAGATAAAGATGACGGGGATATCGATGCGCACGGCGGCCATCAACATACCGGGCACTATTTTATCACAATTGGTGATGCAGATGATGCCATCCAGCCTGTGGGCCTCGACCACCGTTTCCACGCTGTCGGCGATCAGCTCGCGGCTGGCCAGGGAGTAGCGCATGCCGATGTGGCCCATGGCGATGCCGTCATCCACGCCGATGGTGTTGAATTCAAACGGCACGCCGCCGTTTTCGCGGATGGTTTCCTTGACGATGCGGCCGAACTCCTGCAAATGCACATGTCCGGGAATCAGATCGATATAGGAATTGACCACTCCGATAAAGGGTTTGTCAAAGTCGCTGTCATCCGCGATGAGGCCGGTGGCCTTGAGCAGGCTGCGGTGTGGCGCCCGCTCGATGCCGGTTTTGATCAGGTCTGATCTCAAAGCGTTTCTCCGAAAATAAACTTCCCGGATAAACCACGCCCGTTCGGGTTACCCCGACAACCTGTTTTATCTTAGATTAAATTTTTGTTAATGAAATGATGAAATATAGGTACAGTCGGGGTTATATATTTAGCCTAGTAGAATTAGGCTAATAATAATAATCCCGACGAACAGCAGAATATCTAAAGGAAGGGTAATGAGTTGAATGGAAGAAACGGACACATCACGGCCATGAAGCGCTGCCAGGGGCATGCGGCTTATCGCGGCTTTATGTGTGAGTGTCGTGTTCATCTTCTGACTTCTTTTTCCAACTGTTTGTTTGATTGGTCGGCAGAAGTGTACTTAGTCTAAAATAAAAAAGCAAATTTTTTTTAAAAGCTATTTTATTAAGGCTTTTTCGTCCATTTCTCTGAAAAATTAATAGAGAGGATTGTTGTTAGGTTTTGGTTATTTTATCTCTGGCATCCATGGGAGGTTTCCGCTGCCTGAGGCTTCGGCGTGGGCTCTTGAGCCCCACTCCCGGCCCCTCCCCGGGCTTCGGAGACGGGCAATGGCGTTAAACCCCGGATTCATCCGGGTGGATGTAAGAGACGTGAAAGTCCCCCCAATCCGTTTCAACGGATTGGCTGTGAAGCCGGGCGGATTCCTTCGAGAGACACAATGAACATCTCCGAAAAGCTACGTCCCAAGCTCAGAGGAACGCCTGTCGAGGCGAAGACTCAATTCATTCCCCGACCTTATGTTTTGGAAAAGTAAGGCGGGGTGTTACTACTTTTAAAATGCTCCTCCGGTACTGTTCCTCCGGGTGCGGTTGCCATGACCCGGAGGAATACCGGTTAAATTAAGGTTGGTTTAGGATGGTTTAATCTTGTTGCAAAAAATCTACTTCAATAAAACCATTTTCCGGCGCATCGTTTGCATGCCCGCTTGCAATTGATAAAAATAAACACCCGCGGAGACGCTCCGTCCGGCATCATCCTTGCCGTTCCAGGTAACGGTGTGTGCTCCCGCGGTCAGAGAACGGTTTAAAAGGCTTCTGATCTGCCGGCCCAGAACATCATATATTTTCAGGGAAACATATTCCGTTTGGGACAGACTAAAGCGGATACGTGTTGACGGGTTAAAGGGATTGGGATAATTTTGAGATAAATTGAGTTTTTCCGGGAGTACGGCTGATTCTGCCCAGCCGGTGGTGGTTAGGGGACGGTCATCCTGCCAGACTACCAGCACCGTATCCATCTCCGGGCCTTCCTTAACGGCCACGGAGGGGTACAGCTGGCTTTTTCCCGACATATCGTCATTTACCATTACATCCGTGCTCCAGCTTTGGCCGCCATCCAGGGAGTAACTGAAAAATACATTGAATTCCAATTCCTTGGGGTCTTCCCGTCCGTCCGCCCAGACGCTGTAAAGCCTCTGTCCGTCATGCGCCGCCGTAATACACGGGTAAAAGCGACTGTAGGCGGGTACATTGGGGTCTTCAATAAGAACGGAGTCATTAACCTGATCCACGGGAGTCCAGCTTTGGCCGCTGTCTTCACTTTTTACAAATGAAATCTGCGATTGGGGTGTCGCGCTTTGCACGTATGTTTTAAAGAGGATATAAATATTGTCATTCCACATTGTAAATGACGGTACATATGTTTTATCGTTAGTGGGATATTGGGTCGGCTGGGTACGTACCTGCCATGTTTTACCTCTGTCGCCGCTGTAGGTCAGCACGATGTTGCGTTTATAATACTGATCATCATCAAGAACCAGAAAAACTTCACCGTCCTTACGGGCCACAATTTGCGGATACAGGCTATAGTATCCGCCCGGATCGGCCACAATAGGCGCCGACCAGTTTAAGCCGCCGTCTTCGCTTCTGCTGAAAAAAACCTCGCCCCAGCCGCCGGAGCCTCTGCTGCGCATCCAGGCAACATAAAAGGTGCCCACGCTGTCCACGGCAACACTGCCGTATATGGAACTGCTGTTATCATGGCTGCTTATTGCCACGGACGATCCCCAGGTTTGTCCCCTGTCGGTGCTGACGGCCGCGCGGATTTGCGGATTGGTGGTGCGGTAATCCGACCAGATGGCCACCATGCGTTGTTCAGCGCCGGTGCCGTAAATGGCCAGCAGGGGGGCGATTTGGTTTACGCCGAGGGAATCATCGTCATTGACCGTTATCTTTTCCGACCATGTTATGCCGTCCCGGGAAGTGCGTAAATAAACATCGGAATCGCCATTTTCATTTCCCTGATAAAATATGTGGTAGAATGTACCGTCATGCTGGACGATCTTTTTCATCCCGCCGTAGGCAAGGTTGCTGGCGCTTGAGTCGCCGATTTCGGCGCGGATGTCTTCTGATTGGTCGGTAATGCCGCTTTCATTTACATAAAAAACTTTTTGTCTTAAATGATTAATATTGGACTGGCTAAAGAGGAAAGAAAGACTACTGCTCAATAATAAAATTAATAACATTCGATACAACATAACTTCTCCTTATAAAAAAGTCCTAAAAATAAGGGCCATGGAGCTCTGTGCAATTGATACGTGTCAAAATTTTACCTTTTGTGATTTTTTATAAAAACGGGTTTGTCCGGGGGCGGTAAGGAGAGGAACACTTTTCCATCCGCCTTAAAGGAACTGCCTTTGCCCTATACACCCGGAACGGGCCTGCCCGTCTTTGGCGGAAGCAGCCCGTTTTTAACCGGAGCGGGAACATCCTGATATCAATGGAATTATCCTTTAATTCGGGTTTGCGTTGTAAGCGCGCAATTCTTAAGCTTCCTATCTTTGAAAAACATGAAAACGTATGAAAATTATTTATCGTTACATATTCCGGGAACATCTGGGTCCCTTCTTCTTTGGCCTGAGCATCATCATGTTTATTTTTCTGATGCAGTTTCTGGTAAAATATGTGGGACAAATCTTTGGCAAGGGCATTCCCTTGTGGACGATTATTCAGCTAATAACATTAAATCTGGCCTGGATGCTGGCCCTGGCCGTGCCCATGGCCACCCTGCTGGCGGTGTTGATGGCCTACGGTCGTTTTTCCGCGGATAACGAAATAACCATCCTGAAATCGAGCGGCATAAGCATCTTTAAGCTGATCCGTCCCTCCCTGGTGTTTGGCCTTATTCTCACCCTGATGATGCTGTATTTTAACGACCATATTCTGCCGGAGGCCAATCACATGGCCAGCCAGAAGATGCGGGCCATCCGCGAAAAAAAACCAACCCTGGCACTCGAGGAAAATATATTTTATCCCTTTCCACCCTACAGCTTTGTTACCAGACATATAGAAAAATCCACCGCCGAGGAATGGCTGGCGGCGGAAAGCCTGTTGGGACCGGAATATAAAAAGGGCACGGAACCGGATCGCCTGAGGGATATTACTATTTTTGACCGCGGCGATCCCAATAAAACCATCACCATCAATGCCGATTACGGCTATATGGTCTATTCTCCGGAACGCAAGGCCCTGGTTTTTACTTTGTTTAACGGTGAGTATCACAGCATAGAGGTTAAGAAACCCGACGCTTATCAACGGTCGGAGTTTGAGCGCAATGTGGTGGTTATCCCGGCGCGTAATTTTGAGCTGGAAGAACGTGAAAGCAATTATCGTGGTGACCGGGAGATGAATATTGCCCAAATGGAGGAACGGGTAAGGGAAGCCCGGGAAAAGATAGCACGGCAGGAGGAAAAGATATCCGGGGATATTCGCGACCAATGGCAGGATATTGAGCAACGTCTGACCCGGTTGACCGAAAGGGGGGCGGAGCTTTCCGCCGCCGCGACGCCCGCGGTGGAAAAATTCCGCTGGCGGCAGGCGCGGCAAAAAGCCATGCGTGTGCTGGACCGCTTCAGGCAAAAACTGAAATCCAATATGATGTTTGTTCAAAATCAGAAAAAAGTGATCAGCAAATATGAGGTGGAGATACAGAAAAAACTCTCCATACCCTTTGCCAGTCTTGTCTTTATCATTGTCGGCGTCCCATTGGGTATTATGGCCCGTAAGGGCAGCCTGGGGGTGGCCTTCAGCTTAAGCCTGGGTTTTTTTGTGCTCTACTGGGCCTTTCTTATCGGTGGCGAAAAGTTGGCGGACCGTCAGTTTGTTTCCCCGTTTTGGGCCATGTGGGCTGCTAATGTGATCACTCTTGTTTTCGGTCTGTTTTTGGTGTGGCGCGCCGTCCGCGAATCCTCTTTTATTCCCTGGGAGAGGATAGGACACTTTTTCCGCCCGGGGAAAAAGGCTAAAGAGGGGGGCGCCCGCTGATGCGTCTTTTGGACTGGTATCTGCTGAAGAAATATCTGGTGAATCTGCTGTTTGCCGTGATTGCCTGGATCGTTTTGTTTGAAGTGATCACCATGATTGAGCAGATATCACGTTTTATCGACTATGGCGCCACTCTGCAACAATTTATGCTGTACTATCTCTATTTTGTGCCTTATGTTATCTCGATGACCCTGCCCATTGCCGCATTATTGGGCGTTCTTTTTGCTGTGAGTAATATGGCGGGGCATAATGAGATTGTGGCCCAGCTTTCCGCTGGGGTCAGCCTGTACCGTATATTGGCGCCGCTGTTTATCGCGGCGGTGATTTTAAGCCTGTTGTCGATGGTTTTTAATGAAACCGTTGTTCCCGGGGCCAACCGCACCCGTCTGGATCTGGAACGGT
>JALXBH010000116.1 GCA_026991535.1 Calditrichia bacterium | reverse complement strand
TTATGCTCTCCGGGCGTCACCCCGCTTTTTGCGGCAAGAACGGCGCCCGGCTAAAACCGGAACAACTGTTTGAAGAAGTGATTCAGTATAACACCGCCGGGCTCAGCGCCGGCGCCCCAAAAAAGTAACGGAGCTTTGGTATGATAAAATATGCTCTCCTCCTGGCCTTTCTTGCGCTTCCGGCGATGCAATGCGCCCCATCGGTGGAGCATCCCGCCCTGCGTGACCAGGCCCCGCCGCGGTGGACAACACCCTCCGGGGCGCAAGTCAGGCCGGATTCCCTGTGGTGGCGGGACTTTAACGATCCGGCTCTGGACAGCCTGATCAGCGAAGCCCTGACCCACAACTACAATCTAAAAGCCGCCTTTGCCCGTCTGGAAGCGGCCGCCGCCCAGCGCACCATCAGCGGCAGCGGTTTGTGGCCCAGCCTCGGCCTGGGCAGTAATGCCTCCCGCCGTAAGCAAAACTTTATCGGCTTTCCCATACCGGGTGCCAAAAGCGACATCCTGACCACTTACGCCAACACCTTTGGCGTTTCGGCCAATGTCAGTTGGGAAATCGATCTGTGGGGACGCGTGGGGGCGGCCCGTTCCGCCGCCGACGCCGAATGGCAGGCCACCCTGGCCGATGTGCGCGGCTTGCAGCTCTCCCTGAGCGCTCAAACCGCCAAAGCCTACTTTGCCGCCGTGGAGGCTCGCCGGCAGGAAGAGCTGGCTCAAAAAAATCTGGAAATCATACAACTTTCACACGATCAAATATACCGCCGGTACCTGCGCGGCTTACGCTCCTCTTTGGATTACCGCCTGTCACGCACCGATCTGGCCAATGCCCGCACCAATCTGGAAACACGACGCCAACAGCGGGAACTAAGCCGCAGGCAGTTGGAGCTGCTGCTGGGCAGGTACCCCGCGGCAAAAGTGGAAACGGGACACACACTGGCCGGAGTGACCGGGGAAATACCCGCCGGTATGCCCGCCGATCTGTTGACCCGGCGCCCGGATATTGTCGCTGCCGAACGGCGCCTGGCCGGAGCCCGGGCCAATGTATGGTCGGCGCGGGCCGCCCTTTTCCCGGCCATCAGCCTCACCGCCTCCCTGGGTACCAGCGGTAAGGAACTGGCCGACATGCTCAACCCCGATCTCTCCGTGTGGAGCCTGGCCGCCAATGTTTTACAACCCCTATTTAACGGCGGACGCATCCTGGCCGGAATCGATCTGGCCAAAGCCACGCAAAAACAGGCCTTTGCCGCCTATGCCAATACGGTACTCAACGCCTACAGCGAGGTGGAAACCCTTTTGGCCAACGAAAACCATCTGAAAAAACAAAGCGCCAGCAGTACCGTGGCCATGGATGAGGCCGAGGCCGCCCGCCAACTGGCCGAAGACCGCTATCAACGCGGGCTGGTGGATATCATCACCCTGCTGAACGCCCAAAAAAGCGCCTATCAGGCTAAAAGCCAGTGGCTGACCCTGCAGCGCGGTCTGTTGCAAAACCGCATCGACCTGCACCTGGCCCTGGGTGGCGGTTTTACAAAAGTGCGCATGAATAAGAAGGCCCTTTCCCTGGGCAAACAAGGAGATATGGAATGAGTGACAACATGAAAAAATTCGGATGGCCGTTGCTGATCATTGCCGTGGGCGTTATTATCGCCTTTTTTCTGATCATCTCGCGGCCCACGGCCAGGACCCAGGACACACCGGTTGTAAAACCTCTGGTACGTTATGAAGCAGCCCGGCCGCGGGAAGTGACGGTGACCATTCAGGCCCAGGGAACGGTGACTCCCCTCACCCAGGGACCTCTGATCTCCGAGGTCAACGGACGTATTATCAAAACCGCCCCGGAATTTGCCGCCGGCGGCTATT
Source organism: Calditrichia bacterium (assembly GCA_026991535.1). GTDB lineage: Bacteria > Calditrichota > Calditrichia > Calditrichales > J004 > J004. The sequence goes on along the minus strand of JALXBH010000116.1, from coordinate 4,421 downwards.
TTGAAAAAGGGCAAACCATGCTTTGGATTGATCCCGCCGAATATCAACTGGCCCGGGAACAGGCCCGGCTGCAGGTGGCCCAGGCCGAACTGGCCCTGGCCCGCGAACAACAGGAAGCCGACATTGCCCGCGAGGAGTGGCAAAAGGTGGGCCGCGGGGAGCCGGACTCACTGGTATTGCGCCTGCCCCAGTTAAAGCAGGCCCGCGCCGCGCTGGAGGCGGCCCGTGCCGCCCTGCGCCTGGCCGAGCTGAACCTCTCCCGTACAGCCGTCAAGGCCCCCTATGCCTGCCGCATGCGCGACAAACAGGCCGCCCTCGGTCAGGTGATCACCCGCGGTACGCCGCTGGCCACCATTTATGCCATCGATTACGCCGAAGTCCGCCTGCCCCTCACCGATGAACAACTGGCCTTTATCGATATCCCTCTCAATTACCACGGGGATATCCGCGGCGAACATCAACCGGCGGTGACCATCCGCGCCTCCTTCGCCGGACGGGAATACCAATGGCCGGCCCGGCTGATCCGCATTGAGGGCGAGATAGACCCCATGACGCGCATGATCTTTGCCGTGGCCCGCATCCGCAGGCCCTTTGACCGCCACCCGGGCAGCGATAACCCTCCGCTGACCGTGGGTATGTTCGTCGACGCCGACATTACCGGAAAAACGCTGAAGAATGTGTTCGTCGTTGATGAAAACGCCGTGCATAACCGCAACCGCCTTTGGGTGATCGACAGTCAAAACAGGCTGCGCATACGCCCGGTAACCATTGTCCGGCGGGAGCCGGGAAGGGTCATCATAAGCAGCGGACTGAACCCCGGGGAAAAGATATGCCTGACGCCGCTGAACACAGTCGTGGACGGTATGTCTGTCCTGTTGGCCGAAAGTACAACGCCAGAACGGGAACAAAGCCATGAATAAACTCATCGCCTGGTTTGCCCGCAACTCCGTGGCCGCCAATCTGCTCATGGTAACCATCATCGCCGGCGGATTATTGACCATATCCAGCCTGAAATACGAAGTTTTTCCCGAAGCCAATCTCGATATGGTGCAGATCAGCGTGCTTTACCCCGGCGCCGCCCCCGAGGAGGTGGAAGAAGGCGTGGTGGTGCGCATCGAGGAAGCCATTCAGGATATCGACGGCATCAAGGAGATCACCTCCCGCTCACAGGAAAATGTGGGCACGGTAACCGCCGAAATCAAAACGGGATACGCCACCAAGGATGTGATGGACGATATCAAATCCCGCGTGGACGCCATCACCACTTTTCCGGCGGAGATCGAAAAACCGGTCATATCGGAAATGATCCGCCGCAATCAGGTTATCTACGTGGCCGTCTCCGGCGAAACCGATCCGGCCACCCTGAAAAAACTGGCCGACCGTATCCGCGACGATCTGTTGAGTTATAAGGATATCACCCAGGTGGTGGTCAACAGCATTCCGCCCTATGAGATCAGCATCGAACTGCCCGAGGAGGCCCTGCGCCGCTATAAACTGACCTTTGACGAGGTGGCCAACGCCATCCGCCGCTTTTCCATGGATTTACCCGGCGGTGTGATTAAAGCCGAAAGCGGCGAGATTTTGTTGCGTACCAAAGGACAGGCTTATGTGGCCGGGGAGTTCGCCAAAATCCCCCTGCGCCGCTATGCCGATGGCAGCCGCTTGTATGTGGGCGATGTGGCCCGGGTGATCGACGGTTTTGCCGAGACCGACGCCCAGGCCCGCTTTGACGGCGCCCCCGCCGCCCTGATCCAGGTTTTCCGCGTGGGACAGGAGAGCGCCCTGAAAATTGCCGGGGATGTGCGCGACTACATCGCCAGGGAACGGAAACGCCTGCCCGAAGGCATAAAACTTACCACCTGGCAGGATGACACCCGCATCCTGCGCAGCCGCATGGAGCTGTTGTTCCGTAACGGCCGCGCCGGTCTGATTCTCGTTTTTCTGGTGCTGGCCCTTTTTATGAAGCTGCGCCTGGCCGGCTGGGTCAGCTTCGGCATCGTCTTCTCCTTTATCGGCGCGCTGTGGATGCTGCCCGGATTGGACGTATCGATCAACCTGCTTTCTCTCTTTGCCTTTATCGTGGTGCTGGGTATCGTGGTGGATGACGCCATTGTGGTCGGTGAAAATGTCTATTCCTATCTGGAGCGGGGATTCAGCCCGTTGGAGGCCGCCATCAAGGGCACTCAACAGGTGGCCGTTCCGGTCGTTTTTGCCGTTCTGACCACCTTTGCCGCCTTTGCCCCCCTGCTGCTGGTGGCCGGGGTTTTCGGTAAATTCATGCGCGTCATTCCCCTGGTGGTTATCGCCACCCTCAGTTTTTCCCTGATCGAATCCCTGCTGGTGCTGCCCTCCCATCTGGGGCACATGAAGGCCCGCAAGCCTAACAGGGAAGGTTGGTGGGAACACATTCAAAAGGCTTTCGACCGCCGGTTGAAGGCCTTTATCAACGGCTTTTATCACGATTCGCTGGAATGGGCCCTGCGCTGGCGCTATGTCACCATCGCCCTGGCCCTTTCCGTTTTGATCGCCTCGCTGGGCATTGTGGGGGGCGGCTGGATAAAATTTTATTTCTTCCAAAACGTGGAAGCGGACAACGTGGTGGCCGAACTGCTGATGCCCCTGGGCACGCCGGTGGATAAGACGGCCCGGGTGGTGCGCCAGCTGGAGGCCAGCGCCCTGAAGCTGCAGGAGGAACTGCGTGCCGAAGGCGAGGACTCCGTCTTTGTCCACATGCTCACCTCCATCGGCAGCCAGCCCTTCCGCAAGCGCCAAAGTCGTGACGTCACCAGCGGCAACACCTTTAGCGGCGCCCATCTGGCGGAGGTGAACATCGAACTGCTGCCTTCGGAAGAACGCAACATCACCAGCGCGGCCATCGCCAACCGCTGGCGGCAACTGACCGGTCCTATCCCCGATGCCGAAGAGCTCTCCTTTTCTTCTTCCATGGTCAATCTGGGTGAACCGGTCAACGTGGAACTGGCCGGTTCGGACTATGAACAGCTTAATGCCGCCGCCGAGGAACTAAAGCGCAAGCTGGCCACCTATGACGGCGTTTTTGACATCAGCGACAGCTATCAGGCGGGTAAGCGCGAAATCAAGCTGCGCCTGAGTGATGAAGGCAAGGCCATGGGCCTGACCATGAGCGATCTGGGACGCCAGGTGCGGCAGGCCTTTTACGGGGAAGAGGTGCAACGCATCCAGCGCGGACGCGATGAGATTAAGGTGATGCTGCGCTTTCCGCGCCAGGAACGGGAATCGGTTGCCTTTCTGGAAAATATGCGCATCCGCCTGCCCAACGGCACGGAAATCCCTTTTGTAAAGGCCGCCGAGGCTGATTTTGGCCGGGGCTATGCCAGCATCAACCGCCGCGACCGCAAGCGCACCCTGCAGGTTAAGGCCGATGTGGATGACGACAAAACCACGCCCAACGCGGTGATCAATGATCTCAGGGATAACTATCTGCCCCAACTGGCCGACAAGTATCCCGGATTGTCCTACAGCTTTGAAGGCGAGCAAAAAAACCAGCGGGAAACCATGCAGGGACTGAGCAAGGGCTTTCTCATGGCCCTGTTGCTTATCTACGTTTTACTGGCCATTCCCTTTAAGTCCTATATCCAGCCCTTTATTGTCATGAGCGCCATCCCCTTCGGACTGATCGGCGCCATCCTGGGTCATGTGATTTTAGGCTATGATCTGACCATCCTGTCGCTGTTTGGCATTGTGGCCCTGGCCGGGGTGGTGGTCAACGACAGTCTGGTGATGGTCGATTTTATCAACCAGGAGCGGGCCGCCGGCATTCCCGTGGCCCGGGCCATTCGCGATGCCGGCGTTAAACGTTTCCGGCCCATTCTGCTCACATCGCTGACCACCTTTTTGGGGCTGGCGCCGCTGTTGCTGGAAAAGAGCGTGCAGGCCAAGTTTCTGATTCCCATGGCCATCTCCCTGGCCTTCGGCGTTATGTTTGCCACCTTTATCACCCTGATCCTGGTACCGGTCATCTACCTGACCCAGGAGGATGTGAAACGCAAGCTGGGCCTGGCCGGTGAAAAGGCGGAGTTTGAAGGTTAAGCCCGCGGGAAGCCCATAGCCGTTGACGGAGCTCGTCGAAGGCAACCGGGACAAACAAACATTCTGTTATAAGCTCGGTTGGATTTTATACATATTTTTTGTAAGATAATAATATTAAATTAAGCATAAAATCATACGTTAACAGAAAGATTCCGGCATAAACGAATATTATTATACTTTATAGTCCTGTTAAACGCAATGCGTTTAGCGGGATGTTGGCGATAATTTAAAATGAATTACTTTTGGAGAATTATTTAAAAAAGGAAAATTATGACAGCAGTAATAGGAATACTTAATAAATCAGGGATTTCTCTCGCGGCAGATAGTGCTGTTACAATAAGTGGGGGTAATGG
>JALXBH010000115.1 GCA_026991535.1 Calditrichia bacterium | reverse complement strand
GCAATTGCTCATGTTCAAATAAAGGAGGAATAAATATGAACAAGCATTTAATTTTGGCATCCATGATACTAATACTGGCCGCGTCCTGCAAAAACACAGAAACAGCCGAGGCGGCCAAAGACAGGCTAAGTTCAGCGGAAGGTCAGGTTGTGCTTCCCGATATAATTACCATTAACGGTATTGCACAAAATCCCGAAGGTATCGAGTTTAATAAAAATGACAATACCTTTTTTCTCAGTTCTTTAAATGCCGGTCCCATTATCAAAATTGATACCGAAGGAAATTACAAACCCTTTACCAGCGGCGAGGCGTTTCCCATGTCAACCGCCGGTTTACAGATAGATTATAAAAACAACAGACTTTTGGCCGCGGCATTTAATGGTATGGAACTTATGGATCAGGACCCGAAGACCAGGGGAACGGCACACCTGAGAATTTATAACCTTGAAACGGGCAAGCTGGAAAAAGATATTAACCTTTCTTCATTAGTACCGGATGCGCCCGCTTATATGGCCAATGATATCGCCATAGACAAGGCGGGGAATGCCTATATTTCCGATTGGTTTGCGGGCGTGGTATATGTGGTGGATACCGCCGGGAATCCCGGTGTTTTCTGGAAAAATGATACTGGCATTAAAAGCGGCGTAAACGGTATAGACTATCATCCCGAGGGTTATTTACTGGCCTCGCTTGTAGGCGTGGGAGAAACGGGGCTTTATCAAAATTATGGATTGGTAAAAATCCCCGTCAACACGCCCAAACAGGCCCGGCTTGTAAAAATTACTTCAGGGTATACCGGCTTTGACGGAATGGTTTTAAAATCTGACGGTAATGTAATAGGCATTACAAACAATGGAAAAACAGGCGGTGGAAATACCTTAATTGAATTATCAAGCAAGGATTATTGGGAAAGCGCCGCCGTAGTTAATTCAAAGGATATACGCCCCAGTACCACTGTAGCGGTTACCCCGGAGAACTCTTACTTTATCATCCATCAGGATTTCTCGCCCGGAGCCGCGGCCATGAAGAACTGGACCATTGAAAAAGTTAGTTTCTGATATGATAAAAAGGTTAAAGCTGGCAGCTTTCAAGTTTAACGGAAGTGCTTTTACTGAAAAGAGCGCCCTGGGTAATGGATTTAAACCATTGACCGGCTTAGAGCTGAAAGAACGGATTATCAATAAGGAAGTTACGGGAGAATATCCCGGTGGTTTTACATTTGTGGCGCGCATCTATGAAAACGGCACAACCGAAGGAGTAAACAACTTTAACCATTATGACAGTGGAAGATGGATCATTGATCTTGAAAAAAATACAATGCTACTGCAATGGGATAACGGTTGGTACCCTACAATGACCCATGCCTATGATATTAACGGAACAATTGAGTTCTTTGATACAGACACCGGTCTTTGGAGAACAACATTTAAATCGTTTACCTTATTGAAAAAGGATTAATCGCTTAGCCGGCAATGCGCCGGGCATTGCCGGAAGAGCGTAAAAGCAAGCTGAAAACAGACCGCGGCAAACAAAAAGTTAAATATCATAGCCATGGATATGGCCCGTTTCCTGGACCGACCCCAAAGGATGGCCCGGAGCCCGTAAGGAAAACGAACAGTCCTACTCTTTTATGCGCCCAGGAAGAGCGGCAGGGCTTCCTCTAAGGGATTTATCCCCGTAAAGAGGATACCGGACATACCCGCCGCGCAGGCTCCGGCAATATTGGGCGGACGGTCGTCGATAAACAGGCAATGCTCCGGGGACTGCCCCACCGCCCGCGCCGCCTGTTCATAGCACCGGCGATGGGGTTTCATATGGCCGATCTCATAACTGAGCACCGGATCGGGAAAGGAGGTCAGCCAGGGATAGGCCGCGCTCAGCCACTCCCAGTGGATGGGATCGATATCGCTGAGCAGGGTTACGGGGTAGTCCCGCCGTATCCTTTCCACCAAATCGCGCATGCCGGGCATCGGCTCAAAGATATCACACCAGATATCCCTGAAATCGTCATAGGTCAGATCGGCCTTAAAATGGCTTTTAAGGCGCAGCCAGAATTCCCGCCCGTCGATGCGTCCCTCGGCAAAATCCCGGAAAAAGGGATGGGCGGTCAGTTTTTCCAGGGAAAAATCATCCCCCGAAAGGGCCACGGCCGGTTTAAAGCGCCTGAGCATGCGGGTAAAATCCACCTTGACCAACACCCGGCCCAGGTCAAATATTACCGCCCGTGTCTCGGCCCTACTTTGCGTTATCAACATAATCCCGGGCCTTTTGCAAAAGACTTTCCGCCGCTTCGTTATAGGCGGCCAGCATGGGGCCGGCATCCGCCAGTTCCCTGTCACTGACTACTTCAAAATAGTAGCGGAACTTGGGCTCCGTACCCGAGGGACGCAACAGTATCCAACTGTCATCATCCAGAACGATCTTTACCCCGTCGATGGTGTTGAGGGATTGAATGGTTTTCTCCGCCCCGCCGATAGTCAGTGTGTCCCCCACCTTAAACAGCTTGTGTTGCAGCACATCCACCACGGCGCTTTTATAGCGCTGCCAGTCTTCCACGGAAACACCCTTCACATCCACTCCGGCGCGATCCGGGTAATAGTAGCCGTACTTTTTCTGCAGGGCCAGGTACTGATCGCTCAGATTGCTGTTGTGATCGGAGAGGGCGGTCAGGGCGGCCAGAAATCCGGCCAGCGAACATTTTTCCAGGGTGTGCCCCTTAAAGGAGATACCGTCGGACTCTTCAAAGCCCATCACCACCTTGCCGGCGTTAAAGGCCTCGCGGAAGTTTTTAAAACCGACCATGGTTTCCACCACCGGCTGCCCTTCGCCGCGGGCGATCTTGCCCGTAAAACCCGAAGAGGGCACGGAATGCACCACCCCGCCCTTCAGTCCGCCGGCCAGCACATTGGCATAGGCGATGGGCGCGAAACGGTTCATGTCGATATCCATGCGCGCGTCGGCAAAGCGGATGCGGTCGGCGTCGGGGTCCATGGCCAGGGCCAGGTTGAATTTGCGGGCGTTTTTTTGAAGCTGTTCCAGCAGGGGCCGCTGGTTAACGGCGCTGGGTTCGGGCTTCATGCCGTGAAAGGAGTAGTCGTCATCCTCATGCAGGGTATGCCAGGCGCCCGCTTTTTTCAGGGTCTGCAACACCTCATCGCCCAGCAATCGTTGCACATAGCCGCGCGAAGCGCCATGCATAAAATCGATCAGCAGATACAGATCGGCGGCATTATGGATCAGCCATTGCCGTATTTTAGGCAGATCGAACACCAGGCTTTTTTCCAGAATATACTTTTCAAAAAAAGCACCGGCGTCCACGGAGCTTACCAGGGAAGGCTCTTCCCGTTCCGCCGGAGTAAAATCCTCCGCGGCCATCAGTTCGTTGGACATGCGCTCGATGTGCACGGTCAGCTCGGCCCCGGCCCCGCCGCCGTCCGAGGGGTTGAACTTAAGCCCGGCATAGGGCATGGGGTTGTGGCTGGGGGTAAAGTTGATCGAACCGGCCAGACCGTTGTTTTTAACAAAAGCGGAGCCGACGCCCGTGGGACACATACCAGCGTCAAACACTTTTATGCCGGCGGAAGTCAGTTCCTTGCGCGCCGCTTCCAGCCAGTTGTCGCCCATAAAACGGTTATCGCGCTGTAAAAAGATACCGGCGGCCCGCACCTCGCTGAAGTCCTTGTAGCCGTTCCATTGCAAAAACACATCCGATTGCAGATGGCGGACGATGGCCCGCAGCACCTTGTGTACATTAAACAGCGAATAGCCCTGCCCGATGACGCCGCGCCAACCGGAAGTGCCGAAAACCACCGTGGTGGGGGATGTGTCCCGCAGAGCCCACTCTCCCATATATTCACGTATCTCATCGATGATACCCCGGCAAAGGGCCCGTGTTTCCGCGCTTACTTTTTCCCGGTTGTAAAAAAGGCCCAGGGTATTGGCTATTTCCCAAAAAAAATGGCGCGAGCCCAGGGATTCGATCTCATTTTTCTCGGCAACGGAAAGTCCTTCCACGGCCAGAGCCCTGCCCACAATATAGGGGGCGAATTCTTCTTTGGATTTCATTGTCTCTTCCTTCATTTTTGAAAGGTCTCACTATCGGTTTTTAACGGCGGCTCATTAGAATCCTTCCGGCGCCAAACCTCTTATTTTATCTCTTCCCGCAAGGCCGGGGTCACCTTGACCTTCTTCTCCCTTTTAATCCGTACCGTACCGGCCCGGGCCCCGCGCGGTTTGCTGACATTTTTGGCCGGACAATAGTGCACGGACACATTCCTGCCGTTACGCATTTTGGAAAACCAGGCGGCCAGGGCGGCGGCCTCTTTGATGCTCTCCCGGTCATCGGCGCCGCGCAGCAGCACATGGCTGCCGGGAAAACCGGCCACATGAAACCATAAATCCTCCGGCGCCGCCAGCTTCAGGCTCAGGGCGTCGTTGGAGGCGTCATCCATGCCCACCCAAATCTCGGCGCCGCTGCTGCTTAAAAACTTTTTTATCTTCACCGGATCATCCAGTTTATACCCACGTCCAGATTGACATCCCACTCCCTAATGCCGTCGGGCGGACGGCTGTCATAGCGCCCGTCGCCGGTAAGGGCGATGGACCATTTCTCGGTAATCCCGATATCCAGGGCCAGGGCGGCGATGGCTTTCAGATCGCCGGCATCGCTTACATCCGGCTGCACATAGGCGGAAAAAGAGGCCTTAAGCCCCTCGCGGATTTCATGCGCCAGCGAGATGTATCCGTTGCCCCGCCAGGCCTCCGTCCGTGGGGCGTGGCGCGCCGAAGACGGCAAACCGTACTCTTCGTGTTCAAAGAAAAGGGAAAGCCCCAGGGTCATGTTTTTCATGCCCCATGCTCCCGGCAGACGAAAACCGGCCCCGCCAAGGGAGCGGCTGTCCAGCAGACGGGCCTTGTTAAAATCGCTTTGCAGAAAGAGCTCACCGTACATGCTCTTTGTCAGGCGATGCATATAACGGCCGTGCAACAGCATTTCGGCCACAAAACGGCGGCCGTTTTCCCAAACCAGCTCACCCTTGTAGATGACCAAAAAGCTCTGCTTCTCCAGCCGCCAGCGCGAAAGATGTTCCAGGCTTATCTGCTGAAAATCCACATTGCCTTTTTTATACTCAATATTGAGCTGACTGGCGCTCAGAAAGGCACTGCTGTCCACCCCGGCCACAAAGCGTTCAATATTTACCTGGCCCCGCAGCGGCAGCAGGGCGGTCAGTACCAGCGGAAACAGCCATATCCGTTTCAGCTTCACCGGCTATTCCGATTTAATCATCACCAGCAGCATCTTAAAGGCCTCCAGCGCCTTTAGGCCGTGGGGAATGTTGGCCGGTAAAATAATGGCTTCGCCGGCGGAGACGATATGCTCCTGCCCGCCAATGGTGACCTGCGCCTTGCCGTCGTGTATAACCACCAGGGCATCGAACGGGGCGCTGTGTTCGCTGATCACCTCGCCGGCGGCCAGGGCAAACATGGTGATATTGCCGCTTTTTTTAGCCAGCACCTTCTTGCTTAAAATGCCCCCCCGGGCGTCGCCGATCCATTCATTCAGATTTACTTTTTCCGCTGGATTCATAATAACTTCTCCGGTTAATTATAGTTTTTTAAACCACTGATTGTCTTTTACAGGCCCGGCCCCTTCGGAGGCGCAGGCGGTGATTTTCTTTTTGGATGAAAAGGCAAAGGCGGCCAGAACGACCCCCAAAGCCAGGAAAAGGGTGGCCGTGGCCACCCCTTCCGTAAACTGTACCCCCCACCAGCCGGTAAACTGCGTCCCCAGTAAAAACTCGGTCAGCACAAAACCGATAAAATAGCTCATCAGTCCGACCATGGAAAGACTGCCCTGCCATTGCATGATATTCAGTTTGGTCAGATGGGCGATCAGATAGGGGGTGATGATGCCCAGCATGATCAGATGCAGGAAGGCAATCACCACGCCGCGGCTGTTAAAGCCTATATCGGCCAGGGCGGGAATAAGGGAAAAGAGCTGCAGTATGGTTTTAAGCACAAAAGCCACCGTCACCATAAAGGCCAGAAGTTGCACCGGCTTTTGCTTATGGGTCAGCCTTCCCAGCTTATGGGCCCGGATAAGCCGGTAAAGAAAATAGAGGGCCGCCAGTTGCATCAGCGCCGATATTCCGGCAATCAGGTAAACCAAAAGCACAGGGAACATGCCCAACAGGGAAAGAAAGTATCCGGGAACAATGGCCCACACAAACCAACGGTAGCTTTTCAGACCGTATTCATCGGCGCGATAGCGGTAATGCTTTTCCACATAGGCAAAAAAGAGGGCCA
>JALXBH010000114.1 GCA_026991535.1 Calditrichia bacterium | reverse complement strand
AATATCTCTTTGCGCCGCAACTGTTTATCGGCAACCGGCGCATCCGCATTCATGCGGGCGAAACCTTCCGCGACGCGGAGGATGAGGATATTTCCATCATTTTTACCACCATTCAGGGGCTGCACAGTCGCCTAAACAGCCCCCGGGAGAACAGTCTGCATGACGGCGATTTTGAACGGCAAAAAACCGTTTTCCTTTCCGACGAGGCCCACCACATCAATGCCGAAACAAAAAAGGGACGTCTGAGCCGGGAAGAGAGCAGGGCGCTGCTCAGTTGGGAACAGAGCGTCAACCGCATTTTCCGCGCCCATCCGCGCAATGTGTTGCTGGAGTTTACCGCCACCGCCGACCTGAGCCATCCGGCCATCCGGGATAAATACCGGGATAAGATAGTTTTCGACTACTCCCTGGCCCGTTTCCGCCGGGATGGCTACTCCAAGGAGGTTAAGGTGCTGCAAAGCGATTTGCCCCCCTTTGAACGGGCATTGCAGGCCCTGCTGCTTAGCCTTTACCGCCAAAAATTATTTGAACGTCACAGGTTGCATATAAAACCGGTGGTGCTGCTTAAATCAAAAAACATCACCGACAGCCGTCGTTTTTTTACGGACTTCTCCCACCGTCTTAGGAACCTTGGCCGGGAGGAGATGGCCGCCATAGAGACCGCGGCCCGGGGAACGGTGGTAGGCCGGGCCCTGGACTTTTTCCGCCGGCGTTACCCGGGGCCGGAGGAGTTGATCGATGAGCTGCGCACGGAATTTGAACCCGCAAAATGCATTTCCGTGGACAGCAGGAATGACAGCGAGGAAAAACAGTTGCTTATCAACAGCCTGGAAGAGCCTGACAACCCCTATCGCCTGGTTTTTGCCGTGGATAAACTTAACGAGGGCTGGGATGTGCTCAACCTTTTTGACATCGTCCGTCTGTACGACACACGCGGTAATAGCCCGGCGGGCCAGCCTGTGAAAACCACCCTCTCAGAAGCCCAGCTTATCGGTCGCGGCGCCCGTTATTGCCCCTTCCGCATTGAACAGGGGCAGGCAGCCGACCGCCGTAAATATGACGACCGGCCCGGGCATCCCCTGCGTATTTGTGAGTTACTGTACTACCATGCGGCCCATAATCCCGCTTATATTGCCGGCCTGAACCGCGCCCTGCATCACATAGGCATAAAAGAACAGCGGGAAACCCGGCACGAAATTTACCTGAGTGCGGAGTTCCAACAAGGCGCCTTTTACCGGGAGGGACTCTTATTCCTCAACAGGCGGATCAAACGTCCGTTACCCATGGACCTGACCGCCGTTGCGGCTGACAGGATTTTCAACGTCACCCTGGCCCCGGAAAGCACCCGTGAAGAGCGCTTAAGCGAAGCCCACAGGGAGGAAGCCGCCCCAATGGACACAAGGGTACTCTCCCTTAGCGCTCTCGGGCCGGCCGTGCTGCGCAAGGCAATAAACCGCGATCCATTTTTTTATTTTGAGCATATCGCTAAGCTTGTGCCCGGAGCGGGCTCCATCGGCGAGTTTATCAACGCCCCCGGTTATCTGGGCGGGATTCGCCTGCGTCTGACGGCTCCGCCGAAACGCCTGAAGCGGCTGGCACCCCGCGACAGGCTACACATCGCCCGTCATGTTTTACGGGAGTTGGCCCTCTGTTTACAGGAGGAGATACAAACCCAGGGAGGATCGGAAAAATTTGAAGGCCGGCCCCTAAGCGCGTTTTTATCCCCGGCAACAGCCTCCGGGGCAGGGGAAGAACCGCCGGGACTGGTTTGGAGCGAACTGCCCCGCGCCGATGCCGGCAGGACTTTTTTAAAGGTTTATGAAAGGCTTTACCCGGCATTGATCCATAGCGGCTGTTCCGTATTTTTACTGGCCAACCGGCGACGCATAAAATTATACCGTTTTGAAGACGGGGCCATTTTTCATCCCGATTTTGTGCTTTATATACATGAGCGAAATTGTATCCGGCAGATTTTTATCGCCAACCGAAAGGAAACGAATGCGAAAGACCGGCGCTTTTTAAACCGTTTGCGGCAAAACATCCGCCAGGGGGATAGGCTGTACCGCCTCGCGGGTTTGGTGTTTGAGCAGGAAGACGCGGTATTTGAAAAGGCCTGGAAAGAGATCATGGGACAGAAATGTTAGTGGGAAACCACTCTATAAACCGATATTCTTTTTCAGTCCCCGGGAAACGGGCAGCGTGCTGCGGCGATTGTCATTCATAACCAGACGGTAGCGGCCGCCAAACCATCTTTGGGCTTCCCTGATATGCCGGATGTTTACCAGCACCGAACGATGTACGCGGCGAAAGCTCTCCCCGGGCAGACGTTTTTCCAATTCATTAAGCGAGAGATCGCAAACATAGCTCTCTTCCGCCGTAAACAGGCTGACCAGCTTATCGGAAGCTTCAAAAAAGCATATATCGTCGTAATTGATAAAAAAGACCCGGTCCCCCGACCTGACCGTTAGTTGCTGCAGGGGCGCCCGGCCGATATTTTCCAGCAAACCCTGCAACCGGCGACGCAGAGCGTCGCTCTCTCCTTCCACAAGGCGTTCCACCTTTTCGATGGCCCGGGCCAGTCGCCCGGCTTCCACCGGTTTCAACAGATAATCCGCGGCATCCTCATCAAAGGCCTTCAGCGCATAGGCGTCGTAAGCGGTGGTAAAGATAACGGCCGGAATTTTTTCCAGCTTTTCCAACAGGGCAAAGCCATCTAGACCCGGCATGCGGATATCAAGGAAAACCACATCCGGCCGGGTCTGCCTTAGCAGCTCCAGGGCCTCGATCCCGTCGGCAGCCTCGCCCGTCACCTCTATCCTGTCGCTAAAGCCGGCCAGCATACGCGCCAACCGCTCACGGGCCAGGGCTTCATCGTCCACAATCACCGCCCTTAGCATCAGGCCTCCTTTCCCTTATGTCCGGTTGTTAACAGCCGGGGTATGGTAATCTGTATGGCCACGCCATTCTCATCGAGCATATCCAGAGAAGCCCGCCCGCCGTAGAGATGACGCAATCGTTCGCGAACGAGTGACAAACCATTTCCGGTACCACTCCCCCCCTTTCCCATGCCCACCCCGTTATCGCGGATAAGGATATGAAGGCGCTCATCCCGGCAGGCGGCGCGGATTTGCAACTCCCCACCGCCCCTTTGGGGAGCCAGGCCATGCACCACGGCGTTTTCCACCAGGGGCTGCAGCAACAGGGGCGGCACCGGGGCGCCCAGGGCCCCCTCATCGGTTTCGATATGATAACGCAGCCGTTCTCCCAAACGGATTTTTTCAATTTCCAGATAGGACTGAACCACTTCCAGCTCTTCGCGCAGGCTAACCTGTTCCCTGTTTTTGGAATCAAGCGTATAGCGGAACAGATCGGCCAGTTGCACGGTCATGCGTTCCGCCTTGTCGGCGTCGCTGCGGATCAGGCTGGCGATGGAGTTCAGCGTATTGAACAGGAAGTGGGGATCGGTACGGGCACGCAGGGCTTCCAGCTCGGCAGATTTACGCAAGGCCCTTAAACGCTCCTGCTCCATCTCCCTTTCCTTTAACGATTCCGCCATACGCACGATCTTTTCTTCCATGGAAAAATAGACAACGCCAGCCAGGCCAAACAGTATGGACAGGGCCAGGTTAACCAGAAACATCTGTCCGCGGGAAAAGAGCAGCTCCGCATCCGGGAAGAATACCGTGTGCACCAGAAAGTAGCCCAGTTGCGAACCCAGGGCGCCAAAGACCAGCAACACCAAAGCCAGGGCCGCCCCCTTCTTCATACGCCCCCAGCTCAAGTAGGCTTTTTTCAGAAACAGATGGCTGGGAAGGGCAATGCTCCAGCCTATGGAGTGGGCAAACACAAAGTTTATCATAAAAAATTGCAGCCACTTTTCTCCGTGTAAAAAGAGATTGGCCATCGTCGGCAACAAGGCGATCAGAGTATTATAGAGCGCTATTTTATAAACAAAGCCCCTTTCCACCACGGGAAACCCCTTAGAACTCAATATTCACTCCTCCCACAAGTAAGGGCTGGAACTGTAAAATCTCCCTGGTGCCGCCATCGTCATTATACTGGTACTCCCAAATATTTTTGGTATTCAGAACATTGGAGGCGTCAAAATACACAACCATGTTCCAGGAATCAAAAAAGTAGCGCCGGTCCAAACGGAAATCCAGACGGCTGTATTCGGGCAAACGCGTGGAATTACGCTTCAGGTTTTCATCCACCAGCCAGCGGCGCAACTCCGGGTGATAAACGGGCGAGGTGTAGGGCCGTCCGCCGAGATAACGGTACTTAACGCTCACTTCCGTTTCATCGCTAAAGGGCAGAATGGTGGCAAACACACGATACCACCAGCTTTCCCGCGCCTGCTTGAACCACTCCTGTTTATAAAAACGGATTTTATAACCGGCAATAAGCGTCAATACATGGCGGTAGTCATAGTTGCCGGCATACCAACTGTTATCCCGTAAATCCAGATTTTCCGAACGGCTGAACGAATAGCTGAAAATACCCGAGAAGTTATCCGTTATCTTTTTTTGCAGGAATGTTTCCACCCCCCGGGAACGGCCCCGGCCGCTGTTGAGCATCTCATTATTATAATAATCCAGGGGATCGGCGGTCGTCAAGCGTCGGTATTGGGGGATGCCCTCATATGTCTTCCGATAGGCCTCCAGAGTAAATTTGATGTCGCTGCGCAACAGATATTCGAATCCGGCGATAAACTGTTCGGAATAGTAACTGTCCAGAGAACGGTTTTGGCGGTTTTGCAGCAGTTGAAAATATACCGGCGACTGGTAATGTCGACCATAGGCCAGGTTCAGGGTACTTTTGGGACTCAGCTTCCAGCTCATTCCCAGGCGCGGACTCAGCGAATGAAAGCCGGTATATTTAAAATATTCATAACGCGCGCCGGCCGTAAGGGTGAACCGTTTAAGAAAATCGAACGAGAGTTGTCCGTAAAGAGCCGTTTTATAACTGTTCAGATCATCGTCAAAGCTGTCGCCCGTGTACACCCGGGCAATACCGGTGGCGGAGTCCGGACGTTGCGCGGCCGGATCATAGGTGTACAGGGTGTCGGCGGCGGAGAAGATGTCAAGGTTAAAGTTCACCTGCTTCAGTTGCGCTCCCCAGTTAAACTCCAGGCCGTTCTTCAGACGGTAAGTAAAATCGGATTTTAAGGTTGTTTCCTTCTCCCGTGAACGGTTGGAGAAATAGGTTTTTCCCGTCAGGGTGCGGTATACATCCACATTCCATTCGCTTTGCGCCACGGAAAAAGTGGTACGGCCGTAAAAGTTGGGGCTAAACACGGAGCGCAGGGAGAGGCCCACGGCATACTGCCCGCCGTTGCTTTTCACATTTTCGGCTCCCCGGGAATATCCGGCGCCGCCCTCATCCTGAATGTGTATTTTATCCCGTCCGTACATCATATTGAAGATAAGGGTATTGGAGGGGGTGAGGTCGTAGCTGAGCCGCCCCTGCAGATTATAATAACGCGGTATGGCCACCAGCCCGATGGCGTCAACAATCAGGTCCAGATAGCTGCGACGCGCGGAAAGAATATAAGAGCCCCTGCCTCCGTTCAAAGGGCCCTCGCTGATCACTCCCGCCCCGGCCATGCCCATATCCAGCGTGGTTTTGAACTGATCCCGCGACCCATCCCGTAAACGTATATCCATAACGGAAGAAGCCTTATCTCCGTATTTGGCGGGAAAGGCCCCGGCGTAAAAATCCACCTGCCCCACCATCAGCGTATTAATCATGTTAATGGGGCCGCCTCCGCTGCCCTGTTCGCCAAAGTGATTGGGGTTGGGTATTTCCACGTCATCCATAAGGAAGAGATTTTCACCGGGATTGCCACCGCGGATGATGATCTCATTATTCTGATCCGACCCGGAAACGACGGAAGGCAGCGACTGCATCACCCTTTGAATATCAAGGGCTGAGCCCGGACTGCGGCGCACCTCCTCAAAATCCATGCTGCGTGCGCTTACCACCGCCTCGCGGGGCTGGGAAAAGTAGCTGGCGGTCACCTCCACTGCTTCACTTTCCAGCAAATCCGGCTTCATTTCCACCCTTATCACACTTTTACTGCCGGGGTTGATAACCACATTGGCCTTCATAACCGTTTCATAGCCTAAAAAATAGATACCGATATTATAACTTCCCGGTTGCAGACCCGTGACAACAAACTGACCGTCCATATCGGTGGCAGCGCCCAGCACCGTTCCCTCAACCACCACATTGGCGCCCACCAGGGGTTGTTTGTTGTTGGCATCCGTTACCGTACCGGCCAGTGTGCCTTTCTGCATTTGCCCCGCCACAAAAGCAGGCATTACAACCATCAGTAAAATCAAAAAACGCATGGCGCTTTCCTCCCGGAGTATATGTATGTGTTACCAGGCCCCGGCGCTTTACGCCCGGAGCCTCTTACTTAATTTTGAGGAAATGTAGCACACTGAATTACCGGAAAAAGGAAACTTTGCCGAAAGGGCGGAAAAAGAGGATGAATGACCCCTGGCGGCCGATGAAGGAAACCGCCCGTTGCTTTGGCCGAAAGGCCAGGCGGGCCATGGAAAAAGATAAAGGGGGGAAACGTCCTCCCCCCGTTTAGAAGTCGATACCTATTGAAAAATAGTGCTTGGGCAGGCTGGACTTTTGCAGGTCATATTGCCAGGCAAGATCATATTTTAACAGAAATCCGAACAGATAAACCCGCGCGCCGGTTCCGTAACCGATAAACAGGTCTTCCACCCGGCCGTTTTTCACGCCGCGGAATTTAAAGGGGTCATCCCAGGCGCTGCCCACATCCGTGAACAACACGCCCTGGATGTAGCCGATGCTGATGGGCGGCAGGCCCAGATCAAGCCGCAATATCAGCGGAAAACGCAACTCCGCGTTGATCAGACCATATTGATGGCCCACCTTTTCATAGAAGCGGGCGCCGCGCACAGGCGTAACAAACTCGGAAAAATAGACGTCCTTAACCGAATTGATATAACGATCCAGACCACCGTTAAATTGACGGTTCAGCCAGTTATCCACGCCGCCAAAATAAAAGTTTTGCGCATCCCGGCCAATGCTGGCCCCGGCCGCCAAACGGAAGGCCAGATGGTAGTAATCATGTAATTTAAAGTATTTTCTCAAATCGGTCTTTACCGTTGTAAACTCCAGGCTGGCATCGCTGTATTTAGGGCTGGTGGTTATGGAAACCGAGCCGCGGAAGCCGTCCCGGGGACCCGTGAACCACCACTCCGAGGTATCATATACATAGCGGATACTGGGCAAAAAGCTGGATATACGCTGGGTGGGCACGTTAATGGACAGGTACTCCAGTTCGGCGGTCATAAAATAGATACTGGCGTCTATCCGCGAGAATTTATTAAAAGGCCGGCGGGCCAAAAAGGAAGCACCGTAATTCCGGAAACGGGTTAAACCGTTCCTGAAGGAGTAATAAGTATTGGAATAGTTAAAAAAGGAGACCCCGTAGTCGATGCGCTTGGGCAGATAAAGGTATTGAGCTACGATATAGCTGTTACGCAAATCAAAAACCAGGTTGGTGCCCAGATAAATCTGATGGTTGCCAAGGACGTCACTGTAGGCAATTTGGGTAAAGCCCTGAAATCCCCAATAGGTGTTATATTCCGCCTCGCCATTCACCAGATCGGCCGAAAATTTAACCTTATAGTTATGAACGCGGAAGTTGCCATCCTTGCGCTTATAGTCCTCCTCCTTCAGGGTAACGGCCTTTTTCACCTTTTTTGTCCGCCGGTTCAGATCGGCAAAAACATAGTGGCTGTAGTCCGTGGTGCGCGGTATGCTCAATATGGTTTTGGAGCTGTCCTTTTGCGCCGAAACGGCCTGGCTGCTATCCGGCTCCAGTTTATCCACGGTACTCAGCAGGCTGTTTTTATCCTCAAGCTTTTTGCGGTATTCCGTATTCTCCAATTCGGCCGCGGGCAGGTCCAGGGGATTTTTTATGGAGTAGAGATCAAAGCCCAGTTCGCTGAAGGAGGTAAAGACCAGAGTATGCCCGTCCTTATCCATGGAGAGCTGAAAGGCGCCCGAAAGCAGATTGGAGACGGGATGACTCTCCTGTGTGGCGATATCATAAACAAAGATGTTGGAAATACCGTTTTGGTCGCTGGTGTAGAGTATTTTTTCATCATTCGGCCCAAAGATGGGATCGGATTCCAGAAAAGGCGTTTGGGTGATCGCGCTGATCTCCTTTGTATGCCGGTCCACCACGTAAATATCCGTATTCTTAAAATCATGGCCGGACATTTTAAAGTCCTCGGGGATGTCTTCCTTGCGCAGATAGCCGCCCCGCTCCGAAACAAAGGCAATACGCTTGCCATCGTTGGACCAGTGAGGGTAAGTATCGGAAAACTGGTCATCGGTGATTTTTTCTATTTTATCCTGTTTGATGTTATAAACATAGATGTCTCCGTTGCCATTCAGGTTGCCCACAAAGGCGATCTCGTCCCCCAGGGGAGACCATGAAGCGGAAAAAATTCCATCCAGACCAAACTTTTTTTGGGTAATTTCCTCCGTCTTCACATTATAGATATAGAGAGCGTCCTGATCGCCGGCCTTGGCCGAGAAGGTGAGTCGGCTGGCGTCCGGCGACCACCCCATACCGGGACTAAGCCAGTGAAGTTCCTCAAAGTTCACATCGGTTTCACCCTTGATAATCCTTTTAATGTTTGTGTTATCAAACATATCCATAACATAGATGCTTTGCTTGCCATCCATATTGGAAAGAAAAGCCACCTTATCACCCTTGGGGGAAAGAGCGGGACTGATATTCAGATAGCTGTTGGTCTTGCGGTGATTGGTCAGCCTGTGGGCAAACTCCTCGGTTTCAAGGCGGTCCTTGATATCGGGCCAGTATTCCTTGCGCATCTTCTTTTGCCATTTTTCCATCAGTTCGTCAACTTTAAGTCCCAGCGCTGCCTTAAACACATTTTCAAAGCGGATACTACCCTTAATTTTGTGCAGTATTTCGGCCACTTTTTCGTTACCGTACTCTTCGGCGATGTAGCGGAAAAAGGCATTACCGCCAAAATAGGCGCCAAAACTGGGCAGGGCCTGCACCAGATAGTTGTTAATGGTGGCGTCGCGCACCATCATGTCGGTGCGTGTATTCCAGCGCTGGGAAAAATACTCGGCCAATCCCTCGGCAAACCAGGTGGGTACCTGGACAATTTCACCCGATATAATGGACTGCACGGAACCACCATACAGCATATCATTCATCACGGCGTGAACCAGTTCATGATGTATTACATGCCTGAACTGAGAATAGGAGCCCTCAAAGGGCACAACCACGCGGTTTTTATATAATTCCGTTACGCCGCCCACACCCTCGGGCAGATAGGTAGAGATGACATTGGTCTGTTGAAAATCATTATGCGACTTGTAAACGATAATGGAGACACGCTTGGTCAGTTCATAGTTAAAATCACGTTTCAATACTTTATAGGCCTTTTCGGCGGTGTATGCGGTGAACTCGGCAACGCTGTAGCCGCCGGAGTAAAAATAGATGTCAAAATGCTCGGTTTGCAGATAGTGCCAGTCAAAATCCCGGTATTGCACCTTATTTTGGCCAAATTGGCCCTGAACCTGTACAAAGCCGGAAATAAGAAAAATAAGCGCTATCCTTTTGGCATAAGAAAACATTATCAACCTCCAACCTGAGCCCGTTTAATTTATATTTTGCCTTTTAACGTTCCTGATGTATAAATTCCTGCATGAAATCACTTAGGGTAAACCACGGCAAAATCATGCTGCTGGTTATGAGTTTATTGTTACTGATGATGTGTTCGGAAAAATCCGACAATGAAGAGTTGCCTTCAAACGAAATGCTGGCTCTTTCTCAACTTATAACCATTAACAATTTAAAAGTTTCAGATTCCGTTAAAATCATTTTATCCTATAAAACGTTACAAGAATATAGCATAACTCCATCACAAATGTCTACCTATTTGAGCAAAAATCCCAAGGATGCGCCATTTTGGATGGATATTTCCGTAAAGTTAAAGGAGCTTATAAACCGGAGTCAGGAAAAACAGGTTTTCAAAAAGAGTTCCGCCGACACCAGCCGTAAACGGCGGATAGAAATAGATTAGGCGCGCTTTGCTTTGTTTTCTTCCATCCGGAAATAGGCCCATACCACACAGGCCAGACTCATGGTGGCGTCAATCATTCCGCTTTGACGAACTTCCCGCTCATCGGTAACCGCCTCGGGAATATGATCCAGCAAACCGCTTTGGGTCAGTTTTAATACGGGCTCAAAATACTTTTGCCACTCCCCGGCGGATTTTCCGGGCCAGTCATACTTTCGGGCGGCCTCAACCAGCAGCGATACGGTCCAGGGCCAGATGGCTCCGCTGAAATAGAGACTGTTTTTGCGGTGAATCGCTCCCCGGCTGTTTTGTACCCCGGGCGAATCCGACTTACAACCATAGGGCGTTATCATCTCTTTCACCACCTGATCAAACAGGGCCTCTTCTTCTTCCCGCTCCAGCGGAGAAAAAGGCAGGGCCAGTAAAACCAGGCGGTTAACGCGCTTATCAAAACATTCACGCTCGGCGTTTATAAAGTCGGCCAGCCCTTGTTTCCTAAAAAAGACCTTTTTAAACGACTCGGCGGTCTTATCGGCGATTTTATCATATTTTGACGCCCAGCGCTTACGTCCGGCCTTTTGGGCTATCCGGCTAAAAACACGCAAGGCATTGTACCACAGGGCGTTTACCTCCAGCAGCTTACCGTAACGCAACACATCTCCCGTTTCATCTTTAAGCGGAATCCAACTGGCGCTGGTGGTTTTATTACCGGCAAATATCAGTTTATCCTTGTCCATATATATGTTATACAGGGTGCCTTTGATATAGTTATCCAATATGGAACGGTAGGCATCCATCAGTGCATTATCAAAAAAGGAGAGATCATTACTCATCTCATAATACAGATAGCCCAGTTGGATAAACCACAAACTGATGTCGGCACTGCAATAGTGATTTTTTTCCTGGCGACCGGGCAGATATACCGGCAACAGTCCCTGGGAAAGCTCGCCGGCCAGTTCCTTATACACGGTTTTAAAGCGCTCAAATTTTTCATGGATTAAAAAATGGCCGGGCAGGGAAAAAAGCATATCCCGCGTGGCAAAATTATTTTCCAGTATCGATCCGGGGATCACTTCCCGCCCCTCGATATTCAGAATACTGCTTTCCATGCTTTTTTCCACCCGGAACAGTCTTGGGTCATCCGTAAAAAACAGCCCCTTTTTCTCCCGGCGTTTTTCCACTTCCCCGCGGTACAGATGTTCATAATTGTCGATGGGCAGTTCAACGGAATTGAGGGAAACATAGAGATCAAAGGATTCATAGGGCGCCAGTTCCACCTGAAAGAATCCGGGATTAAACAAAGACTCGGAAGAGGTGGCATAGTGGTTATGATCATGTATGTATTCAAAGTTCTTATACCAGAGATTTGCCGCTATAAATTCTCCCCGGTTGTAAAAAACGGTGGTTTCCGGCATGTCACTCTTCAGGGCCCAGCGTACAAAGTGCTCTCCGATATAACTATCGGTATTCAGCCCCTTGGTGGCCCGGGTCAGTTCCGTGGAGTAGCGATCCGCCAGAAAAGGCTTCAGCACCAGCTTTAGGGGCAGCCCCTTGTCCAGCAGCTCATAGCGTAATACCAATGTGGGGCTGTCGGACAGAAGAAAGATCGTTTTTCTCAGGCGGCGCCCTTCGATATCATATAAAAAGGTAGGGAAAGGGTTTTTTGAAAATTGAGTCAGATAGACAAACCCCTCGGGAAAAACGCCCGAGGTATAGCGACTGGTGGAGATTTCGTGAACCCGGTTTTCCACAAAAACCGATTCCTCGAATTTGGAGAGTAAAACAATCCGCCGCCTGGCTTCCGCATCGGGGACGACAAAAAGACCATGTTCGCGGCGGGTATTCATGCCTATCACCGTCGAGGCGCAATATTGACCCAAGCTGTTTTTTTCCATCCATTCGTATTGGATCGCTTTTTCTATATCCCGTAAGATTTCCTTATCAACAATCAGATCCATCGTTTCCCCTCATACCCCGTCAGATCAATGCATAATAGACTAAAATATGCCAAAGCTATTGTATTAAAAACTATTCAGGGCCTCGTCAACGGTTTCGAATATGTCAAATATTCTAAACAGCCGTGTCAGCTCAAACATGGCCCGAACCGGAGGATGCAGCCCTACAATCTTTAAATCGCCGCCCTTCATGGTCGCCTTTTTCAGACCGGCAACCAGCGCGCCCAGAAAGGAGCTGTCCACAAAATCCGAATTCCCGAGATTAACAATGATATTCTGATGCCCTTCATCGATCTTGGATAGCAGTTCTTCCTTCAGCTTTCCCGATATTTCAACCGTGGCCCGTTTCTCTTCGATATTCACAACGAGAACGTTGTTTTTCTCCTCGAAATTAAAACTCATACGTAATCACCCTTCCGATTTATGATAATTTACATTTATCGGAAATTAAAGCCGGGAGTAAACTATTTTTTAACATTTTCCTGATTTCTTCTCATCGCTTATCATTTGCGGAAGCAGGGAAAGCGGGTTTTCGGGCAGGGAGGTACGAAAGATTTTCCGAAACCGTTTGGTGTCGGCAACAAAACGCACAACCTCCACTTCCCGGGCCGGCAACACCTCCAGGGGGCTGGCGGAACCGCTCAGCTTCAGTATTTCCTCCGCCAGGTCAAAAAGCGTTGTGCCCCGACCCGAGCCAACATTGACCGCTTCAGCCGATCCCTCATGGGTCATGATCTCCATAAAAACATCCGTCACGGTCTCGACGCCGATAAAGTCGATAAGCTGCTTACCGCCGTAGATCGTCAGCGCTTCTCCGCGCAGGGCCTTATCGATAAAGATGGGGATTACCCGGTTCGAATCACCGCGCCCATACACATTGGCCAAACGAACGGTAAAAACATCCAGACCGTAGGTTTGGTTAAAAACGGCGCAATAGCGTTCGCCGCACAATTTGCTTGCCCCATAGGCATTTTTGGAATTCAGGGGATGATTTTCATCCACGGGGATATACTGTGCCTCTCCGTAGCTCTCACGCGAGGAGGCAAAGACAAAACGCCTTACCGACCGCTCACGGGCAAATTTTAAGGCGTTGTAAGTACCGCCTACGTTGGTTTCAAAGGAATAGTCCAGCCCGCTAACGGCCCCCATCACATTCGATTGCGCGGCCAGGTGATATATCATTTCAATGCCGGAAGGAAGTTTTTCAAAATCCGCATAGCGCCGGATATCCCCTTCATAAATACTCAGCAAAGAGTGATCCCGCACATCCGCCAGGCTCTCCCGGGACGCGCGAAAAAAATTATCCATAACCGTAACCCGGTGACCTTCCGCCAGCAGACGCCGGGTTAAATAACAGCCGATAAAGCCGGCGCCACCCGTAACCAAAACATGCATCAGGAGAGCTCCACTTCCCGTCCTTCGGCCGCCGAAGTATACAGGGCCTCCATCAGCCGCATCATCTCCAGCACGTCATCTTTTTGACCGCGTTCCGGCGCCTCTCCCCGGGCCGCTTTTATAAAGGCGTCTATCTGATGTTCATACGCATCCCGGAAACGGCTGCGCGTGGAAGAGTTGGACACCGGCGACACGTTAACCAGATTGCCGTGCAGCTCCTTATGAATACGCAGGGGATTTAACTTGGCCGATCCCTTCCGGCCGAACACATGGGTATAGACGGTATCTTTTTCCAGAAACATCTTCCAACTGGTCTCGATGGTTATGGTCATGCCGTTTTCCGCCTCCAGCACCACCAGCGCCGCGTCTTCCACCTCGATGTTTTCATATAGCTGATAGGCATGCATGCGCACCTTTTTTATTTTAGGCATGGCGGTTAAAAACAGGGCCACATCCATGAGCTGAATACCCATATCCATCAATACCCCGCCCCCGGAAGATTTTTTTTCCGAATACCAACTGCCGTGAATCTCTTTTTCCCAGCGCCGCAGCCAGCCGGCCTTGATATAAAAAATTTCACCCAACTCGCCGCTTTCTATAAACTGGCGCAACATACGCACATCGCTGCGGTAGCGGTTGTAAAGCGAGGTCATCAAAACCCGCTTTTGCCCGGCGGCATAGTCATACAACTTCAGCGCCTCCTCTATTTTAAAGGAGATGGGCTTTTCCACAAAAACGTGGATGCCCTTGCTGAGCGCCAGCCAGGACATGGGATAGTGATAGACGCTGGGCGTACAGATATGAACGGCGTCCGGACGTTCTTTTTTTATCATCTCATCCACCACAAAATACCAGTGGGGAATATTAAATTTTTCGGTGATGGCCCGGGCTTTTCCCTGATCCACATCGCAGACGGCGCATAACTCAACATCTTCCCGCGCGGCTAAAATAGGCAGGTGGGCTATCTGGGCAATTTTGCCCGCGCCAACCACGGCCACTTTTAGTTTCTTCATTGCTACTCCTTCACAAAGGCTTTAAACTGATATTCTTCCAGAACGTCGATGGCCCGCAGGGCCTTTTCCATACTATCGAAAGATAAACGGAAAACTCCGCCTTCTTTCTCGCGAATTTTCAACAGCTCAATATCGCGAATATCAATATCATGTTCAAACAAAGCGTTAGAAATTTTAGCGATTACCCCGGCGCGGTCGTCCACATAAACCAGGATATCTGTTAGCGGCGATAAAAAGCCCTTGTTTTGCCGGGGCATCTGTTCGCGATAGCGGTTTGCCGCCGCAAACGAGGCATCCAGCGCGTTCAGATTGCGTTCTTCCTCGCTCAGCACGGCCATAAAATCACGCAGCGCTTCCCGCACATGATGCCGGTTGCTGTTTAAAATATCCTGCCAGATGGATATGGAACTGGAGGCGATACGCGTAATATCCCGGAAACCACCGGCGGCCAGTTCCAAAAATGGCAGTTCGCCGTCATCGCGGCGGCCAACGGTGTTCACCAGGGCAATGGCGATAAGCTGGGGCAAATGACTGATATAGGCCATGACGCGGTCATGCCCGGCAGCGGGCAAAAGAAATACCCGGGCTTTTATCTTTTCCAACAGGGGGATAAGCTTTTGATTTACCGGCGAATCGGCGGGCACGCCGGCCGCGGTCAGCACATAAACGGCGTTTTCGTAGAGCAGCGGGTTGGCGGCGTCAAGGCCGTTTTTCTCCGCGCCGGTCATGGGATGGCTGCCGATATAACAGCCGCTAAAGGCCAGCGCCCGGCTGTATTCCTCAATCTCCTTTTTGGTGGAGCCCAGATCGGTAACAACCGTATTCTTATCCACCACGCCGTTAAGTTGCGCCAGATGTTCACGGATTACGCCAATGGGTGTGGCCAGAAAGATGATGTCGGCCCCGGCACAGGCGGCGGGCCATTGCCCCACCTTCCGTTCAATAATACCCCGATGCAACGCCTCATCCATCACACCCGGCCTGTCATAACCCCATACCCGGCATTCCGGGAGATTATTTTTTATAGCCAGGGCCAGGGAGGCTCCCATTACGCCCAGCCCGGAGATGACTATCTTCATGGGCTTACAACTGAATGGGTTCTGCTATCTTCCGCCCAATAACGCCGGCAATCACACGGATCTGTGCCATCAGTTCTTCAAACTGATGCGGGTAGAGGGACTGCGCGCCGTCAGACAAGGCTTTGTCCGGATCATCATGCACCTCAACCATAAGGCCATGGGCGCCGGCGGCCACCGAGGCCCGGGCCATGGGCAGTACCTTATCCCTCAGGCCTATGCCATGCGAGGGATCGGCAAAAACGGGCAGATGCGAAAGTTTTTGCATGACCGGTATGGCGCTGATATCCATGGTGTTGCGGGTATAGCTCTCAAAGGTGCGTATGCCACGTTCGCAAAAGATAAGTTTATCGTTGCCTCCCGCCAAAATATATTCCGCGGCCATCAGCCATTCCTTAAAAGTGGCCGATATGCCGCGCTTTAGAAAAATGGGCGTCCGTGTTTTTCCCAGCGCGCGGATAAAGGTAAAGTTTTGCATATTACGCGCCCCCACCTGGATGATATCGGTATAGCGTTCCACCAAATCTATCTGATCCTTATCCATCACCTCGGTAATCATTAACAGACCGTATTTATCCGCGGCAGCCCGCATATATTTCAGGCCCTCTTCTCCCAGTCCCTGAAAGGCATAGGGCGAGGTACGCGGCTTAAAGGCTCCGCCACGCAGCACCCTTGCCCCGGCGGCGGCCACTTTTTCGGCAATGCGCATGATCTGCTCTTCCGACTCAATGGAACAGGGACCGGCCATGATCACCGTTTCCTCTCCGCCAAACTCCACATCACCGATGGTGAATACCGAATTATCAGGTTTAAACTCACGGCTAACCAGCTTATAGGGCGCGCTAATGCGGTAGGCGTCGGCAACGCCTTCCATCAATTGCATGGTACGGATATCCAGCTTGGCCGTGTCGCCAATAACGCCCAGCAAAATATGCTCCACGCCCGTGGATCGGTGTACGTCAAAACCTTCCTTGTCCAGGCGTTCGATAACACGCTCCACATTTACTTCCGGCGTGTTTTTCTCCATTAATATGACCATCAGGGGACTCTCCTGTTTATGTTTTTCTTGTCGAGATAAAGCTGCAGTATGTTTACCGCCGCTACCTGATCTATTATACTTCTGTTTTTACTGCTTTTCCTGCCCACGGCCCGGAGCTGATCGGCGGCCATTTTTGTGGTCAGACGTTCGTCAATGGTCTCCACGGGGATGGAAAGCGCCTTTTCCAGTTCAACAACATATTCCCTTATTTTTCGGGTTTGGATGGAATCGCTCCCTTTCATGGTGTAGGGCATACCCACGATAAGCCGCTGAACCCCTTTTTCGCCGATAAGTTTTTTAATCTCGTCAAGAGGCAGTTTATCCTTTTTCCCCATTTTCAACGTTGTCAGCGGATGAGCCAGCATGCCCAGTCCGTCACTGACGGATACGCCGATACGAACGCTGCCGATATCCAGCGCCATAAAAATTTCAGTCATTGATTATAGCTAACCCCAAAAAGAAGTGAAGAGGTGGTAAAATAACATTTTTAAAGATAAGATGTGTGATTTAGATGGATTTCCCCTGATAAAAAAAGAAGAATTATTCCGGATATTCCTGTTTAAGCTCGTCCTTTAAAATTTTTCCGGCTTTAAAGTGGGTCTTCCGCCGGGCGGGAACATAAATAATCTGCCCGGTGCGCGGATTGCGGGCTTTGGGCTTGGCCTTGGTCTTCTTTACCTCAAAAACGCCAAAGTCGCGAATTTCGATACGTACCTCGGGGTCGGCCTCGCTTAAAATTTTACGCAGGGAGACAAAGACAGCGTCCACGAACTTCTCCGCCGTATAAATCTTAATATTTTCACCGTTACTCTCGTTATACTCCAACGCGGTTCGTTTGGCAACATCCTTTTTTGTAACGGTTCTCATAGGCACCTCCGGAATACTTCCTGCATAAAAATGAGCTTAAAAATAAACGACCAATCCATTCAAAGCAAGGTTTATATCTAATAATTCCAATAATTTACATAAAAATAAAATTTTGATGTACACGCATCCTAAACTTCGGCATCGATCGAATGATCTTTATGCGACGCGGAAAAAATCAGGATAAATCCGCTTTTGCAAAAATAATCCAAACAGCGCCGCCCGAACAAGGGCCGGAGACATAAATTATTTTCCACTCATCTTTTTCAGCTCGTCCAGTTTTTGCAGGGCCTGCATGGGCGTAAGGTTGTTGATATCGATCTCTTTTAAGCGAGATTCCACCTGTGACGGCCGGGGAGCACTAAAAAGATTCATCTGATTCTGATCCACATCGCGACCGGGACGCCGCCTGGCCAGACGCGGCTTGCGCGAATGGGGATTAAGTTCGTTGGCTTCCAGGTTTTGCAGAATCTCCCTGGCCCGTTCGATCAGTTCCGGCGGCAGCCCGGCCAGCTGCGCCACATAGATGCCGTAGGAATTGTCGGTGCCTCCGGGAATGATTTTGCGTAAAAATATCACCTGATCGCCATGTTCTTCCACGGCCACATTATAATTGTGTACCCGCGGCAGCAGCAGCGCCAGCTCGGTCAATTCGTGGTAATGGGTGGCAAAAAGAGTTTTACAGCGGATGCGTGCCGTTTCATGCAGATATTCCACCACCGACCAGGCGATGGAGAGTCCGTCGAAGGTGCTGGTGCCGCGGCCGATCTCATCCAGCAGAATCAGGCTTTGCGGCGTGGCGTTGTTGAGGATATTAGCCGTTTCATTCATCTCCACCAGAAAGGTGCTTTCGCCGCGGGCCAGATTGTCGGAGGCGCCCACGCGGGTAAAAATGCGATCCACAATGCCGACGCGCGCTTCATCCGCCGGCACGTAGCTGCCGATCTGGGCCATGAGCACAATCAGGCCCACCTGGCGCAGAAAGGTGGATTTACCGGCCATGTTGGGCCCGGTGATGATCCAGATCTGTTGCCCGGCAGGGTCCATCGCGCAATCGTTGGCGATAAAGCTTTCACCGGGGGCCAGGTTTTTCTCCACCACCGGATGGCGCCCTTCGCGGATGCTCAACGTCCGCTCTTCGTCTATTTGCGGACGCACATAGTCATTTTCCTCGGCGGCGGTGGCCAGGCTGAACAGACAATCGACCTCGGCAATCAGACGGCTGTTCTGCTGGATAAGCGGTGTTTGCGCCGTCACCGCCTCACGAATCTTTTGGAACAGCTCATACTCCAGCTTTTTAATCTTGTCCTCGGCGCCCAGTATCTTCTCTTCCCACTCTTTCAGTTCTTCGGTAATATAACGCTCGGCATTGACCAGGGTCTGCTTACGCACATAGCTGTCGGGCACCTTCTCCTTGTGCACATGGGTCACCTCCACATAATAACCGAACACCTTGTTATAGCTGACTTTCAGGGTACTGATACCGGTGCGTTCGCGCTCGTTTTGCTGATACCGCAGCAGCCAGTCCTTGCCCTGATCGGCGATTTTGCGCAGCTCATCCAGTTCGCCGTTAAATCCTTCGCGGATCAGATTGCCCTCCTGAATGGTCATCGGCGGATTATCCACCAGGGCGCGGCCGATCTCCTCCGCCAGTTGCGGCAACGGCTCAATCTCTCCGGTAAGCGCCGCCAGACGAGGGGTATTCCCGGCGCCCAGCAAATCCTTAACCGGTTGCAGTTGCAACAGGGAATCCTTCAACAGCACCACATCCCGACCGTTGGCCCGCCCGGTGGCAATCCGCCCCAGCAGGCGTTCCATATCAAACACGGAACGTAAATGCTCATAGAGTTTATGACGCAGACCCCGGTCGGCCAGCAGTTCGGATACCCCCTCCAACCGTTGTTCGATCTCCTGTTTTTCCAGCAGGGGATGTTGCAGCCACTGCTTCAGCATGCGCCCGCCCATCACCGTGGCCGTATGATCCAAAACCGACAGCAGGGTGTTTTTGGAACGCGGCCCGTCCGCGGACCAATCGATCTCCAGATTACGGCGGGTACTTTCGTCCAGGATCATGAAACGGGAAAGATTGACCACGGAAAGGGAGACAAAATGGGCCAGCCGGGTCTTGTAGTTTTCGGTAATGTAATGAATCACCGCCCCGGCCGCTTCCACCCCCACGGTTTTGTCCTCACAGCCGAAGCCCTTCAGGGAATGGGAGTTAAAATGACGTATCAGGGTATCCCGGGCGTATTCCAGCTGAAAAACCCAGCCATCCCGTTGGGTGATGATGGTCTCGAGATGGTTTTTAATGCGCGCGCTGAAATACTCATAGTCATAATCCGGCACCAGCACTTCCCGGGGCTGATAACGGATCATATTATCGAGAATACGCTCCTCGGGGAACTCGGACAGCCAGAAGGCGCCGGTGGAAACATCGGCCAGGGACATACCGCATTGCCCGTCCCGACGGGAAAGAGCCATCAGGAAATTGTTGCTTTTGCCGTCGAGCAGTTTTTCATTCAACGTGGCCCCGGGGGAGGCAATTTCCACCACTTCCCTTTTTACGATGCCTTTGGCCAGCCTGGGGTCTTCCACCTGTTCGCAGATGGCCACGCGTAAACCGGCATTGAGCAGTTTGGGCAGATGGCTGTCCAGCGAGTGATAGGGAAATCCGGCCAGGGGCACATCGGCGCTTTTACCATGGGCCCGTTTGGTCAGGGCAATACCCAGCACACGCGATATGGTTTTGGCGTCCTCATAAAAGGTTTCGTAAAAATCGCCCATGCGGTACAACAGCACCACATCCTTGTAATCCGCCTTAATGGACAGATATTGATCCATCAGGGGGGTCGTTTTCGCTTTTTGTTTGGCCATAAAAGGAAGTTAGGTAAAATTGACAGGCGCTAAATTTAGAAAGGGGGGCTACACATTGCCAATTTAATTCATTCTCCTCCGGTAGTACGTGCGGCACGCACGGTTTCCATCATTTGCTCAAAGGTGGTTTTGCTGGGAATGCCCATGATATGATACCGCGGATTATTGTCAAAGATAATGGTGGGCACGGAATGAATATGCCACCTGGCGGCCTGAGCATGGCCACTGGCGCCGGCCAGACTCATTACCTCAAAATCGAGATCGTCCCTTTCCTCCGCCCATTGCTGCATGCGTCTGATGGACTCACCGCAACCGACGCAGGTGGGATGGGTGAACAGAATGGCTTTTATTTTCCGGCTCATACCTCAAACCCCAGGCAATGCACGCATTCGCTGAGCTGCCACTCCTCAAAATGGGCGGCGTAGAGTTTACCGGCCTCTTCCCCGCTTACATAAAAAGAGGGCACGTCCACCCCCTCGTCGGGTTTAATGCGTATCAGCCAGCCTTTGGTGTAGGGATATTGATTGATCATATAGGTATCCTTCAGCAGCTCCTCAT
>JALXBH010000113.1 GCA_026991535.1 Calditrichia bacterium | reverse complement strand
TGTTTTCCGAAACATAATATTTCATGGGTATGGCAACGGGCAATGTTTCGGCCCGGGAAAAACCCGCCAGTGCAAAAACGAAAAGATAAACTGCTGAACGTAAATATTTTTTACATAAAACCATAATAAACATCCTGTATTTCCCTTATTTTTAGACGCAATAACTATATGATTATACTTAATTGCAAATAAGGTGCCAGAATAAAAATCCGTTCCCTCTTTCCGATTATTGTCCCCCACCGCCGCTCACCGACGCCCTATCCCGGGCCAATTCCCTTTGCAGCGCCTTTTTCAGCTCCCTCACCCGTTCGGGATATTTTCCGGCAAGATTCTCCTTTTCCGTGGGGTCCTGCCGCAAGTTATATAATTCATCGCTTCCTTCTTCCGGGGCGTTGCCGTTGTAAATCAGTTTCCAGTCTCCTCGTCTTAGCATCATTTGCGAGGCGGTTCTAAGATAAAGTTCCCTGTCGCCTGGCCGTTCCCCAAAGGCAAGAAGGGGCCATACATTCACACCGTCAGCCGTTTGTCCCTGTCGCTTTTTCTTACCGACAAGGGCGGCCACCGTGGGCATGATATCGGTTACCGAAAGCATGTCCTCAATCTTTCCCGGCTTAAGCCTGCCCGGCCAGTTCATCACAGCGGGCACACGGATGCCCCCTTCATATAAGCTCTTTTTCCAGTCGCGCAGGGGCCGGTTATCTCCCAGACGGTCGTAGGGACCGTGCCGTCCCTCATATTCAAAGGTGGCGGCCCACTTTTCCTGAGCCCCGTTATCGCTAAGAAAAATAACCAGGGTATTTTCCCTCAGCTTTTCCTCTTCCAGGGTACGGATCAGCCGGCCCACGCTGTCATCCATGTGACTCATGGATGCGGCAAAAAGGCGGCGCGATTTGTTTTTGATGTGGGTGTACGGTTTCAGCCATTTCTCTTCCTCCTGCAGGGGATAATGCGGCACGCTGAAGGGCACATATAGAAAAAAGGGACGGCTTTTGTCGCGCTTTTCCTTGATAAACGCCACCGCCTCGCGGGTAATCAAATCCGTGGCATGGCCCTCCTCCTCGATAAAAGCGCCGTTGCGGTGCCAGCTTAAATCGCCGTTTTTATACTTGTGCGTGTATTGATCGATTTGACCGTGTAAAAAACCGTAGCTGTAATCAAAACCGAATTGGCGCGGCCCGCTTTCCGGGCGCAGGCCCAGATGCCATTTTCCGGTGATGGCCGTGTTATAGCCCCGGCGACGCAGCATTTCCGGCAGGGTGATCACATCCTTGGGCAGGGTTTGCCTGCTGCGCATGTCTATGGGCCCGGCAATACCGAAACGGCTGGCGTAACGTCCGGTCAGCAGGGAAGCCCGGCTTGGCGAACAGGTGGGGTATACATAAAACTGATCCAGTTCCAGACCCGTTTTGGCCAGCGCGTCGATATGCGGTGTTTTAATTTCGGAACCATGATAGCCCACATCATGCCAGCCGGCGTCATCGGCCACCAGCAATAAAATATTCGGCGGCTTTTCCCGGCCCGGCCCGCAGCCCGGTACCAGCATGCTCAGTCCGGCCAACCCCAGACCACCGGCCAGCACGCCGGCCTTTTCCAGAAACCGGCGTCTGGATATGTCCCTAATTGACTTTTCCATACTCCACTCCCGCGCCACCTTCGGCGCCCTTAGCTGAAGTTGTTTTATACTTCATACAACACTTTTTATATTTGAGTCCGCTTCCGCAGGGGCAAGGATCGTTGGCCCCGACCCCGCGGGCGGCAAAGCCGCCCGCCCTTTCCGCCGCCCAGGTCATTACATTGGCGGGCGGGCGCCCGGCGGCCA
>JALXBH010000112.1 GCA_026991535.1 Calditrichia bacterium | reverse complement strand
CGCGTGCGGGTGCTGAGCCGGGCCCGTTTTCCCGCGGGTTCGCATATTCTGATATGGAATGGACTGGATGACCGGGGCGGTTATTTGCCCAGTGGTATCTATTATCTTAAGATGCAGGCCGGTGATCAAACCCGGGCCATTAAGCTGACCTTTTTGCGTTAACCGGAATATTTATTGAGCTGTATTTCCAACTTTCATTGGTATTATTTCGATCTGCACAGCGCGGATGGATATGACCTTATTTGTACCATCCATCCCGCGCCCTTTAATTCCGTCTTTGATATCGCGATTATTGATATCTACCTCTACAATGGCGCGGAAACCCTTGTGCATCATTTTTTTGTTGTTCCTCAAAAGGAACTGCGTCGTTCGGAAGACCCCTTTGTTCTGGAGCTTGATAAACATAATTTTATCAGAAAATCGGGCGGCCATATTTTAGTGCGGATCAGGGATGGCGAAACCTGCGGCCTTACGCTGGAACTTAACGATCCGCACCCCCTGAAGCAGCCGGTGAGGAGTGATATTCTTCCCGGAGGCGCGGGGGAGGAGTCCTTTGAGTGGGTCGTTCATACGCCCTATGCCCCCGCTACCGCCGAGCTTAAATTTTCCGGCAAAATCCATATCCTGAATGGTTTGGGCTATCATGATTACAACGGCGGTTCAATCAACCTGAAACAAAGTCTGCGCTATTGGTTTTGGGGGAAGTATTATCTGCGGGACAGCCTGATCGTTTACGGCTATATTCAGGATCGTTATAATAATTCAAAAAAACTTTTGTTGAGGGCGGATAAAGAAGGGACGGCTATCGATCGACGGGCCGAGGTTGAGGCGGATAAACACCGTTTGCGTTACAAAGGGCCCCTGGGAGAATATGATTTTAGCGTGGAGCCCGCGCAGCTTTTGGACCGGGTGGATTTTTTTATGCCGGCGGTGAAAGCGCCTTTGTTTCTTATTAAGCTCCTGGAAGTCGGCGCTCATTTTAGCGGCCGTATTAAGTTTCTTAAGCCCCTTAACCGTTTTCTGACAAACTCCGTATATAAACGTTACCGTTCCCGGGGGACGGATCAGAAGGGCCGGGCTCTCTCCTGTTTTTATGAAGAAATGTACTTTTAAGGTTCCATGTCCCTAACCATATTTCATTTATCCGATTCGGTTCCGTTGACGAAAGTTGGCGCGAAAGCGTATAATCTGAACCGGCTGTATCGCTTTGGTTTTAACGTTCCCGAAGCCTGGTTTTTACCGGTGGAGGCAATGGAGTTTTTCCTTCGGGAAAATAATATATTACCCCTGCTTTATGCCCTCAGGCAGGAAGGGAAGGTTTCCCGCGGCAATGCCTTGGAAGCGGCCCGGGCTCTGCGGGCGGAAATTCTGAAAGCACCACTGCCCCACGAGCTTTTGGAGTTAATTAAAGAGAGTGTTTTAAAAGAGCCGCGCGGACGCTTCTCCGTGCGTTCCTCCTCCATAAATGAAGACCTGGAGCAGAATTCTTATGCCGGTCAATATGCCTCGGTTTTGGATGTGGCGCCTGTTGTGGCCGATCTGGAAAGGAGTATTCGCCGGGTGTGGGCTTCACAGTGGAGTGAGCCGCTGATTAACTACGCCTTTAAAAACAGCTATCCCATCCCTGAACCGGGAATGGGGGTGGTTATTCAAAGAATGGTTGAACCGGAGATTGCCGGTGTTTTGTTTTCCTACAACCCCTTTACCTTTAATAAAAACGAAATGGTGCTGGAATATGTAAAGGGCCTGGGCGAAGGGCTGGTAAGCGGCGAGAAGACGCCGGAACATTTGATTTACAGCCGCGCAACCTCGGCTTTTAAACAGGCCGGAGATATTCCTAAAAAATATATAAAACCTTTTGACATGTTGATCCAGGGTGCCGGGACGCTGGAAAAGAAAACCGGTCTGGCCGTGGATATCGAATGGGCCTATGACGGGGAAGCCTTGTATTATCTGCAAATGCGCGCCATAACTACCATGGGCCAGAATCATATCCTGTGGACGGATGAAAATGTGGGCGAGGTTATACCCGATATCGTTACCCCCTATTCCTGGAGCATTCTTAATCCGATTACCAACGGCGCCTTTAAAAAATTTTTACAGGAACTGGGCACGGATGACTACCCCGAGCATGGACTGTTTGGTCTTTATAAGGGAAAAGTCTATCTCAATCACACCGCGTTTAATGAAACCATGTCCCGTTTTTACCTTTCCAGTTACAAGCCCGCAGCCGACAGTTCGCTGGCTTTGCCGGTTCAATGGCTCAGGCTGTTGTTGTTCCCTTTACGGATTGGCCGGGCCCTGTGGCGTGTCTGGCGCTTGTCTCAAAACATGGAAGAGCGTATGAAACGACATATCGTTGCCCATGGGCAACGTCTGAAGGCGATCTCCTTTGAAAAAAAGGAAGACGCCCGTACCGCCTATAAAAGAATCGATCACCTGGTGGAGCTGCACCATGAAACCATGCATCTTCATGTGACCAATACCATACTGGCGGAGTTTTATTTTCAGCTGTTGAAAAAGATAATCGACGGCTGGGGACACGCCGTGCCCGGGGCCGGGGCGGAGGCGGTGCTGGCCGGACTGGGCGAAGCAGAAAGCGCCCGCAGCGGGAGAGCCTTGTGGAAGATATCCCAAAAAATAAAAAGCTATCCCCGGCTGCGCTCCCTGTTTGATACGGATGATTTGGGGGAATTGGAAAAACAGCTGCTCGAAACGGATAAGGAGAAAGTGATCATCCGGGAAATACGCGCCTTTTTAAGGGAATTCGGCCATGGTGCCTTGCATGAATTTGAATTGCTTTATCCGCGTTGGCAGGAAGACCGTTCCTATATCTATGCCAATATTCAAAACTATCTGAACAGCGAGATCGAGGATTTACCGGAACACGATCAAAAGCTGTCCGGGATGCGTTCCGATATGCTCAGGCAGCTCCGGGAAAACATGAATATATTTAAACGACCGGTTTTTAACTATATATACAGCAGGGCGGCCCTGTTTAGCAGCCAGCGTGAAAATCTGAAACAATGCCTGCTTAAAGCCCATTTTGAGCTCAAAAAGCATCTGTTGCATATTGGAAGTGTACTTGTGGAAAAAAAAGTTTTAGACCGGCCGGGCGATATCCTTTTTTTACAACACGAAGAAATTAAACCTTATCTGGCGGAAAAACTACCGGTAAAAAAAGTAACCACCCTGATAGCGGAACGCCGTAAAAAGCGGGCCTCGGATATTAATCAGGAGCATCCGCCCAGGATGATGCAGATTGGAGAGTTGTGGCGTCCGGTTATTGAAGAAAGCAGCGACGGCGACGCCCTGCAGGGCATCGGCTGCAGCGCGGGCGTTGTGGAAGGCCGGGCGCGTATCATCGTTAATGAGCAAAGTTTTAACCGGTTGCAGAAAGGCGATATCCTGGTGGCCGCTTCCACCAATCCCGGCTGGACGCCCCTTTTTATGACGGCGGCAGGCGTGGTAACGGAGATAGGGGGTGCTTTATCCCATGGCGCCATTATTGCCCGGGAGTACGGCATCCCCATGGTTACAGCGGTAAAAAAAGCAACAAAACTGATCGCGGACGGCGACCGCATCCGTGTTAACGGCTCTAACGGACAGGTGGAAATTTTAAGCTGATTTGAACCACCGTGCTATGTATATTAAGGGCTTGTCTTAAGAAATCCGAAAAGCTTTGCCGATGAAAAAAGTATTATTGTTGCCCAGTGACCATGGCGGCGGGCGCGGCCATGTCAGCCGTATGCTCTATCTTGCGGAAAAACTGCGCCGTCATGGCTTTATGCCGGGCCTGGTTCTGGAAAAAAAACACTTTCAATCCGGCCTGGGGGATATGTATGAGCGCTTTCTGCTGGATACCCGTTTTGAACGTCTGGTAAAATATCAGGCGCGGCGTCCCTTTAAGCCGGGGGTTCATTTAAAAACACGTCTGCGCGAACGTCCCGTTTATACTGCCTTTAACAGTCTGGCCTATCAGATTCCAAGGGATGGTTACTGGACAACCCGGCTGGTACGTCACCGCTTAAAAAATCTCAGCCGGATTGTGGAGAGCTTTAAGCCGCAGGTACTCATTGGCGATACACATATGCTGACGGCGCTTTTGGGCAGGATGTACGATCTGCCCGTGGTACAGGTTACCCGTTTACAGGGCTATGCCCCCGCTCCGGATTTTAACTGGTGGGGCGATGAAGAGTCCGTCTATCAGGCGCCGGATGGATTAAAACCCTTTGAACCTCTGTTGCGGGAATGGGGTATGGAGGCCGGCCGCGTGGAAGATTTGTTGCGGGGCGCGCGCTACCTGATTCCGGCCTCGGCCGATGTGGAGCCGCTGTCCGTCAGCCGGCCCGATACGTTTTATTGCGGCCCCTTCAACGTTTCCGACAGGGCGGAACAGCCTATTTCCTTTTTTGATGAGCCGTCCGACAGCCCTAAAATTTATATTTCCATCGGCGGTGGGGCGGGGCGGGCCCGGGAAAAACAGTTTTTTGAATCGTTGATCCGCCTGTTTGATAAAAGCGAATACCGGGTGCTGGTGTCCACGGGAAACCGCCTAAAGGCGCAAAATTTTAACGGACGTTCGGCAAATATGCTGTTTACCGACTGGATACACGGACCCAGCGCCATCGCCAAAAGCGACGCAATTGTGTTTCATGGCGGTTACGGAACCATGATGGAAACGCTGACCCTGCGGCGGCCCGCGTTGGTATTACCGTCCCATAGCGAGCAATGGGCCAATGGCAAGCGTTTGGAAAGCCTGGCCGTTGGAAAGGTGCTGCCCCTGTGGCAGCGCATGGAAACCCTGGAGTTGGAATGGCCCTTCGGCCGTTTTACCCAGGGTGCCGGCCTGGGGTTACAGCTTGACAGAGAATCCGTTCTGCAGGCCCTGCACGATTTGATTTTTAGCGATGCCTATGAACGGCTGGAACGGATTGCCAAACCGCTAAGGGAAAAACAACAGGAGTTTGATCCCCGGCAACTCCTGGATATTTAAGAAGACTCTTGTTATGCATGGAATTTTGGAATTCATTAAAGACCAGCATTATAATTTTCAAAGCATGTTGGGAAAAAGCACGCTGTATTATCATCTGTTTGCCCGGAAATTTCCCTTCAGCCAGATGGCGGTTACAGGCGATACGGAGATTGTAATCGAAGGATTTCCGCGATCGGCGAATTCATACGCGGTTGTGGCCTTTAAGCTTGTCAATCCGCGGGTGCCCATCGGCCATCATCTGCATGTGCCGGTTCAACTGATACAGGCCTGCCGTTATAACATACCGGCGGTTTTGGTGCTGCGTGCCCCGGAGGAGGCGGTAGCCTCGTTTATGGTTTTTCAGGGCAGTCTGAATGCCGATATCTATCTTAAGGCCTATATCCGTTTCCATCGCCTGCTTTTACCCTATCGGGAAAAGATAGTCGTGGCTTCCTTTGAAATGGTAACGTCGGATATGAACCGGGTGATAGAGGCGATAAACAGCCGGTATGGCAAGGAGTTTTCGTTGATTGATTCTCTCCCGGAGCGGGAGACTGAAATTTTTGCAAAGTTGAAGGATGTGAATGCCCGGTTTTTTGGCAGTGAATCGAACAAAAGTATGTATCCGGATCGCGGCCGTGAAAAAATGAAGCAGTTAGCCCAAAAAAAAGTTTTGCAATCATCGTGGTTGGTGGAAGCGCGAAACCTCTACTCTCAACTTAACAGGAATGCCCTATGAGTTCGGAACATGAAGCACGGATAGATAAAAGTCACTATTTTGACGCCCGCTATCTTAAGCGTGAGCGCATGTACTCCTTTGTGGAACAGATAGAGCTGATTAAGCAATGTGCCGCCAGGGATGACAGCCTTTTGGAAATTGGCAAGGGCAATGGTTTTGTCGCCGATTTTTGCACGCGTTATTTAGGTTATCAGGTGCAAACGGTGGATGTGAATGTGGATCTGCAACCCGACATCGTGGATGACATTACCGCTCCCAGAAAGCTAAAAGAGAAAAGCGCCGATGTGGTGGTGTGTTATGAGGTGTTGGAGCACATGCCCTTTGAAAAGTCTATTCGCGCCGTTGAACATATGGCACGTATTGCCCGTAAATATGTGCTGATTTCCGTGCCCGATATGCGTTACTTTATCAGCGGCCGTTTTACGGTTTTTGGTTCGGGTCCCATCTTTTTACAGAAACTGATTTCCACCCGGAGATTTCGCAGGGCCCGGAAAAAATTCGGTGACGATCATCACTGGGAAATAGGGCTAAAAACGGACACGGTAACCTATAGCGCCGACTATGTGCGCCGCACTCTTTTCCAAAATGTTCGTCTCTTACGCGATTATCGGGATATCGCCGTGCCCTGGCATCATTATTTTGTAGTTAAAACAGGTACTTAGATCATCGAAAACGATACCTCCTCCTCTTCGAGCGAAATAACCCGCCGATCCGCCCATGGGATAAAATGGGTGGGTATGGCCGAGATGGCCATCCGTATTTTGCAGTATGGCACCACGCTTATTCTGGCCCGCCTTATGGTCGCCCAGGATTTTGGCGTGTGGGCCGTGTTGCTGTTGTTTACGCAACTGGCCTATGTTTTATTTGACTTTGGTTTCAGCTCGGCTCTGATTCAGCATAAACAGGTGAGCGCCCGGCATTATAATACCACCTTTGTTATCTATCTTTCCTCGGCCCTGGTCTATATTGTGCTTGTCTGGCTTTTGGCCGGTCCCATGGCCGGTTTTTTTAAGCATCCGGAAATTAAACCCGCGCTACGTTTGCTAACGGTCATTTTTATCTTTTATGCCTTTAATGCCATACCGCGTATCCGGCTGCAGCGGGAGATGCGTTTTAAACGCTTCAGCCTTATTCAAATCTGCGGGGTGTTTACCAACAGCGCCGTTACCTTAACAGCTGCTTTTCAGGGATTTGGTTTTTGGAGCTTTGTTTATGGAGTTATAGCCGAACAGGTGGTGCTGACCCTGTTTTTTAATATCTTCGGCTGGACCTCCGTGCGCCTGGCTTTTGACCGGGAAGCATTTAAGGAACTGTGGGAATATGGCGTTAACGTATTGGCCACCCGGATTGTCGGATATTTGAATAATAACATCCCGGGCTTTCTAATCGGGAAGCTTATTGGTCTGGATGCCCTGGGGTATTACAACATAGCCTACCAACTGGTCGAGTTTCCCGTGCAGCGGATATCTAAAAATGTGTTGCGCGTGATGTTCCCGGCGTTTTCAAAACTGCAGGATCGGTTGAGCGACTACCGTCAGCTCTACCGTCAGGTCGTTTTTTATCTGGGTGCGGTTTTAACGCCCATGTTTGTCGGCCTGGCCATGGTGGCTCCTTTTTTGGTGCCGGTGCTCTACGGCCCGAAATGGACGCCTGTGGTTATGCCCCTGCAATTTTTAGCTCTGGCCGGTTTCTCCAGGTCGGTATGGACAACTATCAGTGTTGTGTTCCTTTCCATGGGTCAGCCCGACAAGGAGTTAAAAATAAATGTCAGCCTGGCGGTTTTTTTAATACCGGCGGTCTATTTTACGGCTCCTCTGGGTTTAAACGCGGTTGTTCTGGTTGTTTCTCTCTTGCTGTTAACCTTTGTCATCATCGGGCAGTTTAAAGCCTTTAGCCTCATTGGGGCAAGCTGGCCCGGCGTCGTCCGCAAGTTCCTGCCCTCCCTGTCGGGCTCGCTTCTTTTCCTGGCTGTTTACGAACTGGCTCTATATCTGGGGTTGGGTCGTCTACATGCAGTTTGGGTGCTTTTACTGACCATTATGGGTAGTGCATTAATATATATTATTTTTATGTTCCGTTATGATCCGCAGCTGCTCAGCCGTTTGCGATCCATTTTAAAAGGGGGAGGCGATGCCAAAAACAATTAAAGTGGATGTGGCCGTTATCGGCGCCGGGCCCGCCGGCTCCGTTGCCGCCATCAGTTGCCGTAAAAAAGGTTTAAGCGTTGCTCTGGTGGATAAGGCCGTATTTCCCCGGGATAAGGTTTGCGGGGACGGTATTCCGTTAAAAACCTTTAAACTGTTGGAAGAGTTGGGCTTCAGGGAAGAGGAGTTGTTTAAAAACGGTTATAAAATTAACCGGCTTAAGCTTTATGGTCCCGAGGGACATCTGACGGAATACGGCAGCCTTCAGGCCGATGCCAGCACAAAAAGCGGTTGTATTCCCCGGAGGGAGTTCGACCATGCCATTTTCACGCGGGCGGAGAGCGTAAGCGACCATGTTTTGACAGGCCATAAATTGGTTGCCATACGCAATGGCGATTCACGGCAACTGCTGGAAGTGAAAAATCTCCGGGACAATCAAAGCATGCAAATCGATGCCGGGTTGGTTATTGCCGCCGATGGGGCCAATTCCTACACGGCCCGTCTATTAAATTTGCTCAAACGTGATCAGGCGCATCACTTTGACGGTTTAAGATGGTATTTTAAGGGTAAAAAATTTGACTCTTCGGTTCATCTTTTTTATGATAGCCGAACCCTGCCTGGATATGTATGGGTGTTTCCCGTGGCCCCGGACAGAGCCAATGTGGGGATTATGATCGATAAGAAGCAGAAAAGGAATACGGGAAAGAATATCCGCGATGTATTTCTTGAAGTTATAGAACACAATCCCTCTTTAAAAAAAGTACTTGAAGGCGCTCATCCCGAGAATGAAATAAAGGGGGCTCCCCTGCCTTTGGGAACATTACCCGGGTCGCGGATAAGCGACGGAACCATACTGGTGGGAGACGCGGCGGCTTTTATAAACCCCGTTACCGGCGGCGGTATTTATTTTGCCATTTTAAGCGCCATGAAGGCGGCGGAAGTGGCCGCCCGTTTAAAAGAGAATAATTTGCCTCCGAGCAGGAAGAATCTGGACATATACGAACAATGGTGGCAGCGAACGATTTTACCCGGCTTCTTTTATTCGGATTGGTTAAAAAATAAATTTGATTCGGAAAACTTCAGCGGACGTTTTTTCCGCTGGAGCAGCCGCTTTAAACCGGTGGCTAATTTTTTTATAATGGTCTATGGAAGACCGCTGCCAAAGGGTGTGTTTAAAAATCCGCTCTTTTGGTTACGCGTTATATTAATGCGATAAATAAGTACAGGAAATATGATGTCCCCTATAAAATGGATTTTAGGTAATCTCCTCGTTGTTTCTTTCCTAACGGCCCAGGCGGTGAGTTGGTCGAAAAATGTTATATCCACAACCCTGACCGGTGCAAAAAAGAATGCGGTTGTTAATCTTGACGCCGACGCTTCTGGTTATATGGATATTGTTGTGACCGCCAACCCCGAGGGTAGTGGAGCGGAAGACCCTGCCGCCGTAAATGTTTTGTGGTTTAAAAACGACGGCACACAGACCTTCACAGTCTATAATATCGATTTTTATAATGTGGGCGCCCGCGGGCTTGCGGTTGGGGATCTTACCGGTAACGGCTATCCGGATATTGTTGTGGGAAATGGCGCCACAGACAGTAGCCTGGTTTGGTATAAAAATGATGGCACGCCGGCAACAGGACCTTGGGCCAAAGTTCATCTTGGCTCCCCTGCTCCATATAACTATATTACTTTACTATATGATATTGATGGTGACGGAGACCTGGATATCGTCGATGGAATGGGAGATGATGCTGATTTTGGCACTGTTGGCGGCGGAACGATTACTGATAGCTTACGTTGGTTTGAAAATCTGGGTGGAGTTGATACTGCGGTTTTTAGTCCAAGGCTTATAGCGCAGTACTCATCGCCCTCCGGCATTACCATTGGCGACTATAATGCCGATGGTCGAGTTGATATCTCTGCGGGGGCTTTTGTAGATAACTCCACTTTTATTCCGCTAACGGAAGAAGATATCCGCTGGTGGAGCCAGGGAACTGGAGGCACATGGACACAGGAGCAGGTCATACAACAATCCTATGGAACCAATGGTTTGGCCACAAAGGATCTGGACCAAAATGGCACCTTGGATATTATAGGTGCGGGTTACAAATTAGGAACAATTGATTGGTGGTCTAATAATGGTACCGGTGTATTTTCTTCCATTAATACAATTAAAACCTCGTTCTTAAATACGAGGAATGTTGAGGTAATGGATATTGATGCCGATGGAGATTGGGACATTATAGCCGCAGCCGATAACAATAACACGATATCCTGGTTTGAAAACGACGGCTCGCAGAATTTTACCGAAAGAGTGGTGACCAACACCTTTAGCTATGCCTATTTTGTATCCGCGTCTGATCTGGATGGCGATGGGGATGTGGATCTGATCGGTACGGCCCAAAATGCCAACGAGCTTTCCTGGTGGGCCAATAATCTGGCTGAAAAGCAATGGATACCCGCTTCCAGTACGGCGACATACTCCTATAATGGCGGAAAGGTCGACATTACTTTCTCCTCCAAGGATGTCAGTGATTCCACATCGGTGCTTTATAATAAGGGGGCCGTTTCGGATCGTGCTTCCGTGGATGCCGCCATTGACCATGTGGCCGCCAACGGGTTTTATACCATCGTAACCGCCGCCGGTACCTATAATGCCACCATTGATTTTACTTATGCCGGCATCAGCGAGTGGAGCGCCATCAATAACGAGGCCGATTTACGTATCTGTGTCTGGAACGAAACCACTTCTCAATGGGAGATTGCCGGTACCGGCTCCCAAACCATAGACGCCCTGAATGATGTGATTACCGTTAGCGGTTTGAATACGGAACTGGCCCGCTTCTCCTTGTTTACCCTGGGCTCGGTTTCCACGGATAACGCGCTGCCGGTAGAACTGGCCGCCTTTACCCTGACCTCCGCCACATCCGGTATTGAACTGTTTTGGAGTACCGAGAGTGAACGCGACAATCTGGGTTTTGAAGTGTGGCGCAAGTCGGCGGTGGAACAGGATTTTGTAAAAATAAGCGACTATAACAACAACGGGGATTTGATCGGGCTGGGTACCA
Organism: Calditrichia bacterium; assembly: GCA_026991535.1. GTDB lineage: Bacteria > Calditrichota > Calditrichia > Calditrichales > J004 > J004. The sequence goes on along the minus strand of JALXBH010000112.1, from coordinate 10,045 downwards.
GTAGCTACGGGCAGGAATATTATTTGATGGATACGGATGTGCAAACGGGCCGCCGCTATAGCTATCAACTGCGGAGCCGGGATTATGACGGCAGCCTTAATGTTTATCCGGCAAAAGATATTGTTTACACCGGTAATACATCTGTTGTAACCGTATCCGGTTTGATTCCGCAAACGGCGGAACTGTCCCAAAACTTTCCCAATCCCTTTAACGGTATAACCCGTATCGATTTTGCCGTTCCGCTTTCGGCCGCGGGTGAGCATGTTTCGCTGGCCATATATGATCTTCGTGGCCGGCTTATCCGCCGCCTGATCGATACGCCTTTGGTGGAAGGACGCTATTTTGCCGTATGGGACGGACGCAATCAACAGGGCGCGGAAGTGGCCAGCGGCATGTATGTATATCTGTTGCAGACGGGACGGGAGAGGCTTTCACGCCGCTTAACCCTTTTAAAATAAACATTTTATGACAATATCCATTTCAGACCACTTCCTTTTTTAAGGAAGTGGTTTTTTTTTCGATAATGCAAAGGATATGAATATAAAAGGATTTTATGGAACAATTTGATGTAGTGATCCTTGGGGCGGGGCCGGCCGGCAGTGTTCTGGCCCGCTTGCTGGCCGAAAAGGCTTTTAAGGTCTTGTTGGTGGAAAAAGATGCCTTTGCCGGTAAAACAACAGCCTGTGGCGGTCTTTTTGATAAACCGTATTTTGACCGCTATGTGGATGATCCCACAGTGATGGAACAGCATATACGCAGGAATGTGTTTAAAATGCCCTGGGGCGAGGTGGTTTACGATTGCGATCAGGTTACCGTAAAGCGGCGTGTTTTTGATCGCTACCTGGCTGAAAAAGCGCACAATGCCGGCGCGGTTTATCGCACCCGTACAAAAGCCCTGGACTGGAAGCGCATCACCTCCGGGCAGGTGGAAATCCGCTTACACGACCTTGATAAAAAGGAAAAGTATCTTGTCGGGGCCAGAGTGGTGGCCTTTGCCGACGGGCCGCATACCCTGGCCAAAAAAAATCCACGCTTTGAGCACGTCCAAAATCGCAAAAACTGGGCCTATGCCTATGCCTATGAGATAGACGGCCTGGTTACCGCCCCGGATGAGATGATTATCTACCTGGACAAAGCGTTATTTCCCTGGGGCTACGGCTGGATTTTTCCCGACAGTGATGTGTCCAATATCGGAGTGGGCACCATCCAGTCTGAGATGGATAAGGGAATTAAGGTTAAGGAAAAACTGTTTGAGTTTATAAACGATTATCCGGAAACTTCCGCCCTGCTCAAAGGGAAAACGATCAGTGATAAAAAAGGCGGGTTTATCCCCATGTGGCTGATTGATCATTATTCGGATGACTCCCAACTGGTGTTGGGAGACGCCGCCGGCATGGTAAGTCCCCTTTTTGGCGCGGGGATTGATTATGCCATCGATGCCGCGGAAGCGGCCGCCGCTACCCTGGGGGAGGCCCTGACCGCCGGACGCTACGACGCGGCCACGTTAAAGGCCTATGACGAAAGGCTTAACAGGGGCTTTTTGATTGATCTGCGAAAGCAGATGATGGTGGCGCGCATTATTATTAAAAGTCTGAAATTCGGCGCGCAGTGGCCCGTGAAAATTTTAGCCGCGATCGCTTTTGGCGGCAAATATACCCGTTGGAATAAAATAAAAATCATGCTTTATCCTCTTTTGGGCAAGCCGCAAACAATAAAGGAAAACGGCGAAATACTATCACATAAATAGCCGGGGAACGAATGAATCCGAAAACAACAAAAAAAATACAGCTATTATCCCGCATACCCAATTTTCACCGTTATTATCATGCCGCGGTGGGGGCGGCGCCTTATCCGGTTAATGTAACCATAAGTCTTCTATACTCCTGTAACTCCCGCTGCAACACATGTAATGTATATGAAAAACGGGTTGAAAACCTTTCGGTGGAGGAATATAAAAAGATATTTGCCAATTTAGGCCGGGTGCCTTATTGGTTTACCTTTAGCGGCGGGGAGCCTTTTTTACGCCGGGATATTGTGGATGTGGTGAAGGCCGCTTATGACTATTGCCGGCCCGGGATTATCAACATCCCCACAAACGGCAGCCTGTATAAGGTGATCCCCGGCCGTGTCCGGGAAATGATCGACTATTGTCAGGATTCCGATATTATTATCAATCTCTCCCTGGATGAAATTGGTGAGGCTCATGACAAGATACGCGGCTTCCCCGGTAACTGGGAACGGGCCATGCACACCTATAAGGCCCTGCATGCACTGCGCGAGGCCCCCAATTTTACCCTGGGCATCCATACGGTTATTTCTAATTTTAATGTGGATCGTTTTCAGCAAATATACAAAGAACTGATTCGCTTGGAGCCGGACTCCTACATCACGGAAATTGCCGAGGAGCGTGTGGAACTGGGCACAATGGAAGAGCCGATTACGCCCAGCCTGGAAAAATATGCCGGAGCCATAGACTTCCTTATCGGTGAAATGAAAAAGAGCAGCCCGCAGGGTGTGGCCCGCATAGCCCAGGCCTTCCGTCTGGAGTACTACGCCATGGTCAAAAAGTATCTGAGCAGGGGCGAGCAGATCATTCCCTGTTTTGCCGGTATTACTTCCTGCCAGATTGCCCCGGACGGCGACGTATGGCCCTGTTGTATCCGCGCCGATTCCATGGGTAATTTGCGGGAGTATGACTATGACTTTAAAAAAATATGGAACAGCAGAAGTGCCGCGAAAATACGTAAAAGTATTAAAAAACGGGAATGTGCCTGCCCGCTGGCCAATGCCAGTTACACCAATCTGCTGGTTTCGCCTAAATCCATGACAAAAGTGGCGGGACGTTTGTTATAAATTACAGACCGTTTCTGTTTGTACAATTATTTTACAACAGAAATAAGGCCTGGACGGGCCTCCGCCCTGAGAATAAGGATATTTCCGCTTGGCACCATTGTTGCTTTTAAAGCCGGAAAAATATGGAAGTGTTATGATCGTTCGTAGTTTAATAGTCGTTTTGGTTTTGCTCGCATCGTTGGGGGCGCAATCCCCCTCCTCAACGGCCGGCTCCGCCGGGGCTCTTTTTTTACGTTCCGGGCTCAGTACGCGGGTGGCGGGACTGGGTGAAGCCTTTACCGCTGTTTCCGATGACGAAAACGCCCTTTTTTACAATCCAGCCGGATTGGCAAACATCAAGCGTGGTGCCCTGGCCCTGAACCATACCCAGTGGTTTGAGGATATCAAAATGGATAATCTGGTTTTTGGCTATAATTTTGACCGCAAGTTTGGAGTGGCCCTGAGCGTGTCGCATATGTGGATGCCCTCTCTGATGGGCAAGGACGCCTATGGCAACGCCACGCAGGCCTTTAATGTCTCCTCGAGCATCATACATCTGGGTCTGGGATACCGCGTGCATCCCAGCCTGTTTTTGGGGCTTGGTATAAAATACTTCCAGGATAACCTGGCCGATGTCACCGCATCGGGTATTGGCATTGACGCGGGCCTCTATATGTACACTTTTATTCCCGGGCTGACCCTGGGGCTGGCGGTGCAGAATTTTGGCAGTGATGTTAAATATGACAGCCAGCTTGAAAAAATTCCCCTGCAATTCCGTCTGGGACTGGCCTATAAAATCCGCGGCATCCCCTGGCGCATAGCGGTGGATGCCTACAAATCCATTGATACCGATGTTTCATTTAATGCCGGCATGGAGTATACTTTTTTAAGAACTTTTTCTCTGCGCGTGGGCAATCAGTTTAGAAACGGCCAGGCCTTTCAGCCCGGATACGGCGCGGGATTTAACATCTCCAACCGTTATCTGGTTGACTATACCTATTACAATCTGTCGGATCTGGGTAATACACACAGGGTGGGGTTTACCTTTCGCTTTGGGTTGCCCGGCGTTAAAATCCGCAAAAATAAACCGCGCTATTCCAACTATCATATTACACGCAGCCGCCCGCCCCTGCATCTGCGCTATCAGCTTAAAGAAGGCCGTTTGATAATAAACTGGGGAGAGGTGCGCGGCGCTCAGTATAATGTTTACGCCAAATTGGCCGCGGATGCTCCATGGAAAAAGATAAACTCAGCCCTGATCCGGGGAACGCAACATAGCTTTAAAAAACCCGTGCGGGTTAAAGGCCCCATCTTTATCAGTGTTACCGCTGTAGTCAACAGTGTGGAAAGCCCATTCTCGGAGGAATTAAAAGTTGAGTTACCATAAAATCATGACCAGAATTTTCTTCCTGCTGAGCCTGGGGATGACCTTTCTATCGGCGCAAACAACCCGTATCAATCTTTCCTGGGATCTGGGCAGCGAAAGCGATCTTTATCTGTATCGGATTTTCCGGGCCACCTCCCCCAACGCCAGCAGTCAGCTGGATAGCGTACAGGCGCCGCAAAACAGCTACGATGACGGTAATGTGCAAAAAGGCGTCCTCTACTACTACCGGCTAAAGTCCGTGGATTTTTCCCTGAACAGCAGTGATTACAGCAACGAGCTAAGCGCGGCTATCCCCAAAATAAGCGGTCTTAACAGTTCCGAGGTGCTCCCTCCGGATACGACCATACAGATTCCCCTGGATGATCATGTTTATGATCCCGATGATGCGGATAATACATTGCTCTGGACGATCACCGGGGCCAACAGGCTTACCGTGAGCATCACAAACCGTGTGGCCTCCATTTCCACTCCATCCGACTGGGATGCGCAGGAAACCCTGCTGTTTAGCGTTAAGGATGATCAGGGGTTTGAAGATACCCACAGCATGACCATACGTTCCAGTAGCTCGCCGACCGCCCAGCCGCCAAAATTTACCGGCACCATAAGCACAACGGTAAATGAGGATGAACAGGGTACTGTCATTTTAAGCGATTATGTAACCGATCCCGACAGCAAGGTGGAAGACCTGGTTTTTACCATCACGGAAGTTAATTCCATAGATTTTTCCATTAATAAAAATAAACTAACCATCACCCCGGCACCGAACTGGTACGGGCAACGGACGGCTACCGTTACGGTTACGGATGAAGCGGGACTCTCCGATAATACCACGCTGACGGTAACAGTTAAGGCAGTGAATGATGCTCCGGTTCTCTCCGGCCTGCCCAGCCTGAACCTCTCTCAGGATACCACTGTGAATGTGGATATGCAGCCTTACCTGTTTGATGTGGACAATAACATTTCCGATATAAGCTGGTCCTTTTCCAACTACAGTTTCATTTCACTTGTTTTTGACGATAGCAGGGATGTTTTAACCATTTCCACACCGGGAGACTGGGATGGCTTTGAATATGTTAATGTAACGGTAACCGATCCTTCCGGGGCCACGGATATGGATACCCTTGTGGTGCGGGTTACTCCGGCCGATTTAAAGGCGCCTGTCATCAGTAACTTTCCCCGGGTAACTTTTGATGAAGACCGCAGTCAGACGGTTGCCTTGAATAATTATGTCTCGGATGATGACGATCCTGTGCAGAATCTGTTTTGGTTTGCCCGCAATTCACAAAATATCGATGTCAGCATAGATCATAGCGATAATACGGCCCTGTTTAGCGCGACGGAGGATTGGAACGGCGCCAGCGAGGTACGTTTGGTTGTTGCCGACCCCGATGGCAACAAGGACAGTGTGCTGGTTTCGGTAACGGTGAATGCCGTTAATGACGCACCGGTTTTTAAGGCCCTGCCATCTGTCAACCTCTCCGAACAGCTTAGCCGGCAGGTTTCCCTGGCCGCCTATACCAGCGACGTGGATAATCTGAAGGATGATCTGAACTGGAGCGCGGCCAATCAGGTTAATGTGGATGTGCAGATTGATGGCGACGGATTGGCGACCTTTTCGGTAGACAGCACTTTTCGCGGCCAGGAAGACATTACCATATATGTGCGCGACTTAAGCGACGGGCGTGATACCACCACCGTAACCGTATACCGGCAGGATCAAACACGGGCGCCTAAAATAAGCGCTATCGGGGATCTCTTTTTCCCGGAAGATACGCAACGTTCCCTTGATCTGCGCTCCTATGTTTCCGATACGGATAATGATGATACTGAGTTGAACTGGACATACAGCACGCTCGAAAATATTGATCTGGAGTTGAGCGAGTCGGATGAACTGACTTTTATCCCCAATGCCAACTGGTATGGAGAGGAAACTCTTTTTCTGGAAGTCCGCGATCCGGACGGCAATGTGGATTTCGATACCGTGCTGGTAACGGTTACCCCGGTAAATGACGCCCCGCGTTCACGCTCCGTATCTTCAATTACATTAACAGAGAACAGTTTTCAAACCCTGCCCATAACCGATTTCTTTACCGATCCCGATGGCGTTGACGATTTGGTTTCCATCGACCTCATTACCTCTGGAGAAGGATTTATCGGATATTTTATAGATGAGACGGCGCATACCATCACTTTTTTTGCGCCCTCGGGCTTTCAGGGACACGAGATCTTTTTATTAAAGGTCAGTGATAATGCCGGTTTGCAGGCCTCAACGGTTTTTACCATCCGCGTGGTCATGCAGAGCGTGGCCGGCGGCGTGCAGGTTGCCTATCTTGGGTCGGGAACCAATGTCGCCTTAAACTGGAAAACGGTGGTGCCGACCATTGACTTTATTGAATATGGCCTGACGACGGATTACGATAAAACCACGAGCGGTGATGTCGACTTTACTCTGGAGCATGATCAGCAATTGAGTGCCCTACAGGAGAACACAACCTATCACTTCCGTGTTGTTTCGCGCAATGAGACGGGACAGATCAGCTATTCCGCCGATTCTGTCTTTACGACAGCAGAGTCGGGCGAGATAAATGTTTTTCCTCTTCCCTATAAAGCATCTTTGGACCCCGAGGGCCGCGGCATATTTTTTACCGATCTGCCGCTCATTTCGGATTTATCCGTTTATAATATCATCGGCGAGCCGGTTTTTAATCAACGTATCAACGGTCCGTTGTACCGTTGGGCGGTAAAAAACAACGCCGGAAAAGAGATCAGCTCCGGGATTTATGTCTATATTATCAAGGATGAACAGGGCAACAAGCGCGCCTCGGGAAAATTAGTCGTCATTCGTTAGAAAATGATCCCTCATTTCGTTACATAAGTCACAATACCCCTTGCCACTTTCCGCTATTATGAGGAAACGTGAATCAAAGGGGATTTGGCTAATGTATAAAGGAATTATTGTCACAAACCAAGAGGCTATCGTAGAGGAATGCCGCGATATAATAGATCAGGTTGGGGACATTGAGCTTGATGTGTACGAAAATATCCATGATATCCGGTTTGATGAACTGTTCAATTTTCTGTTTGTCATCATTACAGAAATCGACCGTCCCGGCCTGGTTATCTTGTCCCGCGTTCAATCCTTTACCCCCGGTCTGGCCGTTATACTCTATAATCATTCATTGAATTTTAACGAAATTCCCGATCTCTCGCTTACTTCTAAAGTAAAAATGATCATTGGCGAAAATAGGAAATCTGATTTGATTGAAATTTTAGGACAGCTTAAGGATAGCTATTGGCGTAAAATACCGTATAAGCAGTTTGGCATAGACTATCCAAGGCTTTCGCCGAGAATGAAGAAGGCCATGCAGTTTATAGAAAGCGCACCCATACGGGATTGTAATATTTCCGCTATTTCCGGCTATCTGAATATCAGTCCCGGTTATTTTAGCCAGGAGTTTAAGCGGGAAACTCATCAGTCCTTTCGCCGGTTTATGCAACAGGTAATCGACTATTATGAGAACCTGATCTTTACGAAAGTTGATTTGCCGACTAAGAATATTTCGCAGATATTGGGTTACAGTGAGTTATCCAGCTTTAGCCGTTCCTTTAAAAACCGTAAAGGGGTTTCCCCCTCGCAATATAAAAAAATGATGAGCACCGCATAACTGAATGAAAAACATCATCTCTGTTGACGTGGAAGAATGGTTCCACCCCGAAGCCCTGCAGGAACGTTTTCCCCGCGATACCTGGGACAGCCAGCCGCAAAGGGTGCGCGGGAATATGGAAAAACTGTTGGGGCTTTTTGAGGAAAAAGGGATAAAGGCCACCTTCTTCACCCTCGGCTGGGTAGCACAAAAAGACCCTCAAATTATAAAGGATATCGTTTCGGGCGGTCATGAACTGGCCAGCCACGGCAGTTATCATCGTATGGTTACCAAGATGACGCCGGAGGAATTCCGCGAGGATTTAAAAACATCCCTGGATATCTTACAGGATATTTCCGGAGAAAAAGTGCTGGGTTTTCGCGCCCCGACTTTTTCCGTGGTTAAGGAAACATTTTGGAGCCTGGAAATAATGGCGGAACTGGGTCTGCGCTATGATTCCTCCGTTTACCCCATCTGGCATGACCGCTATGGCGTGCCCGATGCTCCGAGAAAGCGCTATGTGGCCTTCGAAAAAAATGGCCTGAAACTGGAAGAGTTCCCCATGTCCACCATGCAATGGTTCGGGAAGAACATGCCTTTCGGCGGAGGGGGCTATTTGAGGATTTTTCCCAACGCCATTACCCGCATGGGCATCCGTAAAATGAACCGGGAAAATCTTCCCGCGATCATGTATATGCATCCCTGGGAGTTTGACGCCGAACAGCCTCGTCTGAATCTGGGACGGCTTCAAAGCTGGCGCCACTATTACAACATTGATAAAAATCTGGAAAAACTGGCGCAATTGCTTGACGCTTTTGAGTGGGGACCTTTTCGGGATCATTTAAATTAAACCGTTAAAAATCACAGCTAAAATATATAATTATATCTTAAATTCTCGTATATTTTATCCGAAGTTCTTCATATCTATCTTTTGCAGGAGAAAAAATGGCTGAGACCCCACATATTTTAATAGTCGACGATGAAGAGGATGTAAGGGAAACACTGAAAAGTGTTTTGAAAAGCATGAACTTTGAGCCCTACACCGCCGCCAATGGCGTTGAGGCGCTGGAAGTTATAAAGAATAACCAGGTGGATGTCGTCCTGTCCGATTTGTATATGCCGGAGATGGACGGCATTGAATTGTTGCGCCGTGTGCGCAGCCAGGACAAGAACATGGTTTTTGTCATGATCACCGCACACCCCACCATTGAGACCGCCGTGGAGGCTATAAAAAAAGGAGCCTATGATTACCTGACGAAACCGTTTCATATAGAAGAAGTCAGGCTGAAAATTACACGTGCCCTGGAAAAACGCGGCTTATCCAGCTCCCTGAAAACAGCCAACGGTATTATCTGGGCCCTGCTCATATCCATACCGATCTGGTTGATTTTGGGAATTATCCTGGCGTCCCTTTTGTAGAGTTTGATAAGGCCCCGTTTTGCGGGGCTTTTTTTTGCTCTTTAGTCCAGGCGAATCAATCCCTCGTTACTGGCGCCATCCATCTCCGCCACCAGCCTTTCGGAGCTTTGAATATGACAAACGTAATTTAGCTTTTTTACAACTTTTTGCCGGTTGATCCAATCCCAGTTTAGAATATGCTCCTTCCTGCCCGGGGTAATGGTAAAATAGCCCACGCGGAAAAAGCTGATGTTGTGGAAGAAGTGTGAGGCCTGTGAAGGCTCGATGACCATCTCCTCAATTCCACTCTCGATTATGACCTTGGCCTCGGAAATATCTTCCCATTGAACGGGAACGCCCAGCCAGGGGTCTCGGCTGCCCAGGCGGCCAAGGGTTATCAACATATACTTTTTATCCTGCTCAAAAAATTTTTGGTTGAACCAGGCCACCTCCCTGGCGATCTCTCTGGTTTTGGCGCGTTCAAACATGTCCGGATGCACGCAGATGATATCCCGCAGTGTATCGACGCGTCCGTTGCCCAGAACCTGGTCACTGTAACAGAGTACCTTTTTCTTTTCCGGCCTTTTTATTTTATAGTGCATGGCCGAGCTGGCAATGGGCCTCATCTGCAAAAGGGCAAAGGTGTGAGGCTCTGTGCTGTCCTCGCTTAGCCGTACGGCAAACTCCACCTCCACGTCGTTACCCATGCCCTCCTTGCCCAGCTTTAAAATAGCCTCCAGCATGGGTGCCAGGGGCATAAGGTTATATTTTAATATGGGGGCCA
>JALXBH010000111.1 GCA_026991535.1 Calditrichia bacterium | reverse complement strand
AGAACGAAACAAAGAGAATCCGAACCGTGATACGAAAAAATATACAAGAACGTCTGCATGATATTCTCCGGCGGCGTATAATGATCCTGGACGGCGCCATGGGCACCATGATCCAGCGCCATAAATTGCAGGAAAGCGATTTCCGCGGCGAGCGCTTTAAAAACCACCCCGTCAGCCTGCAGGGCAACAATGATCTGCTCAGCCTGACCCAGGCCGATATTATCCGCGATATCCATCTGGCTTACCTGCGGGCCGGGGCGGATATCATCGAGACCAACACCTTTAACGCCAATGAAATCTCCCTGCGCGACTACCAAATGAGCGAGCTGGCTTATGAAATAAACACGGTCTCGGCGCAACTGGCCCGCCAGGCGGTGGAAAAATACGCCGCGGAGACGGGCGATGGGGACAAATTCGTGGCCGGTTCCATCGGGCCGACCAACCAAACCCTCTCCCTTTCCCCCGATGTGAGCAATCCCGCTTACCGGGCCACGGACTTTGACGGCATGGTCAAGGCTTACAGCGAACAGATACGCGGACTGATGGATGGCGGCGCCGACCTGCTGCTTCTGGAGACCATTTTCGACACGCTCAACGCCAAGGCCGCCCTGTTTGCCATGGAGCAATGTTTTGAGCAGGCCGGATACCGTCTGCCGGTGATGATCTCTTTCACCATTGTCGATATGAGCGGCCGTACCCTTTCCGGACAGACCCTGGAGGCCTTTTGGGTCTCCATCAGGCACGCCCGCCCCTTCAGTATCGGCCTGAACTGCTCCCTGGGGCCCAAACAGATGCGCCCCTTCATCGAGGAGCTTTCGCAACTGGCCGATTGCTACGTCACCTTGTATCCCAACGCCGGCCTGCCCAACGCCTTTGGCGAATATGACGAAACCCCGGCGCAAATGGACGAGGTGTTGAGCGACTACGCCCGTTCCGGCTATATGAACATCGTGGGCGGCTGTTGCGGCACCACCCCCGATCATATCCGCGCCTTTGCCGACAGCATGGCCGGATTCGCCCCGCGCCCCGTTCCCGCCATCGAACCCAAAACCCAATACAGCGGCCTGGAAGCCCTGACTATCCGCCCCGACTCCAACTTTGTCAATATCGGTGAGCGTTGCAATGTTACCGGCTCCCGCCGTTTCGCCCGGCTGATCCGTGAAAAAAAATATGAGGAGATGCTGGAAATCGCCCGCCTGCAGGTGGAGGATGGCGCTCAGATTCTCGACATCAACATGGATGAGGGTCTGCTGGAATCGGAAAAGGAGATGGTGCATTTTCTGCGTCTGATCGCCGCCGAGCCCGAAATCTCCAGGGTACCGCTGATGATCGACTCCTCACGCTGGTCGGTTATCGAGAAAGGACTGCAAAACATTCAGGGCAAAAGCATCATCAACTCCATCAGCATGAAGGAGGGGGAAGATGCATTCAGGGAACACGCCCGCCTGGCCCGTCTCTATGGCGCCGCCGTGGTGGTGATGGCCTTTGACGAGGATGGCCAGGCCGACACCTTTGAGCGCAAAATCGCCATCTGCCGGCGGGCCTACGATATCCTTACCGGCGAGCTGAATTTTCCGGCCGAGGATATCATCTTCGATCCCAATATCTTTGCCGTGGCCACCGGCATCGCCGAGCATAACCGTTACGCCATCAACTTTATCGAAGCCACCCGCTGGATCAAAAAGAACCTGCCCCGGGCCCGGGTCAGCGGCGGCGTCAGCAATCTCTCCTTTTCCTTTCGCGGCCAAAACACCATCCGCGAAGCCATGCACTCGGCCTTTCTCTACCACGCCATCCGCGCCGGCATGGATATGGGCATCGTCAATGCCGGACAAATCACCGTTTATGAGGAGATCGATCCCCAATTGCTGAAACTGGTGGAAGATGTGCTGTTCGACCGTGACCCCGAAGCCACGGAAAAACTGATCCGCTATGCCGAGTCCTTTAAAGAGACGGCCAAAAGCAGGCGCGAGGAGGCGGAATGGCGCTCGGAGCCCATTGAGAAGCGGCTGGAATATGCCATGGTACGCGGCATTACCGCCCATATCGAGGAAGATGTGGAAGAGGCCCGCCTGCAGGCCGGCGATCCCCTGGATGTGATTGAAGGGCCGCTGATGCGCGGCATGAACATTGTCGGCGATCTGTTTGGCCAGGGCAAGATGTTTCTGCCGCAGGTGGTCAAAAGCGCCCGGGTAATGAAAAAGGCGGTGGCCTATCTGCTGCCCTATCTGGAGGCGCAAAAATCGGCGCGGGGCTCTTCCGCCGGCAAGGTGTTGCTGGCCACGGTTAAGGGCGATGTGCACGATATCGGCAAAAATATCGTCGGTGTGGTGCTGGGTTGCAATAATTTCGAAATCATCGACATGGGCGTGATGGTGCCGGCGGAGCAGATATTGAGCCGCGCCCGTGAGGAGAAGGTGGACGCCATCGGGCTGAGCGGGCTGATTACTCCTTCCCTGGATGAGATGGTGCATGTGGCCCGTGAAATGGAGCGGGAACAGTTTACCGTTCCCTTATTGATCGGCGGGGCCACCACCTCCAAAAAACATACCGCCGTAAAAATCGAACCGGAATACTCCGGCCCCATCAGTCATGTACTGGACGCCTCGCGGGCCGTGGATGTGATCAGCAAGCTGCTCAATCCCGTCAGCAGGGTGGAATACTCGGAAATGAACCGCCGGGAGTATGCCAAAATCAGGGAGAGTTTCGGCAAAAAAAGCCGTTCGTTGATTGGGCTGGAAGAGGCGCGCCGGAATAGCTTTAAAAGCGAGTGGGATACGCTGACCCTTACCGCGCCCCTAAAACCGGGGCCGCATGTTTTTAAGGATTATCCCCTGCACATCCTGCGGGACGCCATCGACTGGACGCCCTTTTTTAGCGCCTGGGAACTCAAGGGACGTTACCCGGCCATTTTTGATGATCCCAAAGTGGGCACGGAAGCGCGGAAACTTTTCGATGACGCGCGGCAGATGCTGGATGAGATCATAGAGCGCGGCCTCCTGCGGGCCCACGGCCTCTGTGCCTTTTTTCCGGCCAACAGCCGGGGAGACGACATCATCCTTTTTGACGAGGAGCGCCGGGAGGAAAAGGCCGTTTTGCACATGCTGCGCCAGCAGATGGCCAAGCGCAACGACAAGGCCAATATGTGTCTGGCCGATTTTATCGCCCCCAAGGGCTACGGAGATTACATCGGCGCCTTTGCCGTGCAATGCGGCGACGGGTTGGATGAAATGGTTAAAGGCTATGAGGCTGATCATGACGACTATAAGGCTATCCTGGTCAAGGCCCTGGCCGATCGTCTGGCCGAGGCCTTCGCCGAGCATCTGCACCAACGGGTGCGCCGGGAATTGTGGGGCTATGCCCCCGATGAGACCCTGGACCGGGAAGCCATAATCCGCGAGCAGTTCCGCGGCATACGTCCCGCGCCCGGCTACCCGGCCTGCCCCGACCATACGGAAAAGGAAACCCTCTTCCGGCTGTTAAAGGCCACGGAAAATATTGGACTGAGCCTGACCGAAAGTTTTGCCATGTGGCCCACAGCGGCCGTTTCGGGCTGGTATTTTGCCCACCCGCAGGCCTCCTATTTCGGTATCGGTCAGATCGGCGACGACCAGCTTATGGATTACTGCCGGCGCAAGGGCTGGGATGAACAAACCGGACGGCGCTGGCTGGGGCCCTTGCTGGACAAATAGCCAGGTGCGACAAGAGACCTTTGAAAAACAGGAAATGGCGGACCTGGCCACGGCCCTTCCGGTCGAAGAGAGGAATCTTAATAATGCGTGACGGCCTGTTTTTTCCGAAACGACGCTCATCGGAAGAACCCGTTAATTTATTTTGCACTCAGAGAAAGCTTATGACACAAACCATGAACAACGCGTATCTGGCCCTGCAGGGTCTGGCCACCGGCAATGCCTTTGGCAACACCTTTTACAAGGCCGCTACCCGTAAGGGGCTGGTCCAAAGAAAGCTGCCCGCGAGCCCCTGGTTGTGGAGCGCCGATACGGCCATGGCCGTGGCGGTCTGCCAAACCCTTGAACAGCACGGCGCAATCGTTGAAGAGACCCTGGTCGGCCATCTGATTCGTCATTTTGAGGAAGACACCTTCCGCAACTACGGCAACGGCATGTTTCAGATTTTAACCCTGCTTTCCCAGGGGCAGGACTGGAAATACATCTCCCCCTCCTTTGCCGGAGGCGGCTCCCATGGCAATGAAGCCGCCGTACGGGCCCTGCCGGTGGGCGCCCGGTTTTACAAAGATATAAGCCGCGTGAAAAAGGAGGCGGAAAAGTCGGCCATCGTTACCCACTTTCATAAAGAGGCCCGTAGCGGCGCCATTGCCGTGGCCTGCGCCGCCGCCCTGACCCTGCGGGAGGAAGGCCTGGATGCTGCCGCTTTTATAGACAGCGTACTGGATATGACGCCGGATTCCCTGCTGCGCAAACGCATGGAGCAGGCGCGCGACATCAGCCGGGAAGACCTGCCCCTGGCCATCATGCTGCTGGGTAACGGCGACAAGGCCGCCGCCCTGGATACCGTGCCTCTGGCCCTGTGGATCAGCGCCCATTACAGATACCGGTTTAAGGAAGCTTTGTGGACCGTGGCCACGGCCGGCGGGGATTGCGATTCCATCGGCGCCATCGTCGGCGGTATCAGTGCCCTGGCCTGCGGCGCGGTGCCCCCCAGGTGGCTGGAATGCCGCGAGCCCCTTAAACATTGCGCCCTTTCCGGAAACGGCTGACGGCAAAGTAAAGCGGCTGTACGCATGACCGACAATAAAACAGACTCCAAGCAAAGCGAAAACATACATGTCTGAAAAACCGTTTAAATATCTGCCCGACTCACCACTGAATCTGCTGTTAAAAAAAACCAGCCGGCGCAATGCCCTGCTGCTGCTGAATCTGCTGGCCTTTACCACCCTGTTGATCATACTGTATGCCATCCTGTTTCAATTCGTGGCCGCCTATGAGGGCGCTCAATACGACTGGTTTACCGGTATCTACTGGACGCTGGAAATCATGAGTACCCTGGGAACGGGCGATATCGTCTTTACCAGCGGTCTGGGCCGCTTTTTCACCGTATTGGTTCTGCTGACCGGCGTCGGTTTTATTTTGGTGATCATTCCCTTTGTCTTCCTTCAGCTCTTCCAATCCACGGCGCGCGTCCCCCGGGAGATTGCCCGGGCCGTCGAAGGCCACGTCATCATTACCCAACTGGATGAAATATCGATGCTGCTGGTGGAAAAATTCAGAGACTTCGGCCAGGAGTATGTTTTATTGTGCGAGCAACTGGAAAAAGCGCAACTGCTCATCGATGAAGGATACCGGGTTATTCACGGTTCCCTTAACAATCCCCGCACCTATGAAGCCAGTAATGTTCACCGGGCGGCGCTGGTGGTGCTGACCGGCAATGATGAGCGTAACACGGCCCTGCTCCATGCCATCCGTCATACCGGCTCCGGGGTACCTGTCATCAGCACGGCCCTTAACATTCAATCCGGTTCCATCCTGCGCCAGGCCGGCGCCACGCGGGTGCTGACCGTGGAAGAGATGCTGGGAGAAACCATGGCCCGGCGTGTTTCCGGCGGAGACGCCCTGGCCCACCTGGTGGGACGTATCGACAACCTGATCATCGCCGAGGCCACCATGGCCGGCACGCCGCTGGTCGGTAAAACCCTGCGGGAGATCAACCTGCGCGCCCTGACCGGGCTTACCGTTGTGGGCATCTGGGAAAAGGGACGTTTTCAGATGGCGCGGGCCGACAGCGTTATCAGCCCCCAGTCGGCCGTGGTGCTGGCCGGCAGCCGCGATCAGATTCAGGCCTACAACGAGATGTTCTGTATCTATAACACAAAGTCCAAACCGGTGCTGATCATCGGCGCGGGGGTGGTGGGCCGGGCCACGGCCGATTTTCTGGAACGGCGTTCCATAGAGTGTAAACTGCTGGAGCTGGATAACCTGAAAGTCAAATCCAAACGGATTGTTCAGGGTGATGCCCGCGACCTCAATACGCTGATCGATTTTGGCCTGGAAGAAGCGCCCACCATCGTTTTGACCACCCGCGACGATAACCGCAACATCTACCTGACCACGCTGATACGCAAAACCAACCCTCATATCCAGATAATTTCACGGGCCACGGAAGAAGCCTCCACCCTGCTGCTGCACCGCGCCGGGGCCGACTTCGTCATCTCCTACGCCTCCATCGGCGCCACATCGATCTTTAACTTTCTCAAAGGCGGCGATATCCTGATGGTTACCGAGGGGGTGGATGTTTTCCGCGTGCGCGTACCCGACGACCTGGCCGGGCGCACCATCGCCGAAACCACCATCCGCAAAGAGTTCGGTTTAAGCATTATCGGCATAAACCGGCAGGAGGGCATGGAGATCAATCCCCCCGCCGACACAAAACTGCGGGCCGGCGAAGAGGTGGTGCTGATCGGCACCGTGGAGGGCGAGCGGCAATTCCTCAGCCGCTATGTGCG
>JALXBH010000110.1 GCA_026991535.1 Calditrichia bacterium | reverse complement strand
CTTCCGTTGCAAAGTGCGAGTGAAAATCCAGGCCGCTGCGTCGGGAGACGGTTTCCATCAGACGGCGGTATAGGTGGTTGGTGCCGGGATCGTTAAACTGGGCGGCGATGGTGGCAAAAACCGGCAGTTGTTCCGGTTCCACATCCCACAGTTGGTGATTGCGCTGGTATTGCTTGCGCACATCGCGCAGGGCGTCGGCCGCGCCGCGCTTGTCAAACTTGTTGATGGCCACCAGATCGGCATAGTCCAGCATATCGATCTTTTCCAACTGCGTGGCTGCTCCGAACTCGGGGGTCATCACGTACAGGCTGACGTCGCTGTGATCGGTGATCTCGGTATCGGACTGGCCGATCCCCGAGGTTTCCAGGATGATAAAATCGTACCCGGCCGCCTTCAGGATCAGCAGGGCCTCGTCCACGTGGCGGGAAAGGGCCAGGTTGGCCTGACGGGTAGCAAGGGAGCGCATATAGACGCGTTCATTGTTGACGGCATTCATGCGGATGCGGTCGCCCAGAAGCGCGCCGCCGGTTTTGCGCTTGGAAGGGTCCACCGATACAATGGCCAGGTATTTATCAGGGAAATCATTTAAAAAACGGCGGATCAGCTCATCGATCAGCGAGGACTTGCCCGCGCCGCCCGTGCCGGTGATGCCCAAAACGGGGATGGTTTGCGCGGCGGCCTTCTTATGGATGACGTCCAGCAGGGCGTCAATGCCGTCGGGTTTGTTCTCGGCGGCGGAGATCAGTTGGGCAATGGTTTTTTTATCCCCGCGGTGCAGTTCTTCCACGCTCTCCGGCAGGTTAAGTCCGGTGGGGAAATCCGCTTCACGCACCAGATCGTTGATCATGCCCTGCAGGCCCAGTTCCCGCCCGTCATCGGGCGAGTAGATGCGGGTGATGCCGTAGTTTTGCAACTCTTCAATCTCGTCCGGCAGGATGACCCCGCCGCCGCCGCCGAAAATTTTGATATGCCCGGCTCCTTTTTCATGGAGCAGATCATACATGTATTTAAAGTATTCCATGTGTCCGCCCTGGTAGCTGGTCAGGGCGATGGCCTGGGCGTCTTCCTGGATGGCGGCGTTGACCACCTCATCCACGCTGCGGTCATGCCCCAGATGGATCACCTCGCAGCCGGTGCTCTGGATGATGCGGCGCATGATGTTGATGGCCGCGTCATGGCCGTCAAACAGTGAGGCGGCGGTAACAATACGTACTTTATTCCTGGGCTTGTAAATTTCCGGCGATTTCATGATGTCCTTTCATTCATGGGCGGGCGTCTATGTTATAGACGGGTATTCGCCCGTTCCTCTCATAATTTTAAGCGCAAAATCCAAATATACGGAGATGCGGGCAGGGATTCCACAGGCTAAATCACCAACCGGGACAAAATAAAGGGCGCCGGGTTTATGGAATAAACCTGTCCCGTGACCCTGAATGGGACTCCTGCCCTCCGGCATGGCGGATATTTTTATGTCGAAGCCGCTTTACTTAATCAAAACGACCTTTTGGGAAATCACCTGTTGCCCGCCGCGCAGGTGCACGATATAGAGGGCGCTGGCCAGCGGGCGGTCCCGCCGGTCGCGTCCCTGCCAGCGGAAGAGATGACGGCCCGGCCCGAGGGTCCCGTGGTGCAGGGTGCGCATGAGTCTGCCCCGGATATCGTAGATGCTCAGGGTGACGTCTTCCATCCGCGGCAGGGTAAGGCTGATGTTTACCGTCCCGTTAAAGGGGGTGGGGCCGGCATTCAGCAGGGGGGACGGCTGTTTCGTTTCCGTGGTGGAAAGAGTGGTGGGCTTTCCCGAAGTATAGCGGATAACCGTAACACTGTGTGGGGGACAGAA
>JALXBH010000109.1 GCA_026991535.1 Calditrichia bacterium | reverse complement strand
GGAACGCCTGCCTCTAAGCCAAAAAGCGCGGCCACAACAACTTTGGCTGATGATCGGCATAAATGATCTGTTTGACGGACGTGAAGACGACCATTTATTTGCCGAATATGGGCTTTTGTTGGACGCGCTGGACTTCTGCCCGCGTGTGATGGTTCAGAGTCTGTTGCCCACGGGAGCAAGCTGGCGGGACGAGACCGGCAGCCGGGTTGCGGCGGTAAACCGCTTTCTGCGGGATGAAAGTAAAAAACGCGGCTTTTTCTTTGTAGACCTGTACAGGCCTTTCAGCAGGGCCCTGGAAGCGGGGGAAAGGCTTTTTCAGCCCGATGACATCCATCTTAACGAGCGGGCCTATGCCCTGTGGAGCGCCCGGATCAAAGATTTAATCTTCCGTCCCGGCGCCTGATCCCGGCCTTCTTCCGTACAGGAACAGCGTCACTCCCGCGCCGGCCACCGCCAAGGCGGTGAACAACAGGGCCCACGGGGTCTCTTCATAAAGCCACTTACCGGTGGCAAACAAACTGGCGTAAACCGTAAAGGTACCCGTTAACATCATCAGTATCCCCCGGGGCACATCCCAGTCACCGGGTTCATAACCCGTCAAATACCCTTCGCCGTGTTCCTTTTGTAAAAAACGCCTCCAACCCGGACCGCCGGGGTGGACCTTTTCATAAAACCGACGCAGAGTCGCCGCTTCCGAAGGGGCGGTGAAATAAGTAACAGCCAACCAGCACAGGGTGGTAAAGGCCACGCCGGAAACCAACTGAAAAGAGGATGAGGGCACGGCGCCGAAAAGAAGAGGATGCAAAAACTGGAAATAGAGCGCCACAAAAAAGGAAACGATCATGGCCGTTAATTCGCTATAGGGATTGATGCGCCACCAGAACCAGCGTATGATAAATAACAGCCCCGTACCGGCGCCCACCTGCAATAAAATGTTAAAAGCCTGCAGGGCGTTGCTGAGCAGCAAGGCAAAAATACCGGCCAGGATCATCAAGCCCAGGGTGGTCAGCCGGCCCATGCGCACCAGTTCCTTTTCCGGGGCTTGCGGTTTTATGAAACGCTTGTAAAAATCGTTGACCACATAGGAGGCGCCCCAGTTAAGATGCGTGGAGATAGTGGACATATAGGCAGCAATCAGGGAGGCGATCACCAGCCCAAGCAGTCCGGCGGGCAAATAGGTTAGCATGGCCGGATAGGCCAGATCATCCTTAAGCACCTGCATATCCACGGAAGGAAAGGCCCGGTGCAGCGCCGACAGGTCAGGATAGACAATGATCGAGGCCAGGGCGATCAACAGCCAGGGCCAGGGTCTGAGGGCATAGTGGGCCACATTAAACAGCAGCGTGGCGCCCAGGGCGTGATTTTCATTTTTTGCCGAAAGCATGCGCTGGGCGATGTAACCGCCGCCGCCGGGCTCCGCCCCGGGATACCAGACGCTCCACCATTGCACGGCCAGGGGCAGAATCAGCAGGGTCATCAACGCTTCCCTATTGGAAAAATCCGGCAGAAAATCCATCTTAGGGCGCACCGCCGGATGGCTGATAAGAGCCTCCAGCCCCCCTACCTGAGGCAGGTTTACAACCACATAGGCCGCGCCGATACTGCCGATCATGGCGATGATAAACTGAAAAAAGTCGGTAATCAACACGCCGCGCAATCCCCCCAGCATGCTGTAAACCACCGTTACCGATGAAGCGATCAGAATGGTAGTCAACGGCGAGAGTCCCAGCATCACCCCGCCTATTTTAATAGCGGCCAGCGATACGGAGGCCATGATCAGTACATTAAAAAAGACGCCCAGATAGAGCGCGCGGAAACCCCGTAAAAAGGCCGCGGGCCTGCCCGAATAGCGCAGTTCATAAAACTCCACGTCGGTCAACACCTCCGAGCGCCGCCACAAACGGGCATAGATAAACACCGTCAGCATACCCGTCAGCAAAAAGGCCCACCACAGCCAGTTTCCGGAAACGCCGTGGTTACGCACAATATCGGTAACCAGATTGGGCGTATCGGCGGAAAAGGTGGTGGCCACCATAGAGACCCCCAATAGCCACCAGGGCATGTTGCGGCCGGAAAGAAAAAACTCGCTGCTGCTTTTTCCGGCCCGGGCCGAAACCATTAAACCGATGATCAGGGAGACAAGAAAAAAAGAGGCTATTATAAGCCAGTCAATCGTAGAGAGTACCATGATCCATCCCGGTAAATTTAATCCATCTTTTCAAAGGAGTTGTCAAAAATCATATCCATTTTTTTCTCCTTAAAACCGGCCGGGGGCAAAAACTGGCTCTCATCCAGCGTTTTGTTCTCCACGGAAATCAACTCCTGCATCCGCACCTCATCGGCGCTGACGGTATTTTGAGCCGCGGGCCAGCCGGAGGGAAGGGAAGCCCAGGGGTTGTCTTCTTCGCGGGAGATGGCCGTCATCATCTTGCTGATATCCTCGAAAGCCTTGCGCACAAAGGGCTTTTCCATGGTGATCCAGTATTGCATGCGCTTTTCATCCGTCCCCGCCCGATATTCAACACAGCTCAAGCCGGCCACGGTGCGCCGGCCGTTAGCCTTAACGGGTGTGACGACCTTTTTTGTTTTTTTACCAAACATCTTTTCCATGCGCGCCCTGGCCTCCGGAGGCAGGTTCTTAAGCATCGGCCCCATCTTTTCCATTTGGGCCGAAAGAGCGTCGCTCATACGGGCGGCCATTTTTTGCATCTTATCCCAATCCATCTTCATATATTCCCGGGAGTCCCATAAAATAGTATACACCCATTTTTTTCCCTCCCCCATCCATAAAATATGCGAGGCCCTGCGCCCGTTTTCCGTTGTGTTTACGCGGATCTTATTATTGGAATAATAAAGCGTGTTTTCCCTTACTTTTATGTCCGGCTTCTTTTTTTGCAACAGAGCGGCCACGGTTTCAATATCCCTGTTAAAAACCCATGCGGCCACTTTATCCGCGGAAACGCCGCCCGCTTCAGCGGAAACCCATTCCGGAGAAAAGGAAAGGCTTTTTTGCGTACCCACAAAACTTTGTCCCCATAACAGGCCCGCGCTTAAAAATATCATCATCCCTATTTTCATAAATACCCCCTACGGTTACATAAAAATTAAGGCATCTCGCCGCCCACATGCTCTACCTGTTTCAGTGCCTCCTCGGCATTGGGCGTTTTCTCTATAAACTTCTTTAAGGATTGCAGACCCTTTTTAAACTGAGGCCCCAGATTGCTGTCCATGCTCAGGTTGCCCAGTCGTAAAAAGTAGGAATCGATCACCGCTTTAAACGTCCAGGTAACACGCGTTTTATTTTCCCCAAGCGGCTCGAATGTCCAGATGTCGTCCGCTTCAAAGACCATGGGCTTTATAAACTCCGTTTTGGCCACAATGCGCCTGTTTTTCTCCAGGGCAACCAGAGTCAGGCTGCCCTGCCCTATGGTATCGCCGGACCACATCCAGCGGCTGCCGATCTCTCCCGGTTCGCCATCCACATCGGTTTGAGCCCCCGGTTCCTTTTGCAGAAAAGGATTCCACATATCGTTATAGTCATAGTTTTTTACCACGTTAAAAACCAGTTCCACCGGCCGGTCGATTTCCACGGAGCGCGAAACCGAAACCTCCGGACTGATAAAAAGCGGTACAAGGGCCAGCCCTCCAACCACCACGACAATGACAACAATAATTCCACTAACGGACTTCATACCATTTTCTCCTATATAGACGGATGGGACGTGAAAATATAGATGTTTTCCCTAAAAGATGAAAATTATCTTGCCCGGACTTTTCCCGGCGCCGGGGAGCAGGCTAAACATTAAGACCTGCTTAACGATGATAGAAGGACAGCATAAGGAGGGTTACGATGGAAAAGCGACAAATATATCTGTTTTTAAAAAAGGAAAACATCAAGGCTTTTAACGAAGCAATTAAAGATATAAAGGATTATGACCTGCAAAACGTAAACCTGCGCGGGCGCAACCTGATTAACGCCAATTTAAAGTATGCCGACCTGCGCGGCGCCTATTTGGCCAACACCAACCTGAAGGGCGTGAACCTGAGTTTTGCCAAAATGGAGGGCGCCAGTCTGCACCGCGCCCGCATCAGCGGCGCCTATTTCCCCAAAAACCTACGGGCGGACGAGATACTCAATTCGGTAAACTACGGCACCCGCCTGCGCACCGTTGACGAACCGATACACGAAAGCGACGCCCTGTTTGTTGATGAATCCTAAAGATTTTTTTCCTTAAAGGAACACAGTTCCAAAAGCGAACAGCCGGCACACAACGGCTTACGCGCCTTGCACACCCGGCGTCCGTGCCAAATTAGCCAATGATGGGCTTGCGACCATTTTTCGCGGGGAATATTCTTCATCAGCTGCATTTCGGTTTTCAGCACATCGCCGGCCGAGGCCAGCCCCAGGCGGTTGCTTACGCGGAAAACATGGGTATCCACGGCAATAGCCGGCACATTTTTGGCTATGCTTAAAACTACATTGGCTGTCTTCCGCCCCACCCCCGGAAGTTTTTCCAGTTCCTCCCGCGTTTCCGGAATATCACCGTCATACTGTTCGGCCAGAATTTTACTGGTTTTAGCAATATTACGGGCCTTGGTTTTATACAGGCCCACCGTTTTTATATAAGACTCGATCTCTTCCACGCTTAGCCGGGCCACATCCCGCGCGCGGGGATGATCGCCAAAAAACTTTTTATTGACGATATTGACCCGCACATCGGTGGATTGGGCGGCCATCAGCGTGGCGATCAGTAACTGAAAGGGGGAATCATAATCCAGGGCCGTGCCGGTTGTCCCGTACTCCGCTTCCAGAATCTGCAATATCCGTTCGATCCGTTCTTTCTTTTTCATGTCTGTTCCGGTTTGGATTTAATCTCTCAATTTTCTAAAATTAGCCTTTCAATCCTGTCTTTCAAAATTCCATCCCTTAGACGTCGGAGAAAAAGGTGCAAGAAGAACAACTGACACGCGGCTCATCGCCGCAACTGGACGCTATTTTAGGAAAAAAATTCAAGGTCCTCAATGACGGCTTTATCCGCGTGGTGGACTATATGGGCAACGACGGCGCCATCGTGCAGGCCGCCCGGGTCAGCTATGGCGCCGGCACCAAAAAGGTCAGCGAAGACCGGGGACTGATCCGCTATCTGATGCGTCATCTGCACACCACCCCTTTTGAAATGTGTGACATCAAACTGCATCTACGCATCCCCATGGACGCCTGGCGGCAATGGATACGGCACCGCACCGCCTCGGTCAATGAATACAGCACACGTTACTCCATTGCCATCGACGCCGCGCAGGAAACGCTGCCCGGAGAATGGCGGCGACAGTCCGAGAGCAATAAGCAGGGCAGCGCCGGTTTTTTTAGCGAGCGCGAAGGGGAAGAGTTCAGCCGCGAGGAAAAGGAGCTGCACCGGGAAATGCGCCGGGTGTACGAGAAACGTCTGGAACGGGGCATGGCCCGCGAACAGGCGCGCAAGGACTTACCCCTGGCCACCTATACCGAGGCCTATTGGAAGATCAACCTGCATAACCTTTTGCACTTTTTGGCCCTGCGCATGGACAGCCACGCCCAATATGAAATACGCGCCTATGCCGAAATTATAGGCAACGAGATCGTGAGCCGTTGGGTCCCCCTGGCCTGGGAGGCCTTTATGGATTACCGCTTCAAGGCACGTCGACTTTCCGCCCTGGAAACACAAATAATCCGCGCCATTGCGGGTGGCGACAAAAGTGGCGCCAAAAAACAGATGGAAGAGTGGGGCCTGTTGAAATACCGCGAGGGAAAACTGTTACGCAACCGCGAGCGGCTGGAAATGGAAGAAAAACTCAGGGAACTGGGGCTGGACATCCCCTGGCGTGATTGATTTCTAAAAAAAGGCGCCCGCTCATCAGAGCGGACGCCGTTATTCTTTCGACAAAGCTCTAAGCCCTATTTTCTTTTAGTTGGCCGCTGTTTCCTCGCCCGGCGAGGTTGAACCCAGCTTTTGATCAAACAGAAACAGGGCGCTTTCGCTGTCGCCAATCATTTTGCACTGTTGAATCAGCTCCGTGGCTTCCTTCTCTTCCTCCACCTGCTCTTCTATAAACCATTGCAGCATCACCTGGGTGGCATAATCCTTTTCCTCCAGGGCCAGTCCATACAAATTGTGGATAAGACTGGTCACCAGCTTTTCATGTTCCAGCATGCTTTCAAAAATATGGCAATGGGATTTAAAATCCGCCGGCGGTTGGGCAATGGCCTGCAACACCACGCGACCACCGCGGTCGAGGATATAGTGATACAACTTCATGGCGTGAGTGCGTTCCTCGCTGCTTTTCAGGGCCATAAACGCAGCCATGCCCGGCAGGTCGTTTTCCTCGCACCAGGCCGACATCGCCAGATAATAATATTCCGAATACAACTCGTCGCGTACCTGATCATTCAGGGCCTTAACCATCTTCTCGCTTAACATGTTTCCTCCCGGCTATCCGCCATAAAATACATTTTCTCCCAAATCTTCCATCCGTAATATATGCGCATCCGCCCTTCCCGGAAGATCGCCGTTAAAACCGGCGTCCGTCACTTCGGCCAAAAAGAGGTGATGATCACCGCGCTCCACAATCTCGCGTGTTTGTAAAACCACAAAGGCCGGGCAATTTTCCATAACCGGCGCGCCCGACTCATGCAGCTTAAACGGCTGACCGCCGATACTGTTGCCTTCACGCTCCAGTGCTTTAAAAAAGGTAAAGGCCGCCCCTTGCTGATCCCGGCCCAGCATGTTCAGAGAGAAAACGCCCGTCTCTTTTACAATGGCCTGGGTCTGGCTGCCGTTTTTAATGGCCACGGCCACCAGCGGCGGGTCAAATGACGTTTGCGTAACCCAATTTACCGTAGAGGCGGCAACGGCGCCGGAAGCGCTTTCCGCCATCAAAACGTAAAGACCATAGGGTATCATGCGCAAAGCGCTCTTTTTAGCATTGGTATCCATAATACACTCCCCTGCTTAGGATAAATTACTGTTTTCAGATATAAGTCAATTACAGCGCTCTATATTCCGCATTGGCGCGCATGTTTTAAATATATTGCCATTTTGACAAAGTTAAAAATCATTACGCCGCAAAAAAGGCCGCGCGCGGACAAAATACCGGACGGATTAAAGCTTTTACAGGGGGCGGACGATATACCAAAGGCCCGGCACGTAAGGCGGCTCCGGGGAGCGGCCCATTAAAACTTGATTCAAATACAGAATATTGTAAATTACAGCATAATGGAATATATGCCACAAATTATGAAAAAGTTTATACTTACAGCCCTGATGATTTTACCCCTTATGGCCGGGGGCGATGTTATATTCTCGGAATATAGCGCCCAGCCCGAAGCCAATAAGGTGGTGGTTAGCTGGGTTACCAGTAAGGAAGACGGCATAAAATCCTTTGTGGTCAAGCGCAGTATGGATAACAAAAGCTTTATCGAACTGACCACTATTTCCGCCAAGGGCCCCGGCTATCGTTACGAATATATCGATAACGATGTGCTTTTTAAGGGTACCAACGTACTTTATTATAAAGTCGCCTGCCTGTCGCCCACCGGCGATGTGATCGCCGAAACCACAACCATGAATGTCCTGCCCAATATATCCGGTTTGTTTAGAACCTGGGGGGCGATAAAGGCGGTTTTCAGATAGGTATAAAAATGTCAACCCACTTCTGTCCCTTTTCATATTTCCGTGAAAAGGGATTTTTTTTGCCACACCCCCCGATTGTGACCGATAACCAAATTCAATTTACAGGAAACATAAACATCAAGTCTATTGCCTTGATACGGCAAATATCAAATAGAAAACCTTTAAAAATGTCGACTTTTTTCTGCTCATTTTATGTAAATTCGGGGACGAAACAGGTAAGTTTTACTTAAAAAAATGTTAACCATGAAAAACGCCATCAACGAACTTAAAAAAATTATCGCTCCGGAAAAGGTGCTAACCTCCCGGGAAGACATGCTCAGCTATGCCTATGACGGCACGCCCCTGTTACAGCAGCTCCCCGAGGCAGTGGTTATCCCGGAAACCACGGAGCAGATCAGCGCCATTCTCAGGCTGGCCAACCGGGAAGGTTTTCCCGTTGTGCCCCGCGGCTCCGGCACCGGTCTCAGCGGCGGCGCCATCCCCGTCAGGGGTTCGGTGGTCATCCTGATGAGCGACTGGAACCAAATTCTGGAAATCGACAAGGCCAATCTGACGGCCTGGGTACAACCGGGTGTGCGCACGCAGGATTTTCAGCGGGCGGCGCAGGAACAGGGTCTTTTTTACCCACCCGATCCCGGCAGCCAGGCCATTTGCACCATCGGCGGAAACGTGGCCGAAAACGCCGGCGGCCTGCGTGGGCTGAAGTATGGCGTGACCCGCGACTATGTGATGGGCGTGGAGATGGTTTTACCCGACGGCACAGTGATGATGAACGGCGGCAAGAATGTGAAAAATGTGGCTGGATACAACCTGCGCGATCTGATTGTGGGCAGCGAAGGCACGCTCGGTATCTTCACCCGCGTCCTGTTAAAGCTTATTCCCAAACCGGCCGCCTCCAAAACCATGCTCGCTCTTTTCGACTCCCTGGAACAGGCCGCCCAAAGCGTCTCCGATATCATCGCCGCCCATATCATCCCCTGCACCATGGAGTTTCTGGACGCCACCACCATCCGCTGCGTTGAGGATTTCGCCCATATCGGCCTGCCCACGGACGCCGGCGCGCTGTTATTGCTGGAAAGTGACGGTCATCCCGGCCAGGTCGCGGATGAATCCGCGAAAATGGAAGAGATATTAAAGCGCAACAAGGCCACGGAAATAAAAGTGGCCCGGAACGACGCCGAGGCCGACCGCTTAAAAACCGCGCGCCGGGCCGCCTTTTCCGCCCTGGCCCGCATACGCCCCACCACTATTCTGGAAGACGCCACCGTGCCCCGCTCCGAGCTGGCCCGGCTGGTAAACACCGTGACCGGGCTGGCCGCAAAATACGATCTGATGGTCGGTAACTTCGGCCATGCCGGAGACGGCAATATGCACCCCACGGTTTTAACCGACGAACGCGACAAGGATGAAATGGAACGGGTGGAGCTCTTTTTTAACGAATTGTATGAAGAGACGCTGCGCCTGGGCGGCACCATCACCGGTGAACACGGCGTGGGGCTGGCTAAAAAAAAATATCTGGAAAAGATGATGAGCCGCCCGGAAATGCAGGTGATGCGTTCCATCAAAAAGGCGCTGGACCCCAACAATATTCTCAACCCCGGAAAGATTTTCTCATAGCGCTATGTCACACTCTGCCTATTACGATCAGCTTTTAAACTGCATGCACTGCGGCCTGTGCCTGCCGGTGTGCCCCACCTTCAGCATCACCGGGCGCGAAAAGGATTCACCCCGCGGCCGTATCCGGCTGATGAAATCCGTGGCCGACGAGCAGATGGATATCAGCACCGGCTACATGGAGGCCCTGGACTTTTGCCTGGACTGTCAGGCCTGCGTTAGCGCCTGCCCCGCCGGGGTACAATACGGCGACCTGCTGGAACACGCCCGGGAAGAGATTTATCTCCATCAGCAAAAAGAGGGCCGGGTACACTGGTTTAAAAAACTGACCCTCGGCTGGCTGTTTACCAGGCAATCACGGCTGCGGGCCCTGGGCATGGCCATGGCCATTTATCAAAAAAGCGGCCTGAAATTCCTGGTGGAAAAGAGCGGCGTTCTGCATCTTTTCCCCGAAAAACTGCGCGAGTGGCACCGGCTGATGCCCGATGTGGACATGAAACGTCCGCCGGTCTCCGTGGCCTCGGTCGGCAAAAAGAAAAAAGCCAAAATGCGCGTGGGCATCGTCAGCGGCTGCGTGCAGGATATCTTTTTCAGTTCGGTCAACCGCGATACACTGGAGGTGCTGGCCGGTAACGGCTACGAGGTGTACCTGCCGCCGGATCAGAATTGCTGCGGCTCCGTGGCCGGGCACAACGGCGATACGGAGACCGCCAGGGAACTGGCCCGCCAACTGATCGACACGTTTCACGGCCGGGTGGATCAGATAATCATCAACGCCGCCGGCTGCGGATCATTTATGAAAAAATACGATCAGCTGCTGGCCGCGGACAGCGCCTGGGCCGAAAAAGCGCGATGGTTTGCCCAAAACACCCGCGACATTATGGAGTTCCTGGATGAAAACGGTTTTACCCCTCCCGAAAACGCCCTGGACAAAAAGGTGACCTACCATGAACCCTGCCACCTCAGCCATGCCCAGCAAATAAAGGAGGCTCCGCGCCGGGTTCTTAAACAGCTTCCCGGCATCTCTTATGTGGAACTGCCCGAGGCCGGTTGGTGCTGCGGCAGCGCCGGTGTATACAACATCACCCATTTTGAAGACTCCATGATCCTTCTGGACCGCAAAATGAAGAATCTTAAAAAAACAGAGGCCGATATCGTGGTAACCGGGAACCCGGGATGTATGATCCAGTTAGCCTATGGGAATAAAAGATCAGCTTTTCAGCCGGAGGTCTTGCATCCGGTCTCTTTGATCAATAGACTATATAAAAAATCTGCCGAAGGGAACAATGATGACTAAGTGGTTTATTATGATCGGTTTAGTGATCCCTCTCCTAAGCCAGGCCCAGCAGCTTGATGATCTGGTGGAGAAGGACCCCGAGCCCGTCATAAAAAAACAGCGCGGCCTGGCCTACAGCCTGGTGGAAACCGGCTCCGGTCTGGGGGGCTTTTATGAAGTGCCCATGGATAACATCCTGCCCTTTCTGCATGTCGGCGCCGCCTTTGATATTTTGCTTATCCGCGATAAAACCCAGTTTGAATACTACGATCCTTACTACGGTTACATTTCCATCGGAAAAAACAACAATGTTTTTATACTGGATTTAATGGTTACGGCAAAGTACCGCCTCTTTCCCTATGATTTTGCCGACCAGTTCCGGCCCTTTATCACCGCCGGCGCGGGGCCCGTGTTTGGCATGAACTTCCCGGAAACGGCCGCCGATGTTCCCCTGAAAAACCAGTATTTGTGGGCGCCGGGCGCCCTGATCGGTTTCGGCATCGACGCCGGTGACGAGGGTAAAACCTATTTCGGCTTCCGCATGCAGTATCGTTTTATGCCTTTTTCGGAAAAACTGGGCGAACGGCAGGATCACTCCATGGTCGATATCCGCCTGGAACTGGGGCAGCGCTTTTGATGACGCCCGTACTTTTTCTTGAGCTGAAAATGGCCGCCAAGGAGCGCCTGACCTGCGACATTATCGAAAAACTGTATGAGGAGGGCAAAAGCGTCGCCCTCTACATCCGGCAAAAACCGGTGGCCAACAAGCTGAACCTGCTGCTTTGGAGCTGGAAGCAGGAGACCTTTTTACCCCACGCCCTTTATGAGGAAGGCGGGGACAACGATGATCCGGTCATAATTTATACCGACGCGCAAACCATCCCCCGGGAGAGAACGCTCATCCTTTTCGATCCCCTGCCGCCGGAGTCCCTAAAGGGGCAATTGGCGGTGATTGACTTTGCCGAGGTGTATCATGAACAGAAAAGGCAGGAAAGCCGGCAGCGTTTTCGCACTCTGAAAGAAGACGGAGCCTTTGAACTCTCCTTTCTTTCCACCGGCGCCTTTATGGCCCAAAAAAAAGACAGATAGCCCTTTTGGCCTCTCTTTGAACATGCACGTTCCCCGTTGATAAAAACTTTTTACTTAATGCGTTCAAACCAGTAACTTTACGGATCGTTTTAATACGGGGTAGAACCATGGAATACAGACCTTTTGCAAAATCGGAGCAACAGGTGAGCCGCCTGGGTTACGGCGCCTGGGGTATCGGTAAGCACATGTGGATGGGCGCGGATGACAAACAATCGCTGAAAACGCTGCATCTGGCCATCGACAAGGGCATTACCTTGTTTGACTCGGCCTATGTTTACGGCCGGGGCCACAGCGAACAGCTTTTGGGCCGCGCCGAACGGGAAAGCAGGCAGACCCTCTTTCTGACCTCCAAAATCCCCTCCAAAAAGTTCGAATGGCCGGCCAAGAAGGAATCGACCCTTAAGGAGTCCTTCCCCACCGATCATATTATTGAGATGACCGAAAAAAGTCTGCGTAATTTCCGCCGCGATTATATCGACCTGCAGCAGTTTCACGTCTGGAACGATGAATGGGCACACCAGGATGAGTGGAAAGAAGCCATCCTAAAGCTGAAAGAGCAGGGCAAGGTGCGCTTCTTCGGCATCTCCATCAACGACCATCAACCCACCAATGGCATCGAGGCGGGCAAGACCGGTCTGATTGACAGCTTTCAGGTGATCTTTAACCTTTTCGACCAATCCCCGGCCGACGAACTGTTCCCCTTCTGCCTGGAAAACAACATCAGTATCATCGCCCGCGTGCCCTTTGACGAAGGGGCGCTGACCGGCGCCATACGTCCCGGCACGGAATTCCCCGAAGGGGACTGGCGCCACAACTACTTTAAGGATGACCGCAAGGAACAGGTGTGGGAGCGGGTGCAAAAGATCGAACAGGATATCGACGGCTGCTGCGAAAACGTGGCCGAGGCCGCCCTGCGTTATTGCCTCAGCTTTGAGGCGGTGACCAGCGTTATCCCCGGCATGCGGCGGGAAAAGAACCTTTTGGCCAACCTGTCCGCCGCGGAAAAAGGGGCCCTGCCCGGTGATATTCTGGAAAAGATGAAAAACCACCGCTGGGTACGTAATTTTTATCATTAATTAACCGACCATTTTGACAACGCACTTTTGAAAGGATTTGAATATGACCCGGAATGTTCTGGTTTTGGGCGCGGGACAAAGCAGCCCGTTCCTCATAAAATATCTGTTGGACAATGCAGAAGAAAACAACTGGTTTGTCACCGTGGGTGACCGCGATCTGAAACTGGCTCAGTCGCGGATAAAAAACCACCCCCGCGGCCTGGCCCTGCGCTTTGACATCAACGACTCCGAAATGCGTAAAAGCCAGATTTCCAAGGCGGACGTAGTGGTAAACATGCTGGCCCCCATGTTTCAGGAGATGGTGGCCCTGGAGTGTGTACACCACAACTCCCATATGATCTCCGTTTCCTACGAGGGACGGCGCATACGCGATCTGGAAACGGACGCCCAGCGCAAGGGGCTGCTCATCCTCACGGAAATCGGCCTTGATCCCGGCATCGACCATATGGCGGCGGCGGCCATGATCGACACCATCCGTGAAAAGGAGGGCGTGGTCAAATCCTTTGAATCCTACGGCGGCGGCCTGCCGGCGCTGGATTCTCTGATCAACCCCCTGAAATATGTGATCAGCTGGAACCCGCGCAATGTGGTGATGGCCGGGGAAAGCGGGGCGCAATATCTTAAAAACGGCAAGATAAAGATCATCCCCCACCACTATGTCTTTTTACACTCATGGAACATGGAAGTGGACGGCCTGGGCGTGATGGAGGCCTACCCCAATCGTGACTCGCTAAATTATAAAAGCCTGTATGGCTTTGAAAGCGCCGAAACGGTAATCCGCGGCACCCTGCGCTACCCCGGCTGGAGCGAAACCTGGTTTCAGATTGTGCGCCTGGGCCTGCCCAATGAAGAACAGATCATTCCCGATCTGAAAAGCTACAGTTGGGCGGAGCTGACCGAAATGTTCCTGCCCATGCAGGCCAGCGGCGCCACCATCGAGGAGCGTACGGCCAACTATCTGGGCCTGAGTCCCACGGGAGCGATCATGTCCAACCTGCGCTGGTTGGGCCTTTTTTCCACGGAGAAGATCGGCGTGGATGTGGAAACCTCCACCGAGGCCATGACCCATTTGATCAACACAAAGCTGAAACTTACCCCGGAAGCGCGCGACATGGTGGTACTGGTACACCGTATGCGCGTGGAATATCCCGGCAGTGACATAAAGGAACTGCATACCGCCTCCATGATCCATAACGGCGAGCGCGGCGGCTATACGGCCATGTCCAAAACCGTCGGTCTGCCGGCGGCCATCGTGGCCAAACTGCTCATGCGCCATGAGCTGCCGCTGACCGGCTGCCACATCCCCACCCATCCGGCTATTTACCAGCCG
The DNA here is from genome assembly GCA_026991535.1 of Calditrichia bacterium. Taxonomy (GTDB): domain Bacteria; phylum Calditrichota; class Calditrichia; order Calditrichales; family J004; genus J004. The sequence goes on along the minus strand of JALXBH010000109.1, from coordinate 7,093 downwards.
GTGTTGCGGGAACTGAAGGAACACGGTATTGCCTTTAACGAAAAGGTGGAAAAATTAAAGGAATAAATCGGACAAAAATTGAAACACAAAAAGCCGCCTCTCCGGGCGGCTTTTTTTATGACAGCAGCTTATCGTGACCGTTATAGTTTTTCCACCACGCCGAGGGCCTCTTCAAACTGCTGCTGGCTGCGGGCGATGTAGTCGGTCACCTCGTCGATATAACCATCCGTACTGGCCGACCAGACCCGGTTCAGATAACGCTCGCCCGTGGCGTAAAAGCTCATCACATCGGCATAAACCTGCAGGCCGAACATGTGCCCGATCGACTTACGCGCCTCCACAAAGGCATTCAGATGATGCGGCAGATGCTTGTCTATTTCCAGGTGTACGGCCTGGGGATTGTTTTCGTCGATATTGTTTTTGATCGCTTCCACATGATTAATGATCTCCCTGAGACTGTCGCGGATGGTTTGCAGGTTGGCATTAAGGGTATCTTCGTGCAGGGCGGCCTTGCTTTCGGTGGAGCGCACCAGGAATATGCCCGCCACGGACACCAGCAGGCTCAGTGTAAACCAGCCCCAGTTGCCCTCCAGTTGGGTGGAGGCGAAAAGCGAAGAGACGACAAAACCGATGCTGATCAGGATATATCCGATTGTTTTCATCTTACACCCCCATTCCGTGCACGATAAAGTAGATGGCAAAGCCGACGCCCACCAGCGCTTCGCCCACAATCAAACCGGCGGCGGCGGGTATGCCGAACTGCTCGCTCCACTCCTTGCCCATCTTGCGGTCGGTGATCTCGCGCAGCAGGGTGCCCAGACTGTAGGTTAAAACGATATTGAAGGGCAGATAAAAGCCCAACCCCACCAGCACGCCCAGGCCGCCAATGCCCGTGGCACTGAGCATGGCCCCGATTCCGGCGCCGGCCACATATTTATCCACCGGCACGTCACCACCCAAAATGCCCTGGATCATGCTGGCCAGGGCCTGACCCTGCGGCGCGGGCAGTTTTTCGCTGCCCATGCCGTAAGCGCCGTGCAGCACATAGATCAAACCCATAATGACGATGGGGCCGATCCAGACGCCGAGAAACTGCGCCATCTGCTGCATGCGCGGCGTGGCGCCCACCAGGTAGCCGGTTTTCAGATCCATCATCATGTCGGTGGCCTGGGACATGGCCACGCAGGCGGCGGCGCCCACCAGCAGCGAAGAGATGATGGCCGCGTCGTCCGACAAGCCGCTGGAGATAATAATCAGGATGGTCACGGCGATCAGCGTCATGCCGCTTAGGGGCGACCAGTTGGTGCGGCCGATACATTCGGAAAGGATCACCCCCGCCACCCATATCCAGATCACACCCAGCAGAGCCATCATTGCCCCGCGGAAAAAGCCCATCTCATGGGTGGAATATATGGCGATGACAAAAAGCAGCAGGGCGGCCAGGGCCACGCCGATATATAACAGCCTGATGGGCATCTCATCCCGGCTGGCGGCGGTTTTTACCCGCCCGGCGCTTTGCATGCTGCGTACCGCGCTGACGATAAGAGGCAGGGCCAGCACAATGCCCATCAGCGCCCCGCCGATCAACATGCCGATGCCCACGGGCCGGAACATATGCAGGCGCAGATAATTGGGCATGGACAGGGCCGCATCTTTCAGCATTTCCGCCGTGGGCAGCCAGCCGAACATATCCATCACCGGCGCCAGCACCCAATAACTGAGGAAGCCGCCGATGATAAAAAAGACGCCGCCCCGTCCGGCAATATAGGCCGCCCCCAGGGTCAGCAGGGAGATATACCAGACCCCGTTCATATAGTCGGGCATGCCGACCAGCGCGCCCAGGTTCCAGTTTTCGAAATGGAGATACTGGCTGAAGAAGTGCACCAGGGCGCTGACCCCCGCTCCGGCCAGCAGATAGTAGGTTTTTTTTATGCCCGCGCCCGGTGATTTCAGGATGGCGGCCACGGCCACCCCGCCGGGATAGGTCAGCCGCTCAAAATCGATCATCTGTTTGCGCAGGGGGATGATAAAGGCCACGCCGAGAATACCGCCGGCGATGGTGGAAAAAATCATCACCACGGCACTGAAATCGGTTTTACCCAGAATGAACAGGGCCGGCACGGAAAACATCATGCCCGAGGATGCGCCGTTAACGGCGCTGGCGATGGTTTGGTTGATATTGTTCTCCACAATGCTGCTGCGCCCCATCAATCCGCGCAGAATACCAAAGCCGAGAATGGCCGCCAGCTCGGAGCCTTCGATGGAAAAACCCAGAATAAGCGCGGCATAGCCGATGCTGAGAGCGATAATGATGCCCAAAAGATAACCGATCAAGACGCCGGGCAGGGTCAATTCCGGATAGGGACCGCGGCGAACAACCTGTGCGGGTGCTGACATAACTCCTCCATAGATTATAACTTTTAGTAAGTGGGAATACCTCGCGCGGGCAAGGCACAAAGGGAACAAGAATTATAAGGATTGCCCTGTTTTGTTCAAAATAAAAATGGCCACCGGGCCCCGGTTTTGCGGCAAATTTCATTACTTTGGCTTATGGCGGAATTTGATTATATTTAGCCCTTAACGCCAATCGCAAAGGATTTACAATGATACATTGGAACGTGGACCCGGAGATTTTTTCAGTAGGCTTTATTCATATCCGCTATTACAGCCTGATGTTTCTGCTCTCTTTCGGCCTGGGCGTCTACTTTATGAAACGTTTTTTCAGCTATGAAAAGTTCGATCCGCTGGATGTGGATGACCTGCTGATGTACATGATGGCCGGCACCATTATCGGAGCGCGGCTGGGACACGTTCTTTTTTACTCACCGGGATATTACCTGAACAACCCCGTAGAGATACTGATGATCTGGCGCGGCGGCCTGGCCAGCCACGGGGCGGCCGTGGGCATTTTGCTGGCACTCTACTATTTTTCAAAAAGGAAGGGCTACGACTATCTGTGGATTGTGGATCGCATCGTAATTGTGGTGGCCCTGTCCGGCGGTTTTATCCGTCTGGGCAACCTGTTCAACTCCGAAATCGTCGGAAAACCAACGGATGTTCCATGGGCCTTTATTTTTGAGCGGCTGGATAATATTCCCCGTCATCCCACCCAGATTTACGAATCCCTGGCCTATTTTATCATCTTCATCTTTTTATACAAAACCTATATGCGGCTGAAGGAAAAGACGCCCCGGGGTCTGTTGTTCGGCTATTTTTTGGTCGGCGTTTTCGGCTTTCGCTTTATCGTGGAGTTTTACAAGGAGGTGCAGGAAAGTTTTGAGCGCAGCCTGGCCCTGGACATGGGCCAGATACTCAGCATACCGCTGGTTTTGCTGGGCATTTATTTTTTGCTTACCGCCAAAAAGCGCCCGCCCGCCACGCATAGGGTTAAAAAACAGACGGCCAAAGAGAAAAAGAAAGCCAAGAAGAAGAGATAGAGAGAAGGTTTTACTAATTTTCTTTTTATTTTAATCTTTTTCTCTCAAATATAGCGCAAGGCAGACAGTTATTTCCCGGTTGCCTTATTTTAGTTTTTTAGATACAAAATATTTTCTTGATAACAGATTTTCACTATCGTATTATTGTATTGCTTCCCATTTATGCCAATTTAACGGGAAATTTATGGAAACGTCCCATCCAAACTATATTGCCCATGTAAGAAAACATGACGGCAAACAACAATCGCTACAAGAACATTTACGAAGTGTATCAAACCTTACCTCAATCTTTACATCAAAGTTTGAGCTTACACAAACAGGGAAAATACTGGGACTATTGCATGACCTTGGCAAATATAGCGACTCTTTTCAAAATTATTTAAGGTCTGCAACAGGCCTGCTAAATCCTGATGCTGACGAATATGTAGATTCAAAATATTTTAAAGGAAGAATAGACCACTCAACCGCAGGCGCCCAATGGCTATGGAATGAAACAAAAAAATTTGGAAATACAGGAAAGTTCGCCGGGCATATTTTAGCCATGTGTTTAGCATCCCATCATAGCGGGTTAATCAATAGTCTTAAATCAGACGGTGAGAATGATTTTATTAGAAGAATAAATAAGGACATTAAATTTACACATTTAGAAGAATGTAAAAACAATGCACGCGGAGAAATACTAAATGAAATTGGACATGATGAGATTTCCATACTAATAAAAGAAATATTGGTTTTTTTAGAAAAAATTGATAAGGCCAAGTATAAAGGAAAGAATATATCGCTTAAAATAAAATATTTTTACTTTGGAATGTTTACACGTTTATTGTTCGGATGCCTTATTGATGCCGACAGAATTGATAGCGCTGACTTTGAGGTTGAGGCAAATAAAAGTATTCGTAATTTTAATAAACCTAATTGGGATATTGCAATTAAACGATTTGAAAACAAAATAAAAAAATTAAAAGTCAACGGGCCTGTTGATGCAATACGACAAAAAATTTCAAACACGTGCAAATTAAAAGCAAATAATCCTACCGGCGCTTTTAGTTTAACCGTACCTACTGGTGGAGGAAAAACTTTGTCCAGTTTACGTTTTGCATTACATCATGCTCAAAAACATAAGCTGGACAGGATTATCTATGTGATACCTTATACATCAATTATAGAACAGAATGCTAATGCCATTAGGAAAATATTGGATAAAGAAAACAATAAGTCATGGGTTTTAGAGATACATTCAAATCTTGAACACGAACAACAAACATGGCGTCATAAATTAATTGCAGAAAACTGGGATTCTCCGGTTGTACTTATAACAATGGTTCAATTCCTCGATGTTTTATTTGGACCCGGAACTCGCGGTTCCCGGAAAATACACCAACTGGTCAATAGCGTGGTCATTTTTGATGAAATTCAAACCCTTCCAATAAAGTGCGTTCATCTTTTTTCTAATGCCATCAACTTTTTTACAAACTTTACAAATACAACCGTATTATTGTGTACGGCAACACAACCTCTCCTAAATAAACTTAAAAATTCAGAAAACGGCGAGCTTTTCCTTCCACAGGAAAACGAGATTATTGAAAATGTTAACCAGCTATTTGAAAACCTTAAACGGGTTAATATTATTAATAAGACAAAATCTTCGGGCTGGAACAAAGATGAAATTACCAATCTTATTGTCAACGAAGTAAAAACAAAAAATAATTGTTTGGTTATAGTAAATACCAAAAAGTGGGCAGAAAAACTATACCTTTCCTGTACAAAGAATAAGAGGGGATTTGAAGTATATCATTTAAGCACAAATCTGTGTCCAGAGCATAGAAAGCATATATTCAGAGAGCTATTTAACAAACTAAAAAAAGGCGAACCTGTTCTTTGTATCAGCACACAACTTGTTGAAGCCGGCGTGGATATAGATTTTTCAAGCGTTATTCGCTTTGTCGCCGGGCTAGACTCAATTGCCCAGGCAGCCGGAAGATGTAACCGGAATGGCAACAAAGGAACGTCAGACGTCCAGGTAATTAACCCAAATGAAGAGAATATAGATTTGCTCGTTGATATAAAGGAAGGGCGAGATGTTACTCTTCGTATTTTTTCCGAATATCCGGAAGCAGACTTTACATCACCCGATATTATGCAAAAATATTTTCAATATTATTTTTACAAAAGAAGCAATGTAATGAGTTACCCCATCTCACGGAAACAATATACACGGGATGAAACGATCCTGAACATTTTAAGCGACAATGTACTCAATCCCGGGAAAAAAACAACGCCTCCCTACTTACTGCCACATTCTTTTATGGATGCCGGAAAGTTATTTAACGCAATCGAAGCGCCAACCAAATCGTTATTAGTTCCCTATTCAAAAGGAGAAGAGATCATTGCAGAGCTTTGTTCACAATCGGTTTTATATGATACAATGAGGTACCACCAACTTCTAATAAATGCACAGAGGTATAGCATTAACGTGTTTCCTAATACCTGGAAACTGTTACTGGAGGAAAAAGCCATTCATGAGACTCAACCTGATCAGGGTATATATTATCTTGAGAAAGAATTTTACCATAATGAATTTGGTTTGTCGCTAATCGATAAAAAACCAATGGGATTTTTAGGATTTTAAGGGAGAATTATTATGCGCAATGAAATATCATTTAAAGTATATGGTCGTTATGCTTTATTTACCGATCCGGTAACCAAAATAGGTGGTGAAAAGTTTTCGTATCAGATTCCAACCTATGAGGCAATAAAAGGGATACTTAAATCCATCTATTGGAAACCAACCTTTATTTGGTATGTGGATAAAATTCGGGTCATGAAACCCATACGCACTCAAACCAAGGGCGTAAAACCTTTAGTCTGGAGCGGTGGAAATAGCCTGGCGATATATACGTTTCTTCACGATGTGGAATATCAGGTACTGGCACATTTTGACTGGAACTATAACCGTGATGAACTAAAACAGGATCGAATTGACGGAAAACATTATTCCATTGCAAAAAGGATGCTTGAGAAGGGTGGAAGGCAAGATATATTTTTAGGCACACGGGACTGTCAGGGATATGTTGAGCCTTGCATATTTGGTGAAGGTAACGGTGCATATGATTCTCTTGATGAGCTTTCCTTCGGCTTAATGTTCCACGGTTTTGATTATCCTGACGAAACAGGAAAGGATGAACTTTATAGCCGATTTTGGAATGCAACTATGAAGTATGGGGAAATTGATTTCCTTAGGCCAAACGAATGTGAGGTAAAACGTTTTATAAGACCGATGAAGCAGAAGAAGTTTGCTATGGATGAAAATTTGATGCCCGTTGAAAAATTGGAGAAAAATTTATGAGTTGGATTAGTAAATTATACCAAACCCATGAATGCATCCAAAGTTTGGATCAGCCACAGTTAATTTGGCCAGTTTCGCATATAAGTAAAAATGCTCATATAGAGATTGTATTAGATATTAATGGAAATATTGATTTGAATAGGATAAGAAAATTAGAGGCATATGAAGCATCAACAATTATTCCAAGTACTGAAAGTTCTGCAAATAGAACAGGTAAACTCAATGCGCCACATCCTTTATCAGATGAGATTGGTTATTGTGCAGCCGATTTTCCTGGAATTGATCCTGAAAGATACGAAAAATATATAAA
>JALXBH010000108.1 GCA_026991535.1 Calditrichia bacterium | reverse complement strand
CTGTCCTCGCTTAGCCGTACGGCAAACTCCACCTCCACGTCGTTACCCATGCCCTCCTTGCCCAGCTTTAAAATAGCCTCCAGCATGGGTGCCAGGGGCATAAGGTTATATTTTAATATGGGGGCCAAGGTAATCAACCGGTAGCCCTCGCGGGAAATACCGTCGTATATGGCGCGATTTTCCGGGGAATAGGTAGAGGCAATGTATTTCAGGCTGCCGTCCTTTTCCGCTGTTTTCAGGTCATAAGACTCCAGCATTTTGTCCGGATGACGGAAATCCAGATCCTTGTCGGAATAGAGGGGCAGGGCAAAAAAGCGCGATTGGTTATTCTGCAAAGTTTGTTCGATACTGGCAAACTGATGTATATGTTGCGGATATTTGGGACAAAAATTAACGGCGTTTCCTCCCTCCACCACCATACGCCCCAGGCCCAGTACCACGCTGGCCAGTCCGTCTTCCGACGTTTGCGGAGGCAGGCTGTAATGATTATAGGACTTGGCCACGCCGGAAAGCTCGGGATAAAACCGTCCGTTATGGTTTTTACCTACCAGCACCTGTATAATAACGGCCATCTTTTCCTCCTCCAGGCGGAAGGAGGTATGGCGCATATAATTGCGCGCCTTATGGGAATAGGTAGAGGCAAATACAATCTTAATACCCATGATCAGGTTCTCAAGACGGTCATGAATGCCGTCTTCCACATTGGGCAGCATCACCGTATCGTAAATGCCGGCAAAGGGAAAGTACTGCGAATCTTCCAGTAAACTGGATGAACGGATGGCCAGCGGCTTTTTTACGATCTCCAGAAAGTGCTTTAAGTCCCGGGAATAAACTTCCGGAAAATGCGCCTTTAAAAACAGATCCTGGATATGATTTTCATCATCATTATCCAGCACTTCCTGAAAAAGGTGATTCTCTTCCATAAAAGCGTCAAAAACATCGGTGCCCAAAATCAGGGCCGCCGGAACCTGAATCTTTATATTTTTAAAGGAACTGTGCAGATTGCCGGTATTGATAAGCTGGTTTAAAAAACTGAGCCCCCGGGCCTTGCCGCCGATGGAGCCTTCGCCAATGCGGGCAAAACCGTAGTCGGGATCAAAATTATTACGGTCAAAGTCACTAAGCACGCCGCGCCGTTGGAAATTAAAATAAAGTTCCAGCGCCGAAATCAGATCATTGCGCAGGGATTCCATATCGGGATAATCGGTGGTGGTGCGCGACTTAAGGTGATAGGCCAGCCAAAACTCCCGGCGGGCCTTCAGCCAATTTGAGAAATGGTTGCGGTCGGCGTGGTATTTTAAAATTTCGGGATGTATCTTTTTTAGGGTCTCCCGCAATGAAATCAGGTCGTGCGCCCGTGCGACCTCTTGTCCCCGTGGGTCGCGGAAAACAAAATCGCCAAAGCCCAGTTCGTCGTTTACAAAACGCCTTAAATCCTTTAACAGATGAGGATCATCTTTCTTTAAAAAGGCCGCGCCCGCTTCATGGGCCAGCTTTTCATTCTCCGCCTCATGGGATTGTAATAAGATGGGGATATCGTGGTGCATGCTTTTGATATACCGGGTGAGGGCGATACCCGCAAGAGGGTCTCTTTTCCCCTTGCGCATATAGTTGATGTCGGAAATAACACCCAATAGATTGTCTTTGTATTTGTCGGCGATTGCGCAGGCGTCTTCGTAGTTGGTGGCCAAAAGTATCTTGGGCCGGGCCCGCATGCGTAGGTATTTATGATACAGATTGATACCGTCGGGGATGAGTTTTTGGGACTGGCGCAGCAATTCCGTGTAGAGCAGGGGCAGGTAGGAGGAGTAAAAGCGGATGTTGTCTTCCACCAGCAGAATAATCTGTACGCCGGCCTTGCGTACATCCTCTTCCACATTCAGGGCGTCTTCCACGGATTTGATAATGGCTATGATGATGCGGAAATCGCCGCCCCAGGTAAAAATACCGTTAAAGGGATTGAGCGACGGGCTTTCAATACGGGGGTTAAACTCCGCGTTGTCAAAAACCAGATGGACAAGGGGAATGCCGGTACGTACTTTTTTAAGCTCATCGGCAAAGGCGCGCACCTGCTGGCCCACGCTATGGGCCGTGGTGATTACCAGATCAAATGAGGGGTTTTGTTTTAAGGCCTGAATGGCTTCCCTGTCTCCGGAAACACGCGTAATCTCCGGGGAGAAACTCAGGCCCAGGTCGAAATATTCCCGCCGTAAAAGCTCATATACACGGCCGTCTTCCTCAAATAAAAAAAGATTATAGGGGCTGGAAACCAGTAATATTTCCCTGATGCGATGCCGCATCAGGCCCTGAAACACCTTAAAACGATCACCCGTGGGGAACTCCGTGGCAAAAGCCTCGGATATGGCCGGAAGTTTCTTCTTAGGAGACATATTAAAAAAGGGCGTCCGAAGACGCCCTTTCCTTTTATTACATATTAAACAAGACCCTGATCCATCATGGAGTCGGCCACTTTGAGAAAACCGCCGATGTTGGCGCCGTTCACATAGTTGCCCGGGGTGTCGAAACGCTCCGCGGTGTCCACGCAGGTTTTGTGGATACTCTTCATGATGCGTTGCAGGTGCTGATCCACCTCCTCGCGGGACCATGAAAGGCGGATGCTGTTTTGAGACATCTCCAGCCCGGAAACGGCCACGCCGCCGGCGTTGGCTGCCTTGGCCGGCCCATAAAGGATTTTTTCCTGCAGAAAGAGATTGACGCCATCCAGCGTGGTGGGCATGTTAGCACCTTCGCTGATCAGATAAACGCCGTTATTCAGCAGATTTTGGGCGTCCTTGGCGTTAATTTCGTTTTGCGTGGCGCTGGGGAAGGCACAGTCGGCCTTATGATCCCAAAGCGGGTTATGATCCAGGGAGGGGTCCACCGGCGTGTAGGTTACGCCGCTAAAGGCGTCCGCGTACTCTTTAATCCGTCCGCGGCGGGCATTCTTCAGTTCCATAACAAAGGCCAGCTTTTCGGCGTTGATGCCGGCGGGATCATAGATGTAACCGGAAGAGTCGGAAAGGGTAACCACCTTGCCGCCCAGTTCGTTAATTTTTTCCACGGTGTACTGGGCCACGTTGCCGCTGCCGGAAACCAGGCAGGTTTTTCCCTCAAAGGTCTCTCCGCGGGTGGCCAGCATTTCGGCGGCAAAATAGACCGAGCCGTAACCCGTGGCCTCGGGACGAATAAGCGAACCGCCCCAGTTCAGCCCTTTGCCGGTTAAAACGCCGGTAAACTCATTACGGATACGTTTATATTGGCCAAACAAAAAGCCTATTTCACGTCCGCCCACGCCGATATCGCCGGCGGGTACATCGGTAAACTGGCCGATATGGCGTTGCAGTTCTGTCATAAAGCTTTGGCAAAAACGCATCACCTCGTTGTCGCTTTTACCCTTGGGATCAAAGTCGGAGCCGCCCTTTCCGCCGCCCATGGGCAGGGTGGTCAGGCTGTTTTTGAATACCTGCTCAAAAGCTAAAAATTTTAAGATGCCCAGGTTTACCGAAGGGTGAAAGCGCAGGCCGCCCTTATAGGGGCCTATGGCGCTGTTCATCTCTATGCGAAAACCGCGGTTTATCTGAAAATTGCCCTGATCATCCACCCAGGGTACTCGGAACATAATAACCCGCTCCGGCTCAACAATGCGTTCCAGAATTTTAGCCTTGCGATATTCCGGGTGTCTTTCCAGAACCAGGGACAAGGACTCGACAACTTCTTCGACGGCCTGATGAAATTCAGGCTCGCTGGGGTTCTTTGCTTTAACCCCATCCATCAGGGATTTAATATAGTCGCTCATGATGAACTCCTGTAAGTTAGGTTTGGCGGTAATAACCGCCGTTTTTCTATTGAACCGCGAAAAGCAGTTTTTTCATCTTACTCGTATCTTCTTCCCCCTTGAGAAAATGTATATCCAGCAGGCGGCCCGATTTAAAACCCGTACGGCGGAAGTTGATTTCATCCAGGCACAGGCTCCAGCCTTCCAGCCAGCTTTCCAGTTCGCGTCTTTGCTCTTCCGTGCCCTTAAAGCGGATAAAAAGATCGATATCGCTGCCGGGCTGCGCGGTCTTTTCCGCCGAACTGCCCGCCAGATAGATGCCCTTTACGCCGAAACGCGTGGGATTGAGCCGGGAAGCGATCTGCTCGGCCATTTGCTGGCGCCAGACGGAGTGGGCGCTGCCGTCGGTGTTGAACAAGGGGTTGGCGTCCAGCATCTCCATATTGGCCGCCTTGGGCGGTGCCACAACGGCCACGGCCTTTTCCTGGTCGGCATTCATCAATATCTTTAACACCTGGCCCTTGTACACCTTGTCTATTTCTATAACCCGTAGCACGTCTTCCAGGTCGGCATAGTCCGTTAAATATTTTGAAAGACTGTTTGGGCTGTTGGCAAAAAAATCTTCCTTAAAGACCACCTGCTCATTATCGGGATAAAGCGGCAGGTAACGTATGGAAGCCTCAACCAGGTCCTGGAAGAAGTGGGTGCCGAAGGAGAGGTCGGGCATATAGTTGCCTTTTTTACGGGCTATTTCTATCAGCACGGCCGTGTTATTGATGTCCGAATAGGTCACCGAAACGCCCAGCTTGATGTCGCCCCGGCTGCCCCAGCGCCCGGGCCCCATCAGGATAAATTTTCGTTTGGGCAGCACCTTGTTTAGCTTACCCACGGCCTTGCCCACCCTTTTAAGCCGGTTTAGGTCGGAAATCTCGTTATATTTATCGGGATTCACATAAACCACGTGAGTGATCTCCGGTACCAGGCCGTTGGATATATAACGGTTGGCGCTGAACAGAATATGCTTGGGGTCCAGATTATCCGGAATGGGCGAAGGGGCGTCGTATTTACTGTAGCTTTGGGGGCGGCATTGCAACAGGTACAGCTCCTTGCCGTTGGAGGCAAACTCGATATCCACGGGCGTGGCCAGGGCCTTTTGCAGTTCCCGTAATATTGTGCCCAGGCCTTTGATCACGGGACTGTCGCTGATCAATCCGTCAAAGGTGGCCACCAGGTCCTCGCGGGTGTAATCCACATTGATGCCCATGGGTTTACGGATATTGTTGTGCTCAAAGATCGAAACCATCTGCTCAATGCCGGGGATGTCGTTGCCCGCCTCGCGGAAAAGGTCGCGCAGTTCCACGCTTTCAAAACAGCCGTTTTCCAGATTGAGTACATCGGCTTTTTGCGGGGAATAGCGTACGATTTCAGTGATGGAAACATTGGTGCGCAAGCCGGGCTGACCCGGGGCCACCAGAATAGGGTAGTCGTCCGCCAGACGGTCCACGGCACGCGTGCCCAGCCCCACTACCAGGCGAATCAGGCCATCCTCGCGGCGGATACGCGGCGACCAGCGGAATTCGTTGTTGCTAAAGGCCACGCCGGCATAACTGGGTAAAAAGTATTTGCCCACGCGCGTGCCCACCACTTCCTGGATCATGATGCCCATTTCTTCATGGAAGTCCAGCAAGCCCCGCTCGGCGCGGTATTCAATCGGATCGGGCCCGATGGTGGAGGCGTAAACCTCGGCAATAGCGTCCATCAGCGCTTCCAGCCGTTTTTGCTTGCTGCCCTGGTTGGTCAGGAAAAGGCTTTTGTATTTTCCGGAAAAAGCCGAGCCCAGCCGGTCTTCCAGCAAACTGGAACTGCGCACAATAAGGGGCCGCTCGCCAAAATCATCCAGGGCCACGGAGAGACCGTTAACGATATCCGGCGGAAAGTGCGAGCTTTTAAAGAGCTGTACCACATGCGGGTATTCCTGGCGGATTTCCTCGATACTTTTATATTTCTGTTCCAGGATCTCTTCCAGGTTGTTAAAATGCATAAAATGGATCAGTGTGTCCGAGCTGAGATGCCAGGTACGCGGCGTTTTGATCATCGCCTCCAGTGGAGTATCCTTAAGGTTGCGGCGCAGGATGCGACGGGCCAGAAAGAGGCCGGCGCTTTTGCCGCCCAGTTTGCCATGGCTGCCGGTGGGGAAAATAACCCGCCGCACCAGATCATAAAAATCGTTTACGCGCACATAGTTTTTGGCGATGTTGATAAATTCCAGTTGATCACTGAAAAAACGGCGGATCAGCGAGGCCCGTACCCCTGTGCGCGTGGAGGGCATCAGCTGCAGGCCGTCGGGCGCAATCTGGTAATATTTATAAAGCGCCTCCACAATGTCGTTCAGGGAAGAGTCGTTATTGGATGTGGCCCGCACCAAAAAGGCGGTTTTATCCTGTTGCATCCACTTTTGTATGTTGCTCAAAATCTCGGTATTGCTCAGATGGCGTTCGGCCATCAGGAATACTTCCTTACTGATTTTGGTGGAGTTTTCAAAAATCTGCTTGGTCAGCGGCGTGTTGGTTTCGCCGGAAACATCGCTGTATTGATATTGCGGGACCGGGCTAAAGGCCTGCAACAGTCGTTCCGCTTCGTCCACGCCGGTCCAGATCAGGTGGTTAAGCATTTTGCGCGATATGCGGATGTAAAGATCGGGATCGGTGCGTTGCAACAGCTCCAGCACGATCTGCCACTCGCCCTGTTTTTTTGAGGTGATATCTTCCTTGGCGCTTTCCCACTTGCTGAAAACCATTTTCAGCTTTTGATACATGATAAAATAGGACAGGCGGTTGGCGATGGTCTCCAGAAGACGCTTTTCCTCCTCCAAAAAGGGGCCGTGGATAGCGGGGGGGCGTTCCTCGCTGTAGATGACCGAAATATCGCCTACTTCCTTGTCGTTAACCATGATGGGCGTGGTCATCATCTCATCCTGTTCCTCAAAGCCCTCGGTGGCATAGACGCGCGTGCGGTACTGGATACGGGCCTCGGTGATTTCGGGAAACTGCATGCCCTCGGGGATCAGCTTAACGATTTCGGGCAGGACGGTGTTAACGGTCATGTCGGGACGGGAGAGCAGCTCTTCCACCTCATACATGCAGTTCAGCTCGCGAACGCGTTCTTCCAGACTGACAATCAGCTTATCAAAGGATTTCTTGTTTTTGGTCATGGACGGGTATTTTCTTTCTTAAAAAGCCTGCCGGATTTTGCCGCCCGGCAGGCTGTTGATAATTACCGTGCTATACCCAGCCCCGCAGCTTGCAGGCTTCGGCCACCCGGCTGATGGAAATCATATAGGCGGCGTCCCTCATATAAAGATTGCGGCGTTGGGCCAGTTCATACACATCCAGAAAGGATTGGGTCATGCGCTCATCCAGGCGGGTGGTCACCTCTTCCAGGGTCCAGAAAAAGTTCATATTGCTTTGCACCTGTTCAAAGTAGCTGCATGTTACGCCGCCGGCATTGGCCAGAAAATCGGGAATGACAAAAATACCGCGTTCGCTGAGTATTTTATCGGCTTCCGGCGTGGTGGGGCCGTTGGCGCCTTCGGCCACAACCTTAACCTGCCCGCTGATGTTGCCCGCCGTTTCTCCGGTAAGCTGATTTTCTATGGCGGCCGGAATCAGAATATCCACATCCTGGCTCAGCCAGGCGTCGCCGTCCAGTTGTTCGTAGCCGGCGGCCTGTGCCTTTTTGGGGTCGATGCCGCCAAAACGGTCGGTCATTTTTATCAGCTCATCGTAGGTGATACCGCTCTCCTTTTTGTAGGTGTAGCTGGTCTGATCGTTTTGATCCCAGCAGGCCACGCTGACCACTTTGCCGCCCATTTCCGTATAAAGCTTAATGGCATATTGGGCCACATTGCCAAAACCCTGAACGCTGGCGCTGGTTTTGGCCACGTCCATGTTCAGCTTCTTCAGGGCCTCGCGCACGGTATAGATAACGCCGTATCCCGTAGCCTCCGTGCGGCCCAGGGAGCCGCCCATGCCCACCGGCTTGCCGGTGATAAAGCCGGGGTAGCGACCGCCGTGGATTTTTTCAAATTCATCCAGCATCCATATCATATGCTGGCCGTTGGTCATGATATCCGGCGCGGGCACGTCGGAAAGCGGGCCCACATTGGGGGCGATCTGACGCACCCAGCCGCGGCATATCTGTTCCAGTTCGTTTTGGCTGAGATTGTGAGGATCGCATATAACCCCACCCTTGCCGCCGCCCAGGGGCAGCTCAACCACGGCGGTTTTCCAGGTCATCCACATGGAAAGGGCTTTTACGGTGTTAATGGTTTCCTGTGGGTGAAAACGGATGCCGCCCTTGGCCGGTCCGCGGGCGTCGTTGTGCTGCACGCGAAAGCCCTGAAAGACTTTAACGCTGCCGTCATCCATTTTTACGGGAATGCTGAAATGATATTCTCTTAGGGGATTGCGTAACAATTCGCGGGTTCCGGAGTCCAGGCCTAACATATCGGCCACGCGGTCAAACTGAGTCTGGGCCATTTCGAAGGCGTTAAACGACTTATCGGCTGCCATGAGCGGGGTTCCTTTCGTTGGAAATTCATCTGTTTTTTTTATTGTTTTCCTGTAACAATACAGGTACAATAAATATACAAAGGTAACATCAAAAAGAAAATAAAGAATCGTACATAGTTGCTGGGAAATCGGCATAAGAATTTAAAAAATGAGAAAGGGATAGCGGAAGTTGAATATATTGCATCCGTCGCTTTCAGTTAAAGGAGTTGTAAAATCAGAATCCTGATCGCCCCCGATAAATTTAAAGGCTCTCTTGGCGCGCGGCAGGCCGGCCGGGCCCTGGCCCGGGGATTGCAAAAAAGCTTTCCCGCCGCTCTCATCACCACGCTGCCCCTGGCCGATGGCGGCGAGGGTTCACTGGAGGTCTTGTGCCGGCCTCTGGGCCTGAAACAGGTGGAATGCCGGGTGCGCGATCCGCTGTTTCGCCCCCGATCCGCTGTTTATGGTTACGCCGGCGACCGGGCCTATATCGAGATGGCCGCCGCGTCCGGCTTACAGCTTCTTTCGCCGGAGGAGCGCGATCCTCTGAAAACATCGAGTTACGGCACGGGAGAACTGATCGCCGACGCCCTGAGACGGGGCGCCCGGGAAATCTATATTTTTGCCGGGGGCAGTGCCACCACGGATGCCGGCCTGGGCATGGCCGCGGCCCTGGGTTACCGTTTTATGGATAACCGGGGACGGGAACTGCCGCCGCTGGGGGCCTCTCTGGAAAAGCTGGAACAGATCCTTCCTCCGGATGGGGACTTTACGCGGGGCGTCCGCTTTTTTCTGCTGGCTGACGTAGACAATCTCCTGTATGGAGAGGAGGGCGCCGCCCGGGTATATGCCGCCCAGAAAGGGGCGGACGCGGCGGGGGTGAAAAGCCTGGATGAAGGATTGCGCCGTTTCGCGCGGGTGGCGGAGAAGATGGGGGGGGCTAAGATCGCTTCCACGCCGGGCAGCGGGGCCGCCGGAGGCCTGGGCGCCGGCGCCCTGTTCTTTTTGAATGCGGGAATAGGCGGCGCCCTGAGCGCCATTCTGGAATGGCTGCATTTTGAAGAGCATCTGCGCCAAAGCGATCTGGTGATTTCCGGTGAGGGACGGCTGGATGGGCAGACCCTGCGCGGTAAGGTGGTTAGCGGTGTGGCTCGCTTATGTCGCCGTCATGATAAAATACTGGCCCTGGTCTGTGGGCAGTCGCGCTTGTCGCCCGCTCAAATACGCGGGCAACTGGGGGTAAGGGCCCTGCGCCTGGTGATGGATGGAAAGACCGGTGCGCGAGAGGCCATGGACGCGGCCGCCCGGCTGGCGGAACAACGCGCCTTTGAGCTGGGGGAGATGTTGAAAAAGGAGCTGTAGTTTCCGCTCTCCGGCTTTTAAAGGGGGTCTTCCTCATCGCCCAATTGCTTCAGTATGTCCTCCCGTTCCAGTAAAAGTATGGCCCCCTGTGGAACGATCAGATAGCTTTTGCCCTCAAACTCCACCTCGATGGCCGCCTTGCGCAGAAAAAGGGCATAGTCGCCCTCCTCGGCCTGCAGGGGCAGATATTTGGGTTCATGGTTGCCGCGATCCCAGGGTTCTTCCCCGTCGGGATTGGGCAGGGGGTAGCCGGGGCCTACCTTGATCACATAGCCGCCCTGCACCTTCTCCTTGCTTTCCACCCCCTGCGGCAGATAGAGGCCGGAGGTGGTTTTCTCCTTGGAATCATCGGGTTCGATCAGCACCCGGTCACCGACGACAATAAGAGTTTTTTTGGCGTTCATCTTACTGTGCTCTCCTGAATGGCTTGGTTAAAAGTGTCTTTATCATATATACGTCCCACCGGATAGAGGTTCATTTTTTGATCAAACCAGGGCGATTGCCGGTAAAACCAGTCCAGAATGGCCCGCGGATCGGCGGCAAAGGCGGGTTCCTCCCGCCGCTTCCGTTCAAAACGCTTTTTCAGTTCCGCGTCGCCGGCCAGCATCATCGGGGCCAGCAGCTCCATGACATAATTTTCGGCATACTCCTTCTGTTCAAAAACGGGATCGAAAAATCCCCACTGCACAAAGGAGTCGCTGCCGTCCGGTTCCATCATGTGCGTCAGCAGCTTTACCCCCGCCTGGGCGGTGGAAAAAACATAGCTGCCGGCGGGGAAGTGGCGCTCTTCACGGATGACCTGCTTATCCACCCGCAGGCGGTGATGATTTTCGAAAGGCTTTTGCCGCCAGACCGGATTGGCAAAGCGGTAGCTCTCCACGGCCAGCGGCAGCGGACGGTTGAGCCGCCGGAAATGCAGCCCGTGAAGGGCCATGCGTTCGGCAATAGCGCTCCACTCCGGAGGCAGAATGTAGGCCAGCGGTATGCCGACGGTTGTTGCCGGACGAAAGGTGTTAAAAAAGGGAATCCGCCAACGGACAGTGTCCTCACTGAACCGCACATAGTGCGCTCCGCTAACGTCGCTGCGTTCCAGGCGGTATTTTTTGCCGAGAAAAGTGACCAGGCTGCTGTCCCCGGTGAGCCGGTAGGAGAGCGGGTAGGGCTTTTGGCGAAAGGCGTCGCTGCTAACAAAGCTGTCCGCCGCGGCGATAGCTTTTTGCAGTTGGCCCCCTTTTTGGGCCAAAAGACGCAGGCTGGTCAGCAACAGGGCATGGGTGGCTTCCACGCGTACCCGGTAGGGCTTGAGCATGTGGGTTTCGATCAGCAGACCGGGACGGTTATTGTAGGCCGTATAGCCGTTGGAAAAGCGCGGCCCGGCCACCCAGCCCACCAGTCCGCTTTGGGGCCGGTGCCGCTGGCGGAACTGGATATAGTCGATGGTGGGGAAGCCCAATTCCTTCATGGCCCGGCGCATGTGCGGCACAAATTGCTCCCGCACCCAGGCGTTGACCTGCCGGCCGGCCAGGCCGTGTTCATCGATGGCATAGGCCAGGGCGTATTGATAGTCGGCGCCGTCGGTCACATGGCAATCGATAAAGAACTCCGGTTTCCATTGGTGGTAGAGGCGCAGCCAGCTTTGCATTTCCGGCGCGTCGGCCTTCAGATAGTCGCGGTTCAGATTGTAGTTTTGGGCGGTGGTGCGCCAGCCCATCTTTTGCGGGCCGTTTTGGTTGATACGGTTATAGGGACCGAAACGCTCATGGCCGTCCACATTAAAGATGGGCATAAACAGGATGGAGACCTTGTCCAACAGGGCGCTGTTTTGCCGCTTAATGACCAGATCGCGGATCAGCATCAGTCCGGCGTCCTTGCCGTCGATCTCACCGGCGTGAATACCGGCCTGGATAAGCATGATCACCCGTCCGGCCCGGCGGATGGCTTGCGGATCGCTCAGGCCGTCGCGATCCACGATCAGCAGAGGCAGCGCGCGTCCCTGCGGACTGATACCGAAGGAGCGGTAGCTTACCCATGGCGAGGCTTGCGCCAGCCGCCGGGCATAGTCCACCGTTTGGGCGTAGGAGGGTGTTTGTGTGAAAGCAGACTGCTCGTAGAAGGTCTCCCAGTTTTCTCCGGCCCGGAGAAGGGAGATCAGCAGGCTTATAATCATAAGAGTAAACGTATAATTCATTGTAGTCCCGGAAAAGTTTTATATCGGGCAATATAGAAAATGCCGGCCTTTTAACAAAAGGCAAAAGAGAGGGAAAGAGCGGATGTGTGATCTATAGCGAAGTCCAGCGGGCCAGTTTTTTGACCAGCGGATGGCCGGAACGGTGCATGTAATGGGCCAGGGCGGGCAACAGGGCGATCAGATAGGGATACTTATAGCGGGCCAGCCCCACGGCGGTCAGGGTGACCCCTGTTCCGATAAAAGCGAACAGGAGAAGGGTGGTGCTGTCATCGGTCATCCTGTTGCGCCACTGATGGCGGATGAGGGCGGCCGTCAACAGCAACAGAAGATAATAATAAAGGTAGTGGTAGAGATAGAGCAGCACAAAGCCCGTGACATAGGCGGGCGAAGCGTCCTTAAACAAAGGGCGGCCCTGGCGCCAGGCCTTGGCCAGGGTGTAGCTGTTCCAGCGATCGGAGTTGGTCAGGATATAGACCGACCAGTCATCGAGGGCAAACATATACAGCAGCTTTTTGGGCCACAGGGCCAGCCACTTCAGGGGATGCTGTTTTATCCAGGTTACGGCCCGACGACGCCAGAAAGCCCCTTTTTCTCCGTGGCTCAGCAGGGTGTCCGGGGGCAGGTATCCCGGTTGGCCCTTTTCAAAAACCCGGGCCGAGTAGCTGCCGCTTGCTTCGTCGTAGGCGCCCATCAGGATGTTGACCGCGCCGGTATCCGACCAGGGTATGAATTGTCCGTAATAGTGTTTAATGCCCAGGCCGATAAAGACAATGACGATCAGGGTGCTCAGGGGCATCAGCCAGGGCCGGGGCCAGGGCTGCCGGGATTTAAAACGGCGAAGAAAGGCGGTCACGGCATGGGCCAGGGGCCAGGCCAGACCGATGGGGCGGATATTGACCGCCAGGGCGGTCAGAAATCCGGAAGCGGCCTGTGATCCGCGGCTCCTGTTCAGGGTGGTCAGTATGGCGCCCAGTATTAAAACGCCAAAAAGGAATTCGGTCAGGTTAAAGTAGACCGCCCCCAGGCTGCTCAGGTAAAGCATATAGAGCAGGGCGGCGCTGCGAGCCACGCTGCTGTTTCCGCCCAGGCGCCGGGCGATGCGGTAAACCAGTGCCAGTTGCAGCATGTTGAGCAGTATGCTCAGGTAGAAAACGGAATGGGGGGCGCTGAAGACCCCGTACCACAGCACCAGCATGTTGATGTACAACGGGGCGATGATGTAGTCGTTATGGATGAACCGGCTGTTGGGATAGAAATCCCCGTGCCGCGCACAATCCAGGGCAATGGTGTAATGCCGCAGGGAGTCGCTGCTAAAGGGCACCTCTATCCATTGGGCCAGTAAAATCTGTACCAGCAGATAGAGGAGGATAAGAAGCGTAAAACGTTTGGTGGAAGCGTGCATGGCCTTAACTTAAAGGATAGGCTTTAAAAATAAAAGCTTTGCTGCCCGAATTGATTTAAAGGGCAACACTCTGTAAATTTTCGGCGCACAAGGAGCACATACCCATGAACTTATCAAAACTGCTGACCCCGGAACGTATAGTCTTTTTAAATGGCGCTGACAAGCCATCGGTTATCGGGGAACTGATCGATGTGCTGCACCGGGATAAGGCGTTGAAGGATCGCGACATGGCCCTGTGCGATGTTATGGCCCGGGAGAATTACCTGAGCACCGGGATGGAGCATGGCCTGGCCGTGCCTCATGCCAAAACCGATGCCGTTGATGAGCTTGTGGTAAGCTTTGGATTGCACCGTGCGGGGCTGGATTTTGAATCCCTCGACGGCCGGCCGGCCCATTTTATCTTTTTGGTACTCTCGCCGCGCAGCACATCGGGGCCGCACATACAGGCCCTGGCCCGGATTACCCGCGGTTTGAAGGATGAGGAAAACCGCCGCGCCCTGCTACAGGCCCGGAACCTCGGGGAATTAACCCGTATATTAACAGGACAGGATGTTTCGTGAATATGTTGATTGAACAGGCGCGCCGGCTTATTGAAGAAGAGATGCGCCAACTGACCCGCTATCAGCGGGTTCCTCTTTTTTATGACCCCATTGATTATATGCTGGGCATGGGCGGAAAAAAGGTGCGCCCGGTTTTGCTCTGGCTCAGTTGCGGCATGGCCGGCGGAGACCCGCGCCGGGCGCTGCCCGCCGCCGCCGCCGTGGAGCTGTTGCATGATTTTTCCCTGGTGCATGACGATATCATGGATAATGACGAGACGCGGCGCGGCAAGCCCACCATCCATAAGCGCTGGGATCTGAACACGGCCATCCTGGCCGGAGACGGTCTTTTGGGCTTTGCTTTTCAGAAGCTGTTGCAAAGCGATACGCCCCGGCGCGCGGAACTGGCCGAGGAGCTGACCCGGGCCATGATCGTTATCTGCGAAGGTCAGGCGCTGGATAAACAGTTTGAGAATGACAGCGCCGTCACCACCGAGGCCTATATGGATATGATCCAGCGTAAAACCGCCGCCCTGATCGAGGTCTCCTGCGTTATGGGCGGTATCGTGGCCGGAGCGGACGGAGAGAGGTTGGAGAGCCTGCGTACCCTGGGGCACAGTCTGGGCATGGCCTTTCAGTTGCAGGATGATATGCTGGACATCATGGCCGACGAGGCGGCCCTGGGTAAAAAGGTGGGCAGCGATTTTGAGATGCACAAGCAAACCATTCTGGCCATCCGCCTGCGCGAGCGGCTGGGCGCCGAAGCCTTTGCCCGGCTGGATCTGGCCGGTTACCGCCAGGCCCTGCAGGAAGAAGGGGTCTTGCAGACCGTGGATGAACAGATCCGGGACTATTTTAAAAACACCTTTGATATTTTGGAAAGTTTTGAAGCCGGGCCCTATGCCGCGGCTCTGAAGGAGCTGATCCTATCGTTAAAAAACCGCACATACTGATCCTGCCGGTATTGTTGGCCCTGGCGCTCAGTTCCTGTGCCAACAGCAGCCGTATCCGCCGGGAACGCGCTCCCCGGGCCGGTGATAACTGCGCCGCCCTGGAAAGCGCTATCCGTCCCTGGCTGGGAACACCTTATTTGTACGGGGGCACCGGCGAGCGCGGCCTGGATTGCTCCGCCTTTGTGCAAATCATCTATAAACAGTATCGGGGCATCGATCTCCCGCGCACCACTACCCTGCAATATGCCGCCGGTGAACGGGTACAGCGCGGCAATCTGCGCTGCGGCGATCTGGTCTTTTTTAACAATGTGCGCGGCCGGGGCGTCGATCATGTCGGCATCTATCTGGGCCGGGATCGTTTTGCCCACGCCTCCACCCAAAAAGGGGTGACCGTATCGGATTTAAACAACAGCTACTACCGAAAGCGCTACAGCGGGGCCCGGCGTTTACGGCGTCCCTGATCTGTTTTGCTCTGTGAGTTCCGCCATGATGTGCTCCAGCGCCATCCGGGTTTCCGGGGGCAGGGCTTTTAGCCGTTTATCCCAGGAGACGTCGCCATAGGATAGCCGCGGCTCGGCCACGACCGGGGCCTGCTCACCGCCGATAAACCACTCCATGGAGCGCCCGCTCAGCCGGGCCAGCCGCCACAGCACCTCTGCCGTGGGCGGCCGCTGTCCCTGAAGATACTTGCTGACCGTCGATTGCCCGATACCCAGTTGCGCGGCCAGTTGCCACTGGCTCAGCTTCAGTTCCCGGCGTACCCGTTCCATGCGCCGGGCGGTTATACTCCAGTCGATTGCCATGATCTGCTCCTTATTTTTGGGGAAACATCCTCCCTTCACGACCGCCGCCCTCCTTTTTCCGGATTCTTTTGCCGGGCCGTAAGGATATTTGAAAAATCACAAAAGGAATAGTATATTCCGTACGGAATATAGAAAATGAGGAAGAGGGATGCAAGAGAGCGCGCTTTATGACCACTGGTTGCGGCTGGCCCACGGTCAGCGCTTGATTGTCAACAGCGGGCACCGTTTGCAGGTGCTGTCGGCGGGGCAGCTCAATCTGCATGAGGGGCCGGATTTTCAGCATGCCCGTTTTATCTTGGACGGTTTGCTTTGTCAGGGGGCGGTGGAGATACACCGGCGGGAGGGGGAATGGTACGCCCATGGCCACCATCTGGACAGCCGCTATGCCGATGTGCAGTTACACATGGTGGCGGCGGGTTCCGCGGCCGGGGGGGTGACGCACGGTCAGCACGGGCGCTCCATACCCTCAATGCAGTTGCCCCGTCCGGCGGTCGCCCGCCGCGTACGTTGCCATTCGCTTAGGGAAACCGGTGAGGCGCGCTGGCGGGAACTGGCCTGGCAACGCCAGCAGCTGAAAATACGGGGGCTCCTGACCGCCCTGGCCGTTCTTCCGGCCGAGGATGTTTTTTATGTTCATCTTATGCGGGCGCTGGGCTACGGCGGAAACAGCGATGCCTTCGAGATGCTGGCCCGGCGCGTTCCCTGGCGGCAGGCCCAGGCCTTGCGTCACCGCCCCTCCCGGCTCAGGGCCCTGTACCGTGAACAGGCCCTGGTGTTGTCCTGGCGGCGCGGTGGTTTGCGCCCGGCCGCCCACCCCGAAGCGGGCATGGCCCTCATGGAACACTGGATGATACGTTACGGACTGCCGGAGCTTTATAAGCGATTGCGGCAAATCCTGCAGGGCCGCTGGCCCCGCCGCGTGTTGCTAAAAGCTCTGGAAGCCCTTCTGCGGCCTTCCCCTGCCCCTTCCGTGGCACGGATTGGGCGGGGCCGGATCATCGAAATGCTGGGCAATGTTTTCATCCTCCTGGAGTATGCCCGGGCCGCGGATAGCGAGGGGTATCGCTTCTATCTGCGGGAGCTGTTTTTCGGATTGCCGCAGCCCGCGGTTTACGGTGTGCTCAGGCGGCAACCGGCCTTTAAGCCCTATCTGCCCGTGCGCCGTTTTTACCAAAGTCAGGCCCTGTTGCAGGTGTGGCGCGTCCATTGCCGGGCCGGCGCCTGCCGGGCCTGCCCGCTGGGGCACCACCACCCGGCCCCGGCGAACCGGCTCCTCCCCTAAGCGGGCTTCCCGGCCTGCATTATTTTGCGGCGCCCTTCGTGATCTGTATCCATTCGAAATAGCTGAAAAGTTGTATATTAACCGTTTTAACGACACACTTCGGAAATCCAATGCGAAAAATTTTGTTTATACTGCTGGCGCTGTCCGGTGTCATGCCGGCCGGGGAATATCTTTATCATCACCCCCTGGGGCAGAGCCGTCTGATCCCCGATATGCAAAGCGTCGCCTTGCGTTATACAGGGCCGGTAAACGATCAGCGCCTGTCGCGGGCGGTGACGGCCGTGCTGGGCGAGCGTTTCGAGCGCATGGCCCCCCTGCACGGGGCCGACAGCCGGCGCCTATATATACGGGGGCTGAACGGCGGGGCCGATCTGGAAACGGTATTGGCTGCCCTGCGCGCCCTGCCCGGTATCCGGCAGGTTATGCCGGTTTTTAAGCGGGGCAATGTGCGTTTTACGGTCACGGAACGCTTTATCGTACGTTTTTATCCCGGTACCGCCAGCGCCGAGATCAACCGTATTAACCGTGACAACGGGGTGGAGAAGGTGCGCCAAATCGCCGCCGATACGTGGCTGTTGGCCGCCCGCGAAATGGACGGCTTGCGGGCCGCCGGGCTTTACGGCAACCTGGGGGCAGTGCAGTGGGCGCAACCCAATGTCATCTATCTCGATCATTCCATCTTTAACAGCAACGATACCTATTATGCCAGTCAGTGGGCCCATAAAAACACGGGACAAACGGTGGCCAACGGCGCCGCCGACGGTTATCCGCAGACGGTGCAGGGTTTTGCCGATGCCGATATGGATGTGGACGAGGCCTGGACGGCCATGCAAAACCAGGGTATTCAGCCGGGAGAGGGTATTCTGATCGGGGTGATCGACAGTGGTATCGAGCTGGCCCATCCCGACCTGAAAAGCCGCATTGCCGACCCGGGCCGCGATTTTACCCCCGATAATCAAAAGGATGGCAACGATATTCAGGGCCATGGCACGGCGGTGGCCGGGGTGCTGGCCGCCGAGGCCGACAATGGCCTAGGTGTGGCCGGTATTGCCCCCTATGCCCGGCTTTTGCCGGTGAAAATAAACAGCAGTTGGGGCAGCGCCGATGACGCCGGTATCGCCGAAGCCATTGACTATGCCTGGCAGTTTGGCAGCGATGTGCTGACCAACAGCTGGAGCGGTACCGATTACAGCCAGGTGATTGCCGACGCCCTGAACCGGGCCAAGACCCAGGGGCGCGGCGGCAAGGGCTGCGTGATCGTCTTTTCCAGCGGTAACGAAGGGCACGGCACGGTCAGCTTTCCCGCCCGACTGAGCGATGTGATCGCCGTGGGCGCGTCGAACATGTTCGATGAAAAAAAGAATCAGGGCAGCCGCGACTATAACCGCAAGTGGGGCGGCAACTACGGAGCGGAGCTGGATCTGGTGGCCCCCACCCTGGTGTATACCACCGATTTGGTTGGACAGGCCGGTTTTAATGCCGGAGATTATGACGAAACCTTTGGCGGCACCTCCGCTTCCTGCCCCCATGTGTCAGCCACGGCGGCACTGATTCTCTCCGTCGACCCCGCGCTGACATCGGATCAGGTTCAGGAAATCCTGCAAGCCAGCACCGATAAAATTGACCGTTATATGATCGACGCCGCCGGTTGGAACAAACATGTGGGTTATGGACGGGTGAACGCTCTTCAGGCGGTGCAAAAGGCCCTGGGCCTTGATGGCGATGCGCCCTCCTTTCAGTTTGACAAACCGCTTTCCGGAACCGATACGGGCGACCGATCCCTGACGGTGAATATCCGTGATGAAAGCGGTATGGATGAGGCGCTGCTGTTTTATCGTACCACTTACCGCGGGCAGGTTTCCGGCTGGAAGAGCAGCGGACCGCTTTCCGTTTCCGGTAGCGCCTACAGCTTCAGCATCCCCGGCCAGCAGTGGGAAACCATGGTGGAATACTATTTTTACGGCCGGGACAAAACGGGCCGCGAGGTGACCTTTCCCATCGGCGGCGACAGTAAAACGGCGCCACCCCTGCCCATTGTTTATCACGTGGCCGAACTGAACAGCCGCAGCTATGCCAGCGCCGATGTGCCCGTGAGCTGGGAAAACGCCAACACCTTTTACAGCAGCACTTTGGATATTAAGGATGATTTCTCCATCGTTGACGTTAACGCCACCGTCGATATCAGCGGGCAGATACAGGACTTTGCCGTGGCCCTGGAAGCCCCTTCGGGCGTGGCCGCGGGCATTCTGCAACTCAACTCCGGCACGGCCTACAGCAATACCACCACCGATGACGAGGCCAAAACGCCCATTACCGACGGAGCGGATCCCTATGCCGGAAGCTTTCAGCCGGATAATGCCCAGTGGGTGTTTGACGGTGAACGCTCCGCGGGCAGCTGGAAGCTGACGGTCTATGACGATATATACTTCAATAACGGCGGCTCCATAAAAAACTGGTCGCTGGAACTGACCGCCATGAAGGACAATCCCGTACCGGTGGTCAGCGACATTCCCGGCCAGACCATAGACGAAGGGGGCAGCTTTACAAGCATCGACCTTAACGCCTATGTCAGCGACGGCAACCATGCCGATAGCGAAATCTCCTGGAGTTACAGCGGCAATACGGATTTGCTGGTTTCCATCGACGCCAATAATATGGCCACCGTCAGCACCCCCTCGGCCAACTGGTCGGGCAGCGAGACCATCACCTTTACGGCCAGCGATCCGGGCGCGGCCACGGACAGCGACGCGGCGCTTTTTACCGTTAACGCTCAAAATGATCCGCCGGTGGTCAGCGATATCCCCGATCAAACCATTGCCGAAGGGCAAAGCTTTGCCACCATCGCCCTCGATGATTATGTCAGCGACCCAGATAACAGCGATGCCGAGATGAATTGGACTTACAGCGGTAACAGCGCACTGACGGTGAGCATCAGCGCGCAGCGGGTGGCCACGGTCACCGTGCCGGACAGCAACTGGAACGGCGCGGAGACCATCACCTTTACGGCCAGTGATCCCGGTGGTTTGAGCGACAGCGACGGAGCTACCTTTACGGTAACGGCGGTGAACGACGCGCCCGTGGTCAGCGATATTTCCGACCAAACCATTGCCGAAGGGCAAAGCTTTGCCACCATCGCCCTGGATGATTATGTCAGCGATGCGGATAACAGCGATGCCGAGATGAACTGGAGCTATAGCGGCAACAGCGCACTGACGGTGAGCATCAGCGCGCAGCGGGTGGCCACGGTCACCGTGCCGGACAGCAACTGGAACGGCGCGGAGACCATCACCTTTACCGCCACGGATCCGGGCGGTTTGAGCGACAGCGACGGAGCTACCTTTACGGTGACGGCGGTGAACGACGCGCCCGTGGTCAGCGATATCCCCGGTCAAACGGTGGCCGAGGGCAACAGCTTTGCCACCATCAGTCTGGATGATTATGTCAGCGATGTGGATAATGCCGACAGCGAGATGAACTGGAGCTACAGCGGCAACAGCGCACTGACCGTAAGTATCAGCCCCCAACGGGTGGCCACCATCGGCATCCCGGACGATAACTGGAACGGCGCCGAGACCATCACCTTCACCGCCAGCGATCCCGGCGGTTTGAGCGACAGCGACGGAGCCACCTTTACGGTAACGGCGGTGAATGACGCGCCGCTGGTCAGCGGTATCCCTAATCAATCGATAGACGAAGGCCAAAGTTTTGCCACTATTCCATTGGACGACTATGTGAGCGATATGGATAATGCTGACAGCGAAATGAGCTGGAGCTACAGCGGTAACAATGAACTGACGGTCAGCATCAGCGCGCAGCGGGTGGCCACGGTCACCGTGCCGGACAGCAACTGGAACGGCAGCGAAACCATTACCTTTACCGCCACGGATCCGGGCGGCCTGAGCAATGGGGATGCGGCGGTTTTTTTGGTGGGGGCCGGAAATGATCCGCCCACGGTCAGCGATATCCCCGATCAAACCATTGCCGAGGGCAACGGCTTTGCCACCATTATCCTGGACGATTATGTCAGCGATGTGGATAATGCCGATAGCGAGATGAACTGGAGCTACAGCGGTAACAGCGCACTGACCGTAAGTATCAGCGCGCAGCGGGTAGCCACCGTCACCGTGCCGGACAGCAACTGGAACGGCAGCGAAACCATCACCTTTACCGCCACGGATCCGGGCGGCTTGAGCGATAGCGACGGGGCCATCTTTAAGGTGTCGGCGGTGAATGACGCTCCCGTGGTCAGCGATATCCCCGGTCAAACGGTGGCCGAGGGCAACAGCTTTGCCACCATCAGTCTGGATGATTATGTCAGCGATGTGGATAATGCCGACAGCGAGATGAACTGGAGCTACAGCGGCA
>JALXBH010000107.1 GCA_026991535.1 Calditrichia bacterium | reverse complement strand
GGCCTTGCTGGATTCCATCATGCCCCTGGCCGGGTGGGTGGCCGCCAACTGGCTGATCGGCGGCAAACCACCGGTGTTGATGGGCAACGACAATTTTACCGCCGCCCCCTCCGGCACCTTTAAAACCAGGGACGGTTATATCAACATCGCCGCCAACAAGCAGGAGCAGTGGCACAGCGTCTGCGATGTGCTGGGCGTGCCGGAGCTAAAAACCGATCCCCGCTTTGAAGAGCGCGATACACGCAAAAAAAACCGCAAACAGCTCACCCCGCTTCTGGAGGAAAAGCTGACCCGGGAAACCACCGCCCATTGGGTGGAGGTGCTGAACAAGCACGGCGTTCCTTCGGGCGCCATCCTGACCATGCAGGAAGCCCTGGCCGCCCCGCAAATCGAATACCGTAAAACTTTGGACACGGTGCATGAAGAGAAGATCGGCGATCTGAAACTATTCAACCTGACCGCCAAGTTTGAAAAAACCCCGGGACAACTGGAAGCAGCCCCGCCGCGCCTTTCGGCCCATACGGCCGAGGTGCTTGGGGAGCTGGGTTATAAAGCGGATGATATTGAAAAGCTGAAGGAGGATGAGGTCATTTAGCGCGTTAACGCCGGGTTGTGCAGAATATAGCCGTGGGCGTCGTTACGGTAGCGGCTTTTAAGTTGCAGCGTTTCCGCCGGCATAACGGCCATAAAGCCGAAACGCTCCCGCAGTTCGTCCACGGCGCTGTTCAGGGCTTCTGCCCGCCGCGGCCCGTCAAAAAGGGTCTCCTGAACGCTTTTATCCCGTACTTGCGTTACGCTGACCCCGATATGGCGGATATGAACCCGCTTCAGACGCATTTGCCCGTAAAGATAACGTACCATGCCGAAAATTTCCGCTCCGTCGCTTGAGGCCCGTTCCAGGGATTTGGCGCGCGCCGCCCGGCTAAAATCAGCATAACCCAGCTTCAGTCCCACGGTTCGCGCCGACAAGCTCTGTTCCCGCAAACGCCTGGCAATACGCTCCGTCAGATACTGCAAACCGCCGAGAATGGCCTTCTCGTCACCCGTATCCCGCGGGAAGCTGGTTTCACGGCTGATCTGCCGCGGCACAACCTTACGCTCCACCTCCCGTTCATCAATGCCGTTAGCCAGTTTCCATAAGGTGCGTCCGTTTTTACCCAGCATCTGCTCCACGGCCAGCCGGGGCAGGGCGGCCAACTGGCCTACGGTAAAAATATGCAAATCCACCAGTTTCTCCTTTACCCGGCGGCCCACTCCCGGCAGGTGCTCCACGGCCAGTTCCCGCAGAAACGCTTTCTCATGTTCCGGGGTAATATGGTTGATCCCGCGCGGCTTATCCAGCCCCGAGGCGATGCGGGCAATCATTTTGCTGCCACCGATACCAAAGGAAAGACTGACGCCTGTTTTTTCCTCCGCTTCACGACGGATTTCGCGGGCCATGTATACCGGTGAACCGAACAGATGGACACTGTCGCCGATATCCAGATAGGCGTCATCCAGCGAGGTAAACTCCACCCGCGGGGTATAGCGCAGATAGATTTCCCGCAAACTATCACCCACAGCCCGGTAGTGGGCAAAGTCCCCCTTGATAAAAACCGCCCGGGGACAGAGCTTTTTGGCCCGGATCAGCGGCATGCCGGTACGGATACCACAAGCCCGGGCCTCATAACTGGCGGTATGCACCACCCCGCGCTGACCGGCCTCGCCGCCCACGATAACGGGCCGCCCCCGCAACTGGTGGTTAAACCCCTGTTCCACGGAGGCAAAAAAAGCATCGGCATCGATATGCATGATCAAACGTTCAGCCATCCAGACACACCCGCGCTATCTGCCATTGCAGATCGGCGTCGTCAAACATCAGCTCCACAAAATCGGAGTTGTCCGCCTGCACGGAAAAATGGTATTGCCGGTTGGAACCCTGACGATTGATCCAAAAGCCGTTCCACTGCCTTATCTTGTATACCCGGCCGTTCCATTTAAAGCGCAGGGGACGTAACCGCCCTTCCTGAAAATGTGTTATAACCTCGATGGGCTCGTAAATATCTTCAAACTTCATATTTATATAGGTGCTTGTTCGTACACCTTTAAGATAGCGCAAATTTATTCCCCGCGCAATAGCGGCTTAGTATTCCTAAAAATATTTTAAGCAAAAAAAATCCCCTTTTCCGGATGAAAAAGGGGATGGATATTAAGGGGGCACGCTCTTTTAACGTCCCTTGGAATTTTTCAGATATTTAAAATATTCACTTTCCGTGGAGAGAATCAGTAGGTCATTTTCCGTGATGGTCTTTTCATACGTCTCCAGCGTTTTCAGGAAACGGTAAAACTCACGGGAGTCGGCATTGCGGTTGTAGGCTTTGGCATAGATCGCCGTCGCTTTGGCATCCGCTTCACCGATGATCTCCTGGGCCGTACGATAGGCCTCGGACTGAATGCGCTTCAGTTCGCGCTCCTTGGTACCCAGAATCTCGGCCGCCTCGCCCTGTCCCTCGGAACGGAAACGATCGGCGATACGTTTACGCTCGGTGATCATCTGCTCATAAATTTTACGGCGCACTTCCTCAATGTAGTTAATACGTTTAAAGCGCAGATCCAGCAACTCAATTCCCAGTTCCTTGGTACGCTCGGAAGCCTTTTGCAATATTATTTCGCTGATTTTTTCGCGGCCGATACTGATATGCCGGAATTCGCTGACCTCATCCTGGTAAAGGCTGTCCACCAGAACGGGACGGCGGTTGGTATTACGGATCAGCTCTTCCAGCAGATGGCTGGCCACGGCATTACGGGTCTCCCCGTCCAGGATATCATCCAGGCGACCCTGGGCCCCGCGCTCATCACGCACGCGCTGGAAAAACAGCAACGGATCGGAGATACGCCAACGGGCATAGGTATCCACATAAATAAAACGCTTATCCTTGGTCGGCACCTGGTTGGCGTCGCCATCCCACTCCAAAAAACGCTTGTCGAAAAAATGGGCTTCCTGTATAACAGGCAATTTAAAATGAATACCCGGTTCATTAATGGCGTCGCCCACCGGCTTACCAAATTGGGTGATGATCACCTGTTGGGTTTCATCCACCACAAAGGCGGTGGAACCGACTATAAACAGCGCGATAGGAATTATTATACCGGAGATAATAGCTTTTTTATTTTGCATTTTTCAAATCCTCCAGGTTAAACAGCGGTAATATCCCGGAAGCTTTATCGTCGGTAATCAGCTTACGTTTCACCCGGGCCATCACCTTGCTCATGGTTTCCAGATACATGCGCTGACGGGTAACATCCTTTGCCTTCATATATTCGTTAAACAGAGCATTAAAACGCTTGGCGTCACCCAGGGCTTCGTTAATACGTTCCACCTTGTAGCCGTTGGCCTCTTCGATCTTCTGCAGTGCCTGCCCCTTGGCCTTGGGGATCACCCGGTTATACTCTGACTGGGCCTGGTTGACCAGTTTCTTTTTTTCCTGCTCGGCTTCGTTAACCTCGTTAAAGGATTGCTTAACCTCTTCCGGTGGATTGACGTCCTGCAAGACCACCTGATCCACATTGATCCCCAGCTCATACTGCTTGGAGATGTTTTGCAGCATCACGCGCACGGTATCCTCTATCTCCTGACGGCCGACCGTTATAATTTCATTCACCGTGCGGTCGCCGATAACCTGGCGCATCACCGCCTCGGTAACGTCGCGGAAAGTCTGGCGGGCATGGCGCACCTTAAATAAGAACTTGTAGGGATCGCGGATACGGTACTGAACAATCCACTCCACCTCGGCCGCATTCAGATCGCCCGAAAGCATCAGCGACTCTTCCAGATATTTGCGGCTGCTGTACTGGGTGCGCACGCCGGCCCGCTGGGTGCGGAAACCGAACTCTTCCTTCTCCTGACGCTCCACGGCCACCTTGGTCACCGTTTCCACCCCAAAGGGAATTTTAAAGTTCAAACCGGGATTCACGGTACGCTCATACTTGCCAAAGCGTAAAATCACCCCCACCTCTTCCGGGCTTACCGTAAACCAGGACGACCAGGCAAATATAAAAACAAGCCCCAGTACAACTATCGTACGCAGGCTTTTGCCTGATATGTTGGGTGGCTTTATGTTGTTAATATCGAATTGTTGTTGAGCCATGGGCTTCTCCTCCTTTTTTCTGAGTTTAATATCAATCTACTAAAGCTTCATTTCAAATGCTTAAGAATCACTTGCCTGATGCACAATACCTTAGTACACTCCAATAAAATATTTATTCATTAAAAAACCGGAATTGATAAATGAAAAATATTTTTCTTTTATGGCTGGCCCTGATACCCTTTTTTATTCTCCCGGCCGCGGATGACCCGCTTGTTTTAATCGTCTATCAGTCACAAACCGGACACACCCGGCAAATGGCCGAAGCCGTAAGCGCCGGCGCCCGGCAGGTGGACAGTGTGCATGTGCGCATGATTCCCGTGGAAAAGGCTTCGGAAAAGGATATACGCGCCGCCCGGGCAATAGTTTTGGGCTGCCCCGTTTATAATGGCGCCGTGCCGCCGGCCATGCAGGGTTTTATCAACAGCTGGCCCTTTGAAGGACAGCCGCTCAGGGATAAAATCGGCGCCGCCTTTGTCAGCGCGGGCGGCATCAGTGCCGGACAGGAGTCCACCATGCTACAGATGCTGCGCTCCATGCTTGTATTTAATATGATCATTGTTGGTGGAGAGGAGTGGAACAGCGCCTTTGGCGCGGCGGCTATCACCGGAGAGGCGCCTTTTACGGGCGAAACCGTAGCCCCGCTCTTTTTAGACAAGGCCCGCAAACTGGGCCGAAGGGTGGCCGCCCTAACCCGGCAACTGTACGGAAACAGAAAACCCTGAATCCGCGGCCAACGCACCGGGTGCTTTGAACCCGGCGCGAAGAGCGCATAAGCTTATCTTTTTGAAGAACAGCTTTCCATTTATCCGGTGTCGGCTGGTTTATACTTTATTTATTTCCTTCGCTGTCCGCCGTATCCCTTTTGGCCAGCACCTCCAGTATCTGCCGGGCGTGATCATCGGTTTTTACTTTATTAAAGATGTGCAAAATTTTACCGTTTTCATCGATCAGAAAGGTTTTGCGCTGGGCGACCATAAAGCCGGTAAGCATACCCTTGGCGCCATAGGCCTCGGCGGTTTTTTTATCCACGTCGGACAGCAAAGCAAAAGGCAGGTCATATTTCTTCTTGAATTTCTGATGGGACTCGGCGTCGTCATAGCTCACGCCCAAGATAACCACCCCCGCTTTCTTCAGGGCTTCGTAGTTGTCGCGCAGGTTACAGGCCTCGGCCGTGCAACCCGGGGTGTCATCCTTGGGATAAAAATAGAGGGCCACGATTTTACCCCTGTATTCCTTAAGATGGTGTACCACGCCGGCGTCATCGCGCAGGGAAAAATCCGGCGCCGCATCACCCGCTTTCAGCTCTCCGGCGGTCAGGTTTGAAACGGCCATAAAAAACACTCCGCTTAAAATTAATCTTAGCATAATTTTTGCTTCCCTCTTTTAGATTGTTACCTTAGGCATAACTCACGGAGCCGTAACGGTCCCTTATGCCGGGAATTTATCAATAAAACCTTAAAATCATTAAAAAAATTCCACAGGGAGTTGTGTATGCATTATTGTCCATATTGTTCCGAACCGATCAGCGCCGGGGCAAAATCTTGTCCCCATTGTAAACGTTCGCTGGAAATCGAACTGATGCAGCAACTGTATCAGGGCAATCTCGAAAGCAGCCATATCGATCCGCGGATAAAGCGCAAGATGTGGTTCCGCGAGCGCCGTATCCTTTTCTATCCTCTCATCGCTCTGATCGTCGGACTGGTGGCCGGCGCCATAATCAGCTACGGCTATACCCAGATCGGTTTTTCCTCGGAACGGGAAGAACACGCGGCGACGGTGGAAAAATTACAGGCCGAAATTGACGGATTGAAACAGGCACAGGGCAGCGCCCAATCGGGCTTTGAAGCCCAACTGGCCGAAAAAGATGCGCTGATCGATCTGCTGACCAAAGAGCGCGACACCATGGGACGGGTGATCTACTTTACCCGGCGCATGGCCCGCAACAGCACAATCACACCGAACAGTGAAGCGGAGGTGACCCGTTTTAAAAACAACCTCAGCTATCTGCAAAGATTGTTTGACGGCTATCAGGAAACCCTGAAAACCAAAAATTTTGGCGGCTATAAGGAGTTCAATTTAAAAACATTGCCCATGTTTTTAGAGTAGGCTAAAAGGGTTAAGGCGGCTTTACGACACTTGTTGGGCTTTTACCTTAACCCTCCGCCTTAAGATGTTTTTCAATCCAGCGGGCCTGCTATTTGATTAATAACATTTTTTTTGTCTGCCTAAACCTTCCGCTGATGATGGAGTAAAGGTAAGTTCCGCTTTGTAAAGCGGAGGCGTCGAAACTTACATTGTATACGCCGGTTTTTTGATATTGGTCAACAAGCGTTACAATCTCCCGGCCCAACAGGTCATAAACCTTAACAAGTACCCTTCCGCCGCGGGGTATGGCATATTTTATGGA
>JALXBH010000106.1 GCA_026991535.1 Calditrichia bacterium | reverse complement strand
AAAACAAAGGATTACGGCAGACCGAGGCATAAGCAAACTGTTGCATCGTTCCGACAAATCGCCCGCGACGACTGTCGCTAAAAGTAAACGATTTTGGCCGATCAGCGCCTTTTCTAATGAAAATCACGCAAAAGGCCGATAACCCCGTGCATTGGCACGGCGCTTGCGTTCTACATTACGATTTTATGTTTCCAAGGAGGTATTATGCGTTTATTCATTTTATTATTCACTTTCGCATTTGCTTTAAATGTTACCGCCCAAAGCAGCGATGAGGGCACTTTGGAGCAGACGCTGCAACAGCTCTCTTCCTCGGCGGCATCGGCTTACTTAACGCCCATCGGCTCGGCCTTTGGCGCCAACCTGAACGCCGGTTGGTTTCACAAAGCTCCCGATCCGCAAATGTTTGGCTTTGACATCGAAATCGGTGTTGTGGCCATGGCCGCGCAGTTCCCTTCCGGCGCCGAGCACTTTCAGGAAAGCGGCTCTTTCCGCTTTTCGCAAAGCCAGGCACAAAGTATACTTTCCAGCAGCAGCGACTGGAACAGCCTGCCGGCCGATGTGCAGAGTGACTTCCTGACCCTGATGGCCAGCCAGGACTTTTCCGTGGAGATGGAAGGCGCCACCATCATCGGCGCCAGCGACGACTATATCACCATCCGCTTCCCCGGGCAGACCATTACCGAAAGCAACAGCGGCCAAAGCGTAACGGTGGATGATCAGGAGGTGGTTTTGCCCATAGGCGGCTTTAAAGACCTGGCGCAATCCGACATGCTGCCCATGGCCGCGCCGCAACTGACCCTGGGCACCATCATGGGAACATCGGCCACGCTGCGCTATCTGCCCGCCGCCGAGCTCAATCCCGATCTGGGCGCGCTGCAATATATCGGTTACGGCGTGCAACACAATCCGGACGCCTGGCTGCCGGTGCCGCTGCCCTTTGATCTGGCCGCCGGTTTCTTTACCCAAACCATGACCATCGGCGACCTGTTTACGGCCACCACCACCTCCTACGGCCTTAACGCCAGCATCAAGCTGGGCTGGGAAGCACTGAACATTACCCCCTACGCCGGATATATGATCGAAAAGTCGACCATGGCCGTCAGCTATGACTATATCGTGGATAGTCCTGCCGGACCCATTTCCCAGAAAATCAATTTTGACCTCGAGGGGGAGAACACCTCGCGCATCACCCTGGGCGTCAGTATCCGTTTTCTGGTGGTGAATATCAACGCCGACTACAACATCGGCGCCTACAATAATTTTTCCGCCGGCGTCTTTTTTGCCCTGTAGTAAGCAAAAAGGCGGGTCGGGCCCGCCTTTTTTACTTCACAGCCCGCTCACCGGGCGCTATTTTACCAAAAACTCTTCCAGCGTTTTCAACAGGGCCGTGCCGCGCACCTTGCCCTCAAGCGCAATGATCTTTCCGTCCGGCCCCACCAGTATCGGTTCGGGAATACCACTGACCTCAAACCTTTTGGCCAGGTCGCTCTTAAAACCCTTTTCCACAAAGGTGTGCAGCCAGGGCATGGCCCACTTTTTCTTACGATAGTCATCCACATCGCTCATTCGGACATCAAAAGAGAGACTAAGAATGGTAAAATTTTTATCCTTAAATCTTTCCCAGGCCTTGTGCAGATTGGGCATTTCCGCGCGGCAGGGCCCGCACCACACCGCCCAAAAATCCATCAGATAGTAGCGCCCCAGCAGAGATTGGCGGGAGACGGTCTCCTCGCCGTGCATCAACTTTACCTCAAAGTCGGGGACGGGATTGCCCACGGCGATCTTTTTATCGGGATTCAGTTTATCCAGATAGAATTTAAACTTTTCACCTCCCGGATAACGCTTTTTCAGCTCATTATAGCACATCAGAGCTCTGGCCGTGTCACCCTCCCTTAACGCTTTAAATCCGGTTTCACCAATAATATAGCCCGGCACGCTGGGGGCTTTTATGCGGTCCCGCCAGACAAACAGGCTGTCCCCCAGGGCCCTGTCCACATGGGCGTAAAGGCTTTGAAGATTATAGGGGGCATATTCCCAGAAGGCGTCGTCATAAGGAGCCGCCGCCATGATTTCCGCGGCCTTTTCCTTTCCAAAAAAGAAAATCGGCAGACGGCCGAGCTGCACAGCCATGAAGCGGTACATTACGGAAGCGGTATCATTTTTATAGCGTTGCCATTCATCATACAGGCTGTCCTGCCCGGCGTCAAAACCATCATAGCTCTTATGCATCGCGAACCAGGCACTCAACCGGGGAAATAAGCCTTTCCTCAGCTCTGAGATACGCCGCTCCAGCCGGGTATATTTTTCGACGTCGTCATCCAGCTCGGAAGTTACCAACGGTTCCCTTTGGTGTTCGCGGTACCAGGCGGGCTCGAAGTAGACCTCGGCCCGGCCGTCCTTTAGCGGTATAACCGAGAAGTAGTCGCCGGTGCTGTCCGGCAGGAAACTCTGTCCCCCGGCGTTTATCGTACGGCCGTCGCGGGTGGCATTGATGATCTGACAGAATATCACCGGTGTACCAGACACGGTTACATAACGGTAACGTCCATCCGCCGTCTTCTCCATCGGCATTTTCTTTATTAACTCAGTACCGCCTCCCCCACCGATAACGGCAATCTCCGACAAATCGTCCCTGAGCCTGTAGGGAGTCAGATATATATCCAGATCGATCGTATCGCCCTCCTTTTTAGGGATCAGCGGAAAGAACAGGGGTTCATGATCCACCGCCGAAGCGCGTACCATCAATGTGGCCTGATAGGGCACCTTCAGTTCAAAGCGGCCGCTGTCGTGTACCGGCGCTCCCGCCGCGCGGTCATAAATGGCGCCGGGCGTTGTAACCCGTACATGAGCCATCTTCAGGGGTTTCCCGTCTGCGGCGTGCAGGCGGCCTTTTACGGTGATCCAGGAGTTGTCCCCGTTGCAGGCGACGGTCAACAGGATAAGAACGGCCATAAAAAAAAGACGCATATTGTAACCTCCGGTTAGGAAAGGTCAACAAACTATACGTTTGGCCGTAAAAGATCAAGGGTAAAAAAGTACCCGCGCGCGGGGCGCGGGCCGAAAGCGGCAGGCGGTGGTTTTAGTGGCCGTAGCCGCTAAAAAATTCTATGCGGCTGGGCAAATCATAGGCCGGCCGGGGTTTGCTGATCAGCCAGCCCGGGTTTTCAATAACGGCATTCAGCCAGGCGCTGTCATCAAAATCCACCTTCTCCCACCCCGGTTGTTTCCTGTCGGCCACCAGCCAATAACGGTCGGTAGCGACAAGGTTTTGCCATTGTTTACCGTCACGGGCGGACAGCAGCACATTGGCCATGGCCCTCTT
This sequence comes from Calditrichia bacterium, assembly GCA_026991535.1. Taxonomy (GTDB): domain Bacteria; phylum Calditrichota; class Calditrichia; order Calditrichales; family J004; genus J004. The sequence continues at coordinate 3,222 of JALXBH010000106.1, read as the reverse complement.
ACCGGTATAATTACGTACTTCCAGGGCAATAAGGTTAGGCCCGGATTTTAAAAGACCGCTGATATCCCACTCTTTGACGCGTTCGTTTTCCACCAGGGCCGAAAGGGTTTTACGGGCGAACACCTCTCCCACAAAACGGCCATTCACATAAAGCCGGGCATGGGAACCGGAAATCAGTTGAATCCGCGCCGCATCCGCGCGATTGTCCGTCATAAAGGTTTTTCGCAGATAAAGCACGGGCACGGCCTGTTTGGGATCATCGGTAGGCAGACCGATAAAGGGAGTTGTCAGCTGGCCGTTAAAGGAAGCGTCCCCTTTTTGCAGTTCGTCGGCTTTGACCCGCAGATTCACGGCTACCCGTTCCCACAAAGCGGTCATGCGCTGTAAATTGTGCGGTAAATTTGTTTTTTTCCATAAAATGGCATATTCCCCGCTAAGCGCCTCAACCTCGGCGGCCAGGGCCCGGGCCCTCGCGCTCAGTTCCTCCGGGGAATAAAGCGCGCTTACGGGCAAAATAAAATCCTTGTCCCGCCCGTAGTCATACATATCCAGTTTTAAACGCGCCAACCGCCCGTACCAGCGATACAGACGGGCGGAAAAATCGAGATAGGCCACGTGGTCGCCGTTACGCGGGGGATGGGCCTTCCGCAGCAGGGCCAGCACATCCTCCGCCTGGCGCGGCAGGGCCGAGGCCCGGCGCAGTTCGTTTATCTTATCCCCGGCCAACGGGTAAAAAGGCTGACTGACCATGCTCAGCCATTCGGCGCGATCGGACATATCATTCAACAGGGCATAGACCGCGCCATAGAGCGGCGCGTTGCCGCCGAGGAAAAAATCGAAAAAGCGCCGGTTAAAATCCGCCTCGCCGGTTTGGCGCACATTCCAGCTCACCGCCCCGGAAAAAGCGTTGCCATAGTAGTTGAGCTCGCGCAGATTCATGCCGCCGTAATCGCCCCAGTTGGAAGTGATGCTGCCCAGGGCGCCGTTTTTATATCCCTGAACGGTCAGGGTGCGTATATTGGCCAGGGCGTCGGTGATGTTGGGAAAAAAGCGCCGCCAGTTATGAATGCCCGGCGAAACGATAAAGGCGCGCCCGGCCTTGCGGAACAGCTCCACCGAGGGATATTCCTGGCGCGGATAGTAGTGCCAGTCAAACATGATGATATCATCGGGGATTTCCGTCAATATCTCGGGATGCTTCAGGATGATATCGCCATACATCATCACCTTTTTGCCGTGCTTTTTCAGCATATCATAAACGCGGCGGTAATGCGCGGCATGCACGCTGCCCAGGCCGTTGCGCCGGGTAAGCGCCGCCGTGGTGTGCTTGCCCACATCCCAGGACTCATCCGCGCCGATGTGGAAGTAGACACTTTTAAAAACAGGAACGATTTCATCGATCACCTTTTCCAGAAAAGCGTAAGTGGCTTCATTATTTACCTGTAGCGAAGCACCGCCGGGGTATTCCGCCAGGAAACGGTATTTGTCCCGGATCAACAGATTCTCATAATGTCCCAGGGTTTGAAAGATGGGAATGATCTGTACATAAAAAGAGTCGGCATAGGCTTGCAACTCCCGCCATTGTTGCACGCTGTACAGGCCGCGTTCCCGGCCGATATCGGGATAGCTCCTGAAGGGAAAGAGGTCTTCCAGATAGGGCATGTACACATTCATCTTCATAGAGGCCAGAAAGCGGATGATTTTCCTTACATTTTCCGGGGTGGAAACCTGGCCGCGACTGATATCATCGGTAATACCGCGCATCTTCATATCCGGCCAGTCGATGAGCGTTAGCTCCGGCAAGCGCCGCGAAGCGCGCCAAACCTGCAACAGACTTTGCAGACCGTAAAAAATACCGGCGGCATCCGTAGCCATTATTACGGTTTTTTCTTTCCCGATGTGCAAAACATAGGCCTCTTCGCGCGTATGGATCTTTTGGGCGGCCGGACTGTTATCCGGGGCAACCAGCCATATATTGGCCGCTTTTTTATCACCGGAAATAACCTTAAGCCTGAACTCGCTCTCCCACACCGTCTTTAAGCGCAGGGCTTCATTTTTAAAAGCCTCTTCCGCATAGAGAACGATCTGTCCGGGCCGGGAAAAGCTTTGCTCCCCGGATTCCACGATTTGCGGTACGGGTAATATATTCACGGGGTTCCCTCTTTCTGCCCTTGAAGATAAAATTAGAAAAAACAGAAAGATAGCCATGTTACGAAATAAGATGGATGTGCGCATGCGGCCTCCTGAGCGGATTAAAAGGAAAATCATAAAATAGGGATATTTTATTAAGACTCCAACAACTTAATAATTTGACATTAAACGATCCATTCAGTATTATTTTATATAAAAATCCATTCCGCAAAGGACTTTGTTTCAGCTCCGGTTCGGATAGTTATTCATAACGTTAAAAAGAGAGGAGCGACGCAATGCAACCAAAAAAAATACTTGTTCCGGTAGACTTCAGTTCCTTCTCGGAAGCCACTACCCGCCACGCCCTGGAATGGGCCCATAAATACAAGGCCGAGGTAACCCTCTTTCATGTTATCGTAATGTATGAAGCCGACGTCAACGAGGAAGTTCATCTGCATCAACTGGAACTGCTGATAAAAAGCAGGGAAGACGAGGCCCTGGCAAAAATGGAGCAACACAGCAACCGTACCAATAATCACGATATACCGGTAAAAAGTGTATTCCGGCGTAATGTCTCCGCAGCCAACGCCATTCTGGAATATATCGAGGAAGAACCCCATGATCTGATCATCATGAATACCCATGGTAAAAGCGGTTTGAAAAACCTGATCTATGGCAGTGTGACCGAGAAAGTGGTGCGCCTCTCTCCCATACCGGTACTAACTTTCCATACGCCGCCCGAACACCTTAATATCCGCCGCATCCTGGCTCCGGTGGATTTTTCCGATAACAGCAAAAAAGGCGTGGAGATTGCCCGCTCCATTGCCAGCGAACACAAAGCAAAAATCGACTTCCTGCATACCATCGAACAGCAACTGCACCCTTCGTTCCAGGTTATCGGCATCGAATCCATTTTTATACTGAACCCCGAACTCAAACAGATCACGGCGGACAAGCTGCGGGAATTCTGCCCGGCCAATGGTCTTGACGCGGAATATCACACCATAGAAGGTCCCTCGGCCCCCACCATTGTAGACTTTGCGGCGGAGCACGACACGGACCTGATCGTCATGGCCACGCATGGCTATACCG
>JALXBH010000105.1 GCA_026991535.1 Calditrichia bacterium | reverse complement strand
AATCAGAACTATCCCAATCCGTTTAATCCCGTTACGCGTATTGCCTTTTTTGTGGAAAAACAGCAAAAAGTCACCCTGCGGGTCTATAATATTTTAGGACGTCCGGTAGCCACCCTGCTTGATGAAACGGTGCCCGCGGGCAACCGGCAGGTAACCTTTAACGGCGCGAGCCTGAGTTCGGGCGTCTATTTTTACCGCCTGCAAACAGAGTCCGGTCAAAGCCTGACCCGGCAAATGATGCTGGTAAAGTAAATCACCGGTTTTGGGCGGCCATCACCCGTAAAAGATTGCCGCCCATTATTTTTTCGATATCCGGGGCGGCGTATCCGCGCCGTTCCAGTTCGCGTATGATTACCGGCATTTTGGAAACATCCCGCAGTCCGTACGGAGTCAGCGAAATGCCGTCAAAGTCCGAGCCGATACCCACATGGTCAACGCCAATCAGCTTAACCACATAGTCGATATGGTCAACCACCGTTTTGTAATCGGGGTAAAGGGGTTTTACTTTTTCCAGAATAAAGGCGGAACGGTCAAAGGCGTTATAGGCCTCCCGGCCCAGGGTTTTTAGCGAATCCTGAATCACATCCGCCCGTTTGCGGGCAGTCTGATATACCCGGTTAAAATCCTTTACCAGATAGCCGGGGTAAAAATTTATAAAAACAACCCCGCCGTTTTGAGCCAGGGCCTTTAGCTGGGCATCCTTGAGATTGCGAAAATGGGGACAGAGCGCGTAAACCGATGAATGGGAGGCGATAACCGGTTTTGTGCTTATCCGGAGTACATCATAAAAGGTTTGTTCGCCGCTGTGGGAGAGGTCTACCATGATGCCCAGTTCGTTAAGACGCCGGATCACCTTGCGGCCAAAATCATTCAGGCCCCGGTGTCCCCGCCAGGCGGGATTGCTTTCATCCTGGGCGCTACTGGCCCAGTCGGGACTGTCGTTCCAGGTAATGCCCCAATAACGGATACCCCGCCTGTAAAAGTAGTCTATATTATCCAGTTGGTTATCCAGGGCGGTGCCGCTTTCCAGGGCCGGGATGATGGCGGTCTTTCCTTCTTCTTTTAAGGCCAGAATCTGTTCGGGCGTCAGGGCCAGGCCCGTTCTCTCTTCATTGCGCCGCATCAGGGCGTCCAGAGTATCCAGTATCGTTACCGCCTGTTTGAACATGGACGTCTTTTTATCGGGGTTGGGCCAGATGACGAAAAAGGCGGCGTCAACGCCCCCCTTCCGCAGGCGGTCAAGATCGACATGTCCCCCCGGGCTGTAGTGCTCGATATCCCGGCCGCTGGAAAAGTAACTCTCCAGCACATCCTCGTGCAGGTCGGCGATAAACAGTTTCCGGGGATCGAGGGCCTGTCCGTAAAACAGGGCGGGCAACAGTGTAAGAAAGATAATGTAACGCATAAAAAGTCCTTTAAAGATGTTCCCGGGCAATATAAGCCGAAAGGGGGTGATCTAAAAACGGATTCGGGCGTATAGTAATTTTTATGCGCTTTAACTTGAAATAAATAAAGAAGCGCTTATATTGAAGAACCGGCAAGGGATAACAACCCGGTACTATTTTCCTTTTATTACACAGATTTAACAATAGATGGCCGCAAAACAAAGGTCAGCGTATATCCCGGACTTTACGCAGAGGGATAAATGTTATTAACCAGACAATTCGAAACCGGAGAGAATTTATGTTGAATGTTAAATCCTTTTTAAGGTCACCCTACAGCACCAGGCTTAACCATCAGGATCTGGAAGACTTTAAGAAGCTGACAAAAATATTTCCCTTTAAGGTCAGCAAATATGTTTTGGATGAGTTGATCGATTGGTCCGCCTACCGGGATGATCCCATTTTCCGGCTGGTGTTTCCCGTTCGTGAAATGCTGGAGGAGCGCCACTGGGAGCTGTTAAATTCGGCGAACAGCCCGGAAGAGGAGCGGGAGGTCATAAAAAGAATACGTTATGATCTCAACCCGCATCCCAGCGGACAGCAAAAAAACATACCCCGTTGGAGGGGACGGGAACTGGGTGGCTTGCAACATAAATACCGGGAAACCGTGCTGTTTTTTCCGGCACAGGGGCAAACCTGCCATACGTATTGTACCTACTGTTTCCGTTGGGCCCAGTTTGTTAATCTGGATGAGCACAAGTTTCGCAGCAAGGATGCCGCCCTGTTGCGCGACTATCTGGCGGCCCATACGGAGGTAAGCGACCTGCTGTTTACCGGCGGCGACCCCATGCACATGAGCAATAAACATTTTTTTGAATATCTCGACATCCTGATGGACCCGGAGCTGGAGCATGTTCAAAATATCCGCATCGGCACCAAGGCTCTGGCCTATTACCCCATGCGCTTTTTGGGCGCGGAGGGAGAAATCTTTTTACAGAAACTTAAATCCCTCAGGGAAAGCGGCCGTCATATCGCCCTGATGGCTCATTTCAGTCATCCCCGGGAGTTACAAACCGCTACGGTGCGCCAGGCGGTCGAAGCCATCCGGCAGGCGGGTGTGACCATCCGCACCCAGTCGCCTCTGGTGAGGCCGGTAAACGCCAATGCCGATGTTTGGGCCGATATGTGGCGGGAACAGGTTAAGATGGACATGATACCCTACTATATGTTTGTGGAACGGGACACCGGCGCCCACGGCTATTTTTCCGTTCCGCTGGCCGAGGCTTTGGAGATATACAACAAGGCCATGGCTTCCGTATCGGGGTTGATAAAAACCGTGCGCGGTCCTTCCATGTCGGCCGATCCGGGTAAGGTTCTGGTGGACGGCCTGATCGAGGTCGGTGGTAAAAAACTGTTTGTGCTTAAGTTTATCCAGGCGCGCAACCGTGATGAGATCAATAAGATATTTTTTGCCGAGTATGATCCGCGGGCGACCTGGTGGGATGAGTTGAAGCTGATAGATTTTGACGCCGTGACCGAAAGGACATTCCAGCCGGCTAAAAGGATGCGCCGCCACTTCCTACCCCGGCATTAACCCGCGGGGCGGCCCGTCTGCTGCTTATGGGATGAAGAGAGCCTTGCTCCGGAGCGGAATATGCTCCCCCCGGACGGCAGCCATCAGCAGATACATACCCGAAGCGGCCCGGATACCGCGCTCGTTTTTTCCGTCCCATACAAAATAATAATCATGGAACAGGGTGCTTGTCCGGGGCTGCAGCGTGCGCACAAGGCGGCCCCGTATGTCGTGGATTTTTAACAGCGGCTTTCCGGAGTCCCAGTAACGGAGACGAATGGTTGTTTGCCGACTAAACGGGTTGGGGTAAATTGTGGTATGGGAAATACCGGGTTGGTATACCCCACCGGAGATATCGCGGACATTCTTTAAAATCCAGTTGTCGGGGTCCAGCTCCAGGCTGACGGGCTCCGCCGGGAGCATGAGGGTGTAGCTTTGCCGGCGTTGATTGTTGCGCAGCCGGATGAGCGTATCCGGGCGGTCGATAAAGTGAACGGACAGGGTCATCGGCATGTCGTATACCGGTTGCTGTTGCTGTTGATTAATAGTGAGTAGCAGGGAAAAGAGCCCGGTGGCGCTTCCCTCCGGGACGGTTTCCCACTTTATCTCATAAAAGGGATAAAGCGAATAGTTTAGCCACTGGTCAAAAAAGGTCTCCAGGCTTTGGCCGTAAACATCCTCAAACACCGTGCGCAGATGCCGCGTTCTTACCGAAGTATAGATCAGTTCCGGGTCTTGCGCGTAGCGGCGCAGGGCTTTAAAAAAGAGGGAGTCGCCCATAACCCCGCGCAGCATGTGCAACACCCAGGCGCCCTTGTTGTACACAATGCGGTTGAAGATGCTGCCCACGGAGCTTGTGTCGCGGGTAATGGTTCCCTCGCTGTAATATAGTTTACTGCCCATATAAGCGTGATAGGCTTCCCTGCCGGGAGGCAGCCCGCCAAAGCCGCGCTGTTCGGCATAGAGGGCCTCCGAATAGGTGGCAAAGCCTTCGTTAAGCCAAATGTCCGTCCAGGAAGCGCAGGTCAGGGCGTCCCCAAACCATTGATGTCCCAATTCATGCACATAAAGATAGGTCAGTCCGGAGCGGATATCGCCCACGCTGGTGATGGTTTGGTGCTCCATGCCGCCCCCCCAGCCAAACTGGGCCAGGCCGTATTTTTCCTTTTTAAAGGGATAAGGCCCGAAAAGGCCGGACAGCACGTCCAGTTGATCGCGGGTTTGGTTTAAGACCTCTTCCATCTGTGCCGCCCGCGAGGGATAGGCATAGATATCCAGGGGCATGACGCTGCCGTCCCCGTGGGTATATACGCCGGACAGATGCTCGTAGGGACCGATGGCCAGGGAGATAAGATAGGTGGTGATGGGGTAGCGTACCTGCCAGTGCCAGGCGTCGCTGCTGTCGTTGACAAGCACGTACCTTAATGTGCCGTTGGAGACGGCCTTTAGCCCGGAAGGCACATTGATGATGATATCGGCGGAATCGGCCTTGTCGGCCGGGTAATCCTTGCAGGGCCACCAGTCGCGCGCGCCATAGGGTTCGCTGAGCGTCCATACATGGCGCGGGTCGCCGTCCATGGAGTCAAAGGAAAAGCTGCCGAATCCGTCGGCGGCCGGCACCCCGCCATAGCTGATGCTGACAGTCACGGTATCGCCGCGGTTGTAGCTTTTTTTGAGCGTCAGGGATAAACGATCCGCCTTATGGGTGAAATCCGCCGCCGCCGCGCCCACGCTGTTCACCTCGAGAGCGTCGCTAAAATCAAGATCAAAGGAAGACAGGTTGTCCGTCCGGCTGACAAAGCGGGCCGTAACCCGGCCGTCAAGTCTGTTGGGGTTAAACCGTATGTACAGCTCCAGCCTGTAATATTGCGCGTCTATTGTTGTGGAAGCCTGGCTTTGTCCCCCGGCCCTTTTAGCAAGGCGCGGGAACAGGCCGTCCTTATGCCCCCCCGGCGGGGTGTTCTGCGCCAATGCGGAGATAGCGGTCAGCAATAGTAATAGCGATGTAACAGGCTTCATGTTTTTTTCCGGTTATATTCGGAGACCCTGATTATGGCACGTCATACCCGCGCGCGGCGCGATAGAGCCAAAACCAATCGTGCCTGCTCAGGTTAATGCTGCGTCCGTCGATCGCTTCGCGCAGCCGCTCAATTTTTCCGCTGCCGGTAATGATGCGCGCGCCGAAGGGAACGCGGGCTATCCAGGCAAAGGCCAGGGCGGCCGGGCTGCTTTCATATTTTTGACTCAGTTCGCGCAATACCGTTACAAGTTGCGGCTTGCCTTCGCTGAACAGACGTCCCCCGGCCAGCGGCGACCAGATCATCGGAGCGATGTTCCGCTGCTGAAGATAATCCGACATGCCGTTTTCCAGCGCTTCCCAGTGTAGCAGGGAAAGCTCTATCTGATTGGTTTGCAGGGGCATGTTCAGACGGCTTTGCAGCAGTTGCATCTTATTGATATCGAAGTTGGAAACCCCAAAGTGGCGCACCTTGCCCGTGGCGCGCAGATGCTCAAAGGCCCGGGCCACCTCGGTGGCATCCATCAAGGGGTCGGCGCGATGGATAAGCAGCAAATCCAGATAATCCGTTTGCAGGTTTTTTAGTGAACGTTCCGCGCTGGAAACGATATGATCAAAGGTGCTGTTGTAATGGCCGATACGCCGGGCTGGGTTGTTTTCCTGTTTGGGTACGATGTTGCACTTGCTGACGAGTTCCATTTTGTCGCGCAGGGAGGGCTCGATACGCAGGGCTTCGCCGAAGAGCGTCTCGCAGGAAAAGCCGCCGTAGATATCGGCATGATCAAAGGAGCTTATGCCCATTTCCAGACACCGGCGGATAAAGGTATGCCGCTGTTGCGGACTAAGGTTCCAGCGGGACAGGCGCATCATGCCGGCGACTACCGGTGACAGGGTGAGGGCCGGACGGTGTGAAGTCATACTTTCTCCTGCTTATAAGAATACCCGGGCGGTTATGGCCGCCAATATAAAGGAAAGCAGGGTGCGCTCCAACCAAATCCATAATAAATCGCCGATTTTAAGCGGAATATGCGTGGAGAGGATACAGGGGATGGACGCCGAAAAAAAGAGGATGGAGCTTACGGAGGTAACCCCGATGATATAACGGGTAATCAAATCCGATCCGCTGACCAGCAGGGAGGGCAGAAACATTTCGCTGATGCCCAGCGACAAGGCCTTGCCGGTCAGATGAGGCTCCGGCAAACTGAAAAGTTTGGCCAGGGGTACAAACAGCCAGGCGCTCCAGTCGAACAGGGGGCTATACTTTGCCAGTAAAATTCCCAACAACCCCACGGAAAGAATCATGGAAACGATGGAAGCGGCCATCCTCAAGCCGTCGTTCAGGTTTTCGGCCAGGGATTGTTTGAGCGGCGGGGCTTGGCGGGCCGCCCGCAGAGCCTTGTGCCAGGCCTCTGCCAGCGCGTTGTCGGTGTGGGCCTCCTTGTTGCTCTCCTTCTTTTGCCCGGCCGGGCGCCGCCAGTCGGGCATCCGCCTTAGCGGCCACAGACGCACGGTCAGGGCCGTAACGGCAAAGGTGGTCAGCAGCGTGCTCCAGAAATAAAAATTCCACAGGGACATCATGTCCAGCGTTTGGGCCACTATCACCATAAAGGTGGCGGAAACGGTTGAAAAGCCGGTGGCAATGATGGCTGCTTCCCGCGTGGTGTAGCGGCCTTCGCGGTAAACGCGATCGGTGATCAGCAGGCCTATGGAATAGCTGCCCACAAAGGAAGCCACGGCATCCACGGCGGAACGTCCGGGGGTGTGGAAGAGACGCCGCATAAAGGGTTGCAGCAGGCTGCCGCTGAATTCCATCAGGCCATAGTCCACCAGAAAGGCCAGGAAGACCGCCCCCAGGGGAACGATAAGAGCGACGGGCGTTACCAGCTTTTCATATAAAAAGGGCAGCACGTCGCTTTGCATCAAAAAGGCCGGTTGGCCTGAAAACAGGAAAATAAGGGCCGCGGCCAGTCCCGAAATTTTAAAAAGGGCCAAAACAAGCGCGGAAGCATCCTTTTTTCTTTTTACGGCCCGCAGGGCGTCCCAGGCGCCCAGCATAACCATCAGCAAGGCAAAATATCGGCTGAACAGGGGCAGACCGGTTCTGAAAAAGGTGATGATATGATCCAGCGGGATGGTGTTTTTTCCGTTGAGGGACACGGGGACAAAAAAAACAAACAGACCCAAAAGGCTGAAGCCTAAAAAGGCGGCCGTATCCCGGCTTTTCGCGGAGGGTGACGCGGGCATGGCGGTTTTATTCCGCTGCGTTGAAGATAGTGATGACATCGGCCGGTGATTCCGCCAGTTGCCGGGCGCCGTTTTCCAGCAGCTCCCCCCGGGGACGAAACCCCCAGGTAACGCCCACGGCATACATGCCGGCCCGGGTGGCGGTTTGCATGTCTATGGAGGTATCTCCGCAGAACATAATCTCACGGGGAGCGAGGTTCAGCTCCCGGGCCATATGCAGCGCCGATTGCGGGTCGGGCTTGCGGGGAAAGGGTTCCCTGTGGCCCATAACCAATTTAAAGGGGTAGCCGGCCAGCATTTTATCCACGCACAAAACGGTAAAATTGTGGGGCTTATTGGAGAGAATGCTGATGGGGCGTCCGGTTTGAAAAAGTCTGTCCAGCATTTCCCTTATTCCGTCATAGGGGTGGGTATGCACGTCCCAGTGCCCCTCATAATAGGCGCTGAACTCATGCACCAGCCGGTTGATGCGCCGCGCCTCGCGGGCCTCCCGGGGCAGGGCATATTCTATCAGATGGCGCACGCCCTGGCCCACCAGATAGTTATACGCCTCCAGAGGGTGGGGCGGGTAGCCGTTATTTTCCAGAACATGATTGGTGGAAACAGCCAGGTCCTTGAGCGTGTCCAGCAGGGTTCCGTCCAGATCGAAGATAAGCGCTTTCATGAAGATTTCCTGGTTATTGGGTCTTAACGTTTCTTAAACAGATCGAAATATTCTTTAAAAATATATTTCCTGTTTCGTTTATACCCGGTTAGTTCGCTTAAAATGCCTAAATCAACAAATTGAGCAATCAGACGGTTTGCGGTAGAGGCCGAGATTTGTAAGGCCGAGGCGGCCTGCCGGGCGTCTATAATCGGGTTGTGAAAAAGGCGGCGGATAAGTTTTTGGCCCTTGGGGGTTTTACTGCCAAGCTGGGGAAGTTTATGGCTGTATATCTCTTCACGAAGGGAGATGATATCCTTAAAAACCTGTATGGAGCTTTGAGAAGTTTCGATTACGCCAACAAGAAAAAAACGGATCCACTGGGCAAGGTTACCGGATACACGAACAACCATCAGATTGTCATAATAGTAGGCCTTGTTTTTTTCAAAAAAATCCGAAAGGTACAGTGATGGTTTTTTTAGCACGCTCTTGCTAACCAGGTACAGGGTAATCAATAGCCTGCCCAGCCTGCCGTTGCCATCCAGGAAAGGATGGATGGTTTCAAATTGATAGTGTATGATGGCGATTCGGATTAAATGGGGTACTTGTATCTCTTCATTGTTGATAAAACGTTCGAGGTCTCCCATTAATTCAGGTATTTCCGAGTGATGCGGAGGTATGAAGATGGCATCCTTTAGTGTTGAGCCGATCCAGTTTTGACTTTTTCTGAACTCTCCGGGTAGTTTATGCCTGCCCCTTACCCCGGAAAGAAGAATTTTGTGGGTCATTTTAATCAGTCGGTTGGATACGGGGAGATTTTCCAGCTCGGAAATCGATTGATTTATGGCCTTTATATAATTTTGAACCTCGGCCCAATCGTCCCGCATTTCGGGATTAATATCCTCCCTAGCGACAAGGGCTTCTTCCATATTGGTTTTCGTACCCTCAATTCTGCTGGAAGTTGTCGCCTCCTTTAATATGTGCATGGAGATGAAAAAATCAACATCGGGGACGATCTGCGAATAGGCGTTAAGCTCGCCTGTTAATCTGTTGGCCTCGGCCAGCAGGCTGTTTATCTCCGGATTGGAAATGACCCATTCATGATTTATTTTTTCAGGAGAAAAAGATTTGTACTTATATTGGCTGACTTCCCTTCCCGAAACAAAATCTTCAATATTCATAGTTATCCGAAGTTTTTAATTTCTGCAAATATACAAATTTATATTTTCATTTTTCCATTTTTTTGAAAATAAGAATATTTATATTTTCATTTTTTACGTTTTTTGAACATATGAATATTTATATTTTCGGTTTTACAGCTTTTACTTTACGGCCACCATGCGGATCACATCGGCCTCGCCCTCATGGTGGGGCCCTTCGCTGAGATGGATGACCGCCTCTTCCAGCAGCACAATATGTAAAGCGCCGAAATAGTCGCGCAATTGCTCCGGGGTGTACATCAGCTCGGCGCTCCTGGGGCCGCCGCTGTTCCGGCCAAACTGTTTGGTGCTGAAAACCTCGGCAATGATGCGCCCGCCCGGCTTCAGACCGGCGATCATTTTGGGGAACAGCTGTTCCCGTACGGCACGCGGAAAATGGGTGTAGACCATAACCATCAGGTCAAAACTGTTGGATGGAATGATATACCCGGCGGCATCGGCCACGGCGTAGTCGATATTGACTCCGGCGGAGCGGGCCAGGGCCAGCGCTTTATTGCGGCCGCTTTGCGAGTAGTCAAAGGCGGAAACACGCCAGCCGAGACGGGCGGCATGGACGGCGTTGCGCCCCTCGCCCTCGGCAATGAACAGGGCCGTGCCGGGTTTAAGGTTCTTCAATTGCCCCGCGTACCACAGGTTGGGTTCGGTGCCGTAAACATACTCCTCGCCGCCGTAGCGCTCATCCCAAAAATTTTTCATAATGTGAACCACTCCTTTACAAATCCCTCTTCCACGGGGGGAAAGGATTTATGATAAAACTCATTGGTTTTGGGGCTGTATTCGTAATCATCGGCCCACTCCCTGTGGTGACGGCTGATCTCCTTCAGGGCCTGCAGAACGATATCCAGCTCTTCCTCCGAGGTGGTGGGGTGGATGGACATACGCACCCAGCCCGGTTTTTCGGAAAGGTCGCCAGCGGATATCTTCCGGGTGATGCGCTCGGAGCGGTTTTGATCCACGTGCAATAAAAAGTGGCCGTAGGTGCCGGCACAGCTACAGCCGCCGCGCATTTGGATGCCGTAGCGGTCGTTGAGCAGACGCACGGCCAGGTTGTAGTGGATATCTTCCATGTAGAAGGAGAAGATACCCAGTCTTTCGCGCACATGCCCGGCCAGGACATGCAGGCTGTCGATTTGATCCAGTCTTTCCCAGATGCGCGGCATCAGTTCATGTTCGCGCTGCAGGATTTTCTTTGTGTCCATTTTCTCCTTCAGCCGTATGCTAAGCGCGGCGCGGATGGTTTGCAGAAACGCGGGTGTGCCGCCATCCTCGCGGGCCTGAATATCGTCGATATATTTGTGGCCGCCCCAGGGGTTGGTCCAGTCCACCGTTCCGCCGCCGGGATTATCGGGCACCTTGTTTTTGTAAAGCGCCTTGTCGAAGATAAGGATACCCGTGGAACCCGGGCCGCCCAGAAACTTATGGGGCGAAAAGTAGATGGCGTCCAGCTTTTGCGCCGGGTTGTCCGGGTGCATGTTTATGGGGATATAGGGCGCGGAAGCGGCAAAATCGACAAAACAGAGACCGCCGTGGCGGTGGATAATCTCCGCGATCTGGTAATAGGGAGTGATGATGCCGGTGACATTGGAACAGGAGGTGACCGCGGCAATTTTCATCTGCCGCTGTTTATATTTTTTTAACAGCTCCTCAAAGGCGTTCAAATCCACCAGTCCCTTCTCATCAAAGGGGATGATTACCACCTCGGCCAGGGTTTCCAGCCAGGAGGTTTGATTGGAATGGTGTTCCATGTGGGTGACAAAAATAACAGGCCGCTCATTTTCGCTGATTTTGATGCAGTCGCGGTGTTTTTCATGTACCTTAAAACCGAGGATACGCTGAAACTTGTTAACCACGCCGGTCATGCCGCTGTTGGAGGAGATGATCACATCATCATCGGTGGCCCGCACATGCTCCTTGATTAAATTCAGGGCATGATGGTAGGCGCGGGTCATCACCGAACCGGTAAAGGAGGTCTCGGTATGGGTATTGCCCACGCAGGGCGCAATATCGGTGGAGAGCTTATGCTCGATGGGCCGGTAGAGGCGGCCGCTGGCGGTCCAGTCTGTGTAGATGATGCGTTGCCGGCCATAGGCGCTGTCAAAGGTCTGGTCTATGCCGGTGATATTCCGGCGAAAGGGCTCAAAGTACTCTTTTAACATAAACGGGCTTCCGAAAAATATAGGGTTACAAATGAACAAGGGAAATATAATGAAAGGAGCCTTCATCTAAAAGCCTTGTTCGCGGGGTAAAAGTTGGCTTCCCAGTGAATCCTTCGCTAAATTTCCCTTTCCTTTTAGAGAGGCCGCCCCGCCAAAGGGTACAAAAGCGGAGCATGAAATAAGTAACCGGAGAGAGATATGCGTTATACAAAATGGTTTTTATTCCTATTGCTGGCCTTTTCGCTTCAGGGTCAGGATACGGCCCGCTATATGGATGTGGCCACCTTTAACATCGAGTGGTTCCCCTGCAAGGATGACGGCGAGATGATGAAGAAATATGATATTAACCTCAGCCACCCGCCCCGGGGCAACGCTACCGACGTGAAGGCTCTGTTCAACATGCTTTCCAAAATGGATCTGGAGCTGTTGGCCGTGGAAGAGATCGTGGACACAAAGATGTTTGCCGACAGCGCGCGCCACTACATGGGCGGGGAGTACAAGTTCATATACGCTCCCGGCAGGGGATCGCAAAAGGTGGGCTTTTTATATAACAGTAAAAAACTACAACTGATCGGGGCGCCGCAGGTATACAACGATCTGTTGCTTAAACCGGACTCCTATCTGCGTCCCGCCTTTCGCGCCTATTTTAAATCCATACCCGACGGTTTTGATTTTCATGCCATCGTTGTGCACCTTAAAGCCTCGCCGAGGGGCTGGGGACAGCGTGAAAAACAGTGGCAGGTATTGAAAGAGATTTTAAGCGATCTGCCCGAAGAGACACAAGACGACGATATCATCCTGCTGGGCGATATGAATAATGTGACCAAGGCGCGGGAGAATGAATTCCTGCCGGTGTTGGAGCCTCTGGGCTTTTACTGGGTAACGCAAGAGCTGAACGGCATGCCCAGTAATTACTGGATGGCGGACTGGAAGAACAAGCGTATCCAGGCCTCGCTGATCGACCAGATATTTGTATCGGCGGACGCCAGGGTGGAATATATCGAGGGCAGCGTTCATGTGGGCGGTATGTGTGCCTCGGCCTTTGACAACTATTACGACGGAGAGTTTCCGCGTTATTACGAAACCATCTCCGACCACTGTCCGGTAATAGCCCGTTTCCGCGTTGACCGGGATGACGATTAAGCCGGAGTTTTATTTTGCCGAAGAGTTGAAGCGTACCAGTTCTTCCCAGTTAATGGCTCCGCCTGTTGTGCAGAAATCCCGGCTGAATTCGGCGACAAAGCGATTAATCATATTGGCATACGCTTCCATAAAACGGTCGTTCTTTTCACGGGCCTTATGACCCAGGGGTTCGATAAGGCGGGTATATAGCTCGCTATCCGCGGAGATAAATTCCCAAAAGCGCTGACCGCAATATTTGAAATAGTCCCCTTTATCAGGATGGGCGTCCTGCCCGTAACAGCATCCGTTGATGGCGATAACCTGGGTTTGGGCATTACTGGTTCTCAGTATTTTCCTGGCGGTATTAAAATCGGAAATCATTTTTTTGATCTGGCTGCTATTTCCCCAATTCGGCCCGGACTTGATATTTACGATATAGCGCACATTATCATGATCGAATTCAAGATCCACACCCGGGATGCCGGATTTACGGCCATTATAGACCTCATGGTTTATAAATATGGCCAGACCTTCCAGCCAATCGCCAAAAAGGGTTTCTTCATTTGAGGAGATATGGGCGTCCACCAGGCCGCGGATAATTTGTTCCGCGGTGAGAATATATTTTGTGCGGAACAGATAAGGGTTTTTTCTGCGGAGAACTTTGCGAAGCTGGAGTTTATCCAGGCTGGAGATACGCTTTGCGTGGAAAGTGTCGATATGTTTTTCCACATAAGCGTAAACATTATTTAGATTGAGACTTTTCATATTCCCGTTCCGGTTCAAGCAACACCAATTCCACCGGTTCTATTTCACGGCTTACCATTTCGTAGTATTCGCGCACTATTTCAATGCCAACGGAATGCCGCAACATACGCCGGGCCACTTTGTTGGTTGTTCCCGACCCCATAAAAGGATCCAGAACGACGTCACCCTCGCGGGTAAACAGCTTTATAAACCATTCCGGCAAGCCTTCGGGGAAGGCGGCGCTGTGGTTTTTGTTATTACATTCCGTGGCCAGGTGTAATACATTGGTGGGGTAGGCCATATCCCGGTTAAGCCAGTTGGAGATGTTTTTACCAAAGCCGCTGCCCACCCTGGATTCATCCCGTTTTTTATCCGTATCGCTTAAACGTTTTAAGCGGGTTTTGGCCCAGTCGCCCATGGGTACCATGACCTCTTCCTGGTACATATGAAATTTCTTCTGTTTGTTAAACTGAAGCAGCCGTTCCCAGGAATCGCGGAAACGATTGGGCCACTTTCCCGGATAGGAATTTTTTTTATGCCAGATAAATTCTTCCGTCCATAACCATCCCTGTTTACGCATGGCCAGTATCAGTTCCAAAACATAGGTACTGCGCTCTCCGTTCACCACCTTTTCCTTGATATTGAGGACAAACGTTCCCGTCGGCTTTAACACCCTTAGCAACTGCTCGGAGATGGGTAAAAACCATTCGGCATAATGGTCGGGGTGAATGCCGCCGTAGGTGTTCTTGCGTTGATCCGCGTAGGGCGGTGAGGTAAAGATTAAATCTATGCTGTTGTCGGCGATTTTTTTTAGCTCTGTCCGGCTGTCGCCCAGATACAGGTCTGTACGGATTTCCATAACACGGTATTATTCTTTTATTTTAGGTTGCTGTTTATTCGGTTTTTAACTGAAGGCTAAACCATCTATGGTGTGAAAACTACATCAAAAGCTAACATGAATGTGTGTTGAAAACAATAAAAATTCCATTACCGTTTATGAACGGCGATTTTCCCGGCAACTAATACTCGTTATATTTTTTAGAACTGCCCTTCACCCGCTCCACGGGGTATTTAAGTTTATTGATCTCCATTTTTTCCCGGGCGCATTCAATGGGGTCCAGGTTGAACCTGGCGGCCAGTCCGGTCAGGTAGGTCATCACGTCGCCGATCTCTTCTTTTAATTGCCCCAGTTGCTTTTCGGTGAGTTGATAGCTTTCTTTTTCCGAGAGCCACTGGAAAATTTCCAGCAATTCGGCCACCTCCACGCTGAGGGCCATGGCCAGGTTTTTGGGGGAGTGGAACTGTTCCCAGTCACGCTCCCTGGCAAAGCGGGCAATCTCGTCCCTTAATCGATCCATTGTCCCTTCCCGTATTTATGGGTTTACATTATCCCGGCCGCGGGCGTTGTAGATTTTTCCGTGCATCTGTCGGTAGAGCCGCAGCACCTCCCGGGCCTTTTCCTCCTCGATTCCGGTGACCACCCCGATACCGCGCTTTTCCAGCCCGGCGATCCAGTCCGCGGGCTTGGGGCCTTCGTCAAAACCCACGGCGCGGGCGTCACTATCCCGGGCCGCGGTTACCACCCGGCGCACGCCGCTCCAGGGGATGGCGCCATAACACATGGCGCAGGGCTCGGTGCTGGTGACCAGGCTATAGCCGGTTGCCGGATCATGACCCAGGTCGTAATGCCCCAGTTTGCGTTGGGCGATGGCCACAGCCACCATTTCGGCATGCAGGATGGAAATCCCTTCGGTGGTGACGCGGTTTACTCCCAGGGAGATCAGCTCGCCGTTGTCGCTGTTGAAAATGGCCGCCGCAAAGGGCCCGCCGCTTTTTTCCAACACATTTTTCCGCGAGGCGCCCACCACAAAGGCCATCTGTTCCGGCAGGGAGGTGGTGGCACGGTAGCCGCGCGCGTATTCCTCCAGCCAGCCGGGCAGGGTAAAGCTTATGTTTGTCGGTTGTGTAAACATGGCTGTGGCATGCTTTTGTTTTGGTGTAGAGTTTATTGTTTACAGGACAAATTATATCGGCAAGCAGCCAAAGGAAAATAAATCGTGAAAGCTTCTTTTTAAAAAGCGCATCCCGCCCTGGAAACAGGATGCGCCCTTACGCCGCCGGAACTAACAACCTTCGTCCTCGGCCCCGGCGGAAACCGGAGGCGGTGTGTAGATGATTTTTTTCTTTTTGCGCGGCGATGTTTTCAGGGGAATTGCGCTTTTGCTCTTGTTTTGATTGCGGAGCATTTCCCGCCGCGCTTCTTCCTGAACGCGCTGAAGCATAACGTCTTTCCCCGGATAGCCGATAGCCAGCAACAAGCCGATTAAAAAGATGATGACTGCCGATATTTTTCCGGCACTGAGTTTCCGCTTCATCTTAGCGTTCTCCTATCTTTTCCTTGGGATAGCTGCGCATATTTTTGTAGGGGTCCCACTCTTTTTCCGCTTTTTCCGCCAGCCAGAATGAGATCAGGGCAATGACGATGATGATAAAGGCCACCACGCCGGCGTTGAGACCGAACAGTTCCGGCAGGGTAATTTTTCCCATGTCGCCGGCATAATAAAGGCCTTTCAGCCAATCGTAAAAAACATCGCCAAAGGACATGGTGCCGATGAAGACCCCAAGGACAAAGACCATGCCGTCTATTTTGCCGGTGGCGGCGGAAACGAAAGAGGTACCGGGGCAATAGCCGCCCAGGGCAAAGCCCAGCCCCAAAAAGGCCCCTCCGGCCAGTTGGGCCCAAAAATAGGTGGGAATGATATAAATCTTGTTCAGATCCAGCAGGCCCATCCAGTTTAGTAAAAGAAGGCCGCTCATGGCTACGATGATGGCTGTAAACATAACCTTGAGCACGGCAAAGTCGGTAAAGAAAAACTGAGAAACCAGTTTCCGCGAATTACCGAAGCCTCCTTTTTCCAGCAAATAGCCGAAAGCCAGACCGATGAGCAGAGCCAGAAAAAAGCTGAAATCAAGCCCGAAAAAACCGTTTTTATACAAGGGTGCAATCATAGCCATAACCTCCTAAGCAAATATGCGCCGACAAAACCCACGGCGAAGATGGTAATCATAAAAACCCATCCGCCCACCGTCATGGTAGCTCCGCCCACCAGGGCCAGGCCGCTGGTGCAGCCCCGGGCAATGCGGGCGCCCAGACCCATAAAGATGCCGCCGAACAGGGAGAAAAACAATCGTGTGCCGTTACTGATATTGGGTCCTTTTAGAATTTCAAGTTTAACGCGACGCCCCTGCCGGCCTGCCAGGTAGCCGCCGATAATAACACCGATCACTTCAAAGGTCATAAAATTGAGCAGAGGTGACTTCCCGCCGGCTACATAGCGGCTCCAGGCGGGATTATGCAGTACATAGTCGGGGAACAGCAGGTTTTCCAGAAATACCCCCAGGCGGGCCAGGGCGCTGGAGGCGCCCACTCCGCGGCCCAGCATAAAAAAGGTGAACAGCATCAGCAGGCCTAATAAAGCGCCTGTAAGGTAGGGGTTCCAGTAAGGTTTGGGAGCGCTTTCCACTACAGGCTGTTCTTCCTCTACATCACCGAGCTCTTCCACTTTTTCCAATACTTTTTGCGCCAGACTGTTGGGCAGCAAATCGGTAAGCCGTACATCCGGTTCCGTTTGCTTACGCCATTCGCATTGCTTTACGATGCGTTCTTTCCAGTAATTGAAGTGATGCTTATAAAGAAACAGTTCGCTGACATTTCCGCTGATCATGGAAAAGAAGGCCGGTTTTTCCTCGGGAAAAACGGCGCCCATGTATACATGGATCATCAGGCCGGAAACCACCAGCCCCACGGCCAGAAAGTGAAAAGGTATGGCCCATTGGATCAGCCAGATCGGCCCAAGATGAAAAGCCATGATCAGCCCGGTGACCATAATAACCGGCGTCATCAGCGCCACCAGCAAACCGTAAAGCTTTTGACCGGCATTAAAAGACCCCTGGGGCGGAAGCGGCTCATCCGAGCGCCCCAAAATACCCAGCACGCGGATTTTCAGCCACAGCAGATCGTTCTTATCCAGACAAAGGGCCGGGTTGCCGAACAACGCGCACTGAAAGCGCTTAAATTTTTCAAAGGGATCGTTGGTTTCTATACGCAGCCCGTCAATTTTGAGTTTGCGCAGATATTTGCGATAACCGAAAATGGTATAGGCCATAAAGACCGCAATCCATAATACCCCCAGCCAGATATGGAATTCGATCAGGTCGCCGGGGCTGCCAAAAATACCCCGGACGATGTTGATGAAAAAATCGGGAGCAAACTTATAAAAGCCGGAAACGATAAGGCCCGCGCCCGTAACCAGCATCAACAGCCAGGTGGAGGCGTTGAACCAGTGTACCAGCATGATGGCCACGTCATGTTTTTTCATTTTTCGCTGACGCATCTGGTCTTTTTCCGCCGCGGTCAACTCCAGGGGTTGATCAAAGTGTTGTAAAGCCTTTTCCAGTTGGCACAGTTTAATCTCAGTCATCGATCGGCTCCTCTCCTTTGCTTAACTGGCTGAAGAAGGCGACGGCCTGACCGACAAAAGTGGCGCCCACGGCTGTAAAAACCGCCGGTTTGATGATATCCCGCCAGGTTTGCGCGGCCGTGGCCAGGCGTGGCTTGCGCGGACCGAATTTTTCCAGAACCAGTTGCAGTTGTTCCTCGGTTCCCAGGTAATAAACATTGGGGCCAAGGGCGGCGTTGTCGTTTTCCATGCGCCGCGCGCCTTCTTCATAAACTTTTTTATAGACGATGCTGTTACGATCCTCCAAATCGCCGAAAAACTTGGCGTCTCCGGTGCAGGTGGTAACGCAGGCCGGCAACAGCCCCTCTTCCAGACGGGCTTCGCAAAAATCGCATTTATCCACTTTCTTGGTAAGGGGATTGATATAGCGGGCGTCATAGGGGCAGGCCTCCACGCAATAACCGCAGCCGATGCACAGATCCGTGTCTACCTTAACGATACCGTTTTTAAGCTGGAAGGTAGCGCCGGTCGGGCAGGGGGCAATACAGGTGGGCTCATCACAATGGTTGCACTGGGCTACAAAATTACTGCCGATGAGGTTGGGAAACTCCCCCACGGCGCCGGTATTTTTTACCCAGGTGCGGCTGTGCCCGATAGGGACGTCCCACTCCGTGCGGCAGGCAACCGTACAGGCGTCGCAGCCCACGCATTTTCGTAAATCAATAACCATCGCATATCGTGCCATCTTAATTACCTCCGTCAGATCGCATGCCGGTTGTTTTTAGTTCCGGCCCTGTTTTCGTTTTATGTCCGCCGGTACGGACGGAAGCTCCGCCTAACATCCTTCATCCTCTTCGCTTTGAACCGCCCTGGGCACGACCACTTTTTTCACGGGCCGCCTGGCATCACGGGTGGATTTAAACCGGCCGATCGCGCTTACCGCGCCGCTGATCATCACCGGCTGTCCGTCTTTGATAATGCGTACGAAATTTACGCGCATACCGGTGCCGCCGGATATGGGATCAACCTTGTAGCGGCTCATCAGGTAGGTGTCGGAAGCTCCCTTGCCGTAGGCCCGTTTTAACAAAGGGGACTTATGGTCAAAACCATGCACCATAAAAACGGCGTCCGGGCGTATGCCGGGGGTTACATTCAGTTTAATGTTGTTGCTTAACATGCCATCCTGATTTTCAAGATTAACATATTCTCCGTCTATCAGCCCCAGCTCCGCGGCTATCTTGTCGTTAATCCACAGGTCGTTTTCCGGCTGATAACCGTTAAGAATTTCGTTGTTCTGGGTGCGGGCAAAGGAGTGCAGGGGCGAGCGGCCGTAAAGCAGACGGAAATATCCTTTGGGGACTTCATCGGGCGCTTCGTAAACGGGCATGGGGTCAAAGCCGTAACGCTTCAGTTCTTCGGAATAAAGCTCTATCTTTCCGCTGGGGGTTTTAAAACGAACCGGCTTGCTGAAGTCAAAGTAGGGCGTGCCCTTGTCGTATTCCACCAGACCCCGGGCCTGAATCTGCTTAAGAGTAACGCCGAGCCCGGAAAGGCGGTAGTCGAGATACTCCTCGATATCTTCCCAGCCGAAATGTTCTTCCAGTCCCAGACGCTTAGCCATTTCCCGGGCTATCCACCAGCCCGGTTTAGATTCGAACAAGGGATCGATAACCGGCTGACGAATGGCGGCGAAGGGTTTTTTGGCGTTTTTAACGGTATACAGATCGTCGTAACGTTCCAGATAGGTGGCCTCGGGCAGTACCAGGTCGGCATAGAGGTATTGCTCCATGGGCATAACATCCACCACCACCATCAGGTCAAGCTTTTCGATCGCCTCCTTGGTTTTCCAGGGGTCGGGAATGCTTTGAAGAACATTTTGACTGTAAACAATCCAGGCCTTAATGGGGTAGGGCTCGCCGCTGTGGGTGGCTTCCACCAGGCCGTTTGTCACGCCTAAGCCGCGCGAGGCGAAGGGATAAACGGTGCCGGCGCCATCGGCACGGGCCGCCGGTTTGGGATTGGCGGGGGAGGGATATTTGGGCGCGGGTATGGGACTGGACAGGTAAATTCCCCCCTTGCGGCCATAGGCGCCCAGCAGGGCGGTCAGGATAGCCATGGCCCGTCCCCGCTGACTGTCGTTGCCGTACCAGGTAAAATGCCGTCCCGGGTGCAAGCCGACAGCGGGAATCTGTCCGGCCATTTCCCGGGCGGTTTCCCGGATAAGCCCGGCGGGCAGCTCGGTTATTTTTGCCGCCCATTCCGGGGTGAGACTCTTAACGTGTTTCTTCAGGGCGTTAAATCCGGTGGCGTATTTACGGATGTATTCCTTATCATACAGGTTTTCGTAAATCAACACGTGTATCCAGGCCAGCAGCAAGGCCGTGTCCGTACCCGGTTTTAGGGGCAGCCAATAGTCCGCTTTTTGTGCGGCAATGGAAAAGCGGGGATCGACAACGATAAGTTTGGCGCCGCGCTCCAGGGCATTAGCAAATTGCAGGTTCTGACCCGTAAAAACATTTTCACCGATATGGGTACCGATAAAAACCATCATCTTGGTGTTTTCAAAGTCGAGAGGCTCGGGCGAACCGACATTATTGCCAAAGGTTAACTTGTAACCCACATCCCGCGGCCCGCGGCATTGGGCAAAGGCCGGTTCCACAATATTCGGTGTGCCGAACCCTTTCATCAGGTGTTCAAAAAAACGGGCCTGTATACCATGGGGGAAAAAGCCCACGGCTTCAGCGCCGTGTTTCTCCCGGATTTCAAGAAGCTTTTTGGCAAAAAAGTCCAAAGCCTCATCCCAGCTTACGCGCTTGAATTTGCCTTCGCCGCGCTTGCCAACGCGCATCAGGGGATATTTCAGCCGGTCGGGGTCGTAGGCCAGTTTATGTCCGGCATTGCCCCGGGCGCAAAGACGGCCCTCGGTCAACGGATGTTCGGGGTTGCCGTCGATTTTCAGCAACTTACCGTGCTTGTCCACATTGCCCAAAATGCCGCATCGCCAAAAACACATTTCGCATATGGAGGCGATTTCGCTTACACGCTGGCGACCTTTCCACCCCTTGGGGTGAATCGCTTCCATGCCGTGTACCTTCATTCCGGAAAGCAGGGTAAAGGCGCCGGCGGACAGGGTTGTTTTTTTCAGGAAATCCCTTCTGGAAATACTCATGTTATGCTCCGGATTTTTGTGTGGCTTGCAGGGATAAATCATTACGGATAAACTCTTGCAATAGATGAATCAGCGATGGATAAAATGGCAACGAGGCGTTTTCCTCTATTCTTTTTGCCAATTGGGGCAGCCAGTCCGTCAGCCCGCTTATGGCAAAGTCTTTCAACAGGGAATCCCCGGCCTCCTTTTCCAGCAATCGATAGATAAACTCCAGAATTATGGCCAGGTGATCGGGCATTTCCGTCATGTGCGACGATACTTTAAAGTGGTATTGCTGATAGATATCCATCAAATTCCGCGCATCGGCGCCAAAAAGCTCTTTTTCCGTGTAGTAGGATTTATACAATGGCGCGGGCAGGTTGGGATAGGCGGTGATGAAAAGATGGGTGTATTCCACCTGAAGGGCTTCCAGCAGGTCTGCCGCGGAAGAACGGGAGGCTACCCAGGTTTGCAGACGTTCCGCCTCCTTACCGGGCAGGATGTGTTCCAGCCACTCCCCGATGACGCCCCCGTAAAGCAGGCGGGCGATTTCCTCGCCGGGATAATAAAACAAACGGCTAAAGATTTTGTAAGCCGTTTTCCGGGTTTCTATTTCCGAAAGTTCCACCGTTTCCATAAAGAGTCCATCTGAAATGATTTATTGTTTTGCTGTTTCGGTTCACTTCTGTTAACGCGTCTCTTATGGGCACAAATCATGCCAAATAATACCATATGGGTATTATTTTATAAAAAAAGCAGAAGGTGTTCTCCCTGGGT
>JALXBH010000104.1 GCA_026991535.1 Calditrichia bacterium | reverse complement strand
CGGTGCCGGCCACGCCGTAGACGGAGTCGGCGTTAAAAATCCGTGTGCCTCCCAGATTGGCAAAATGGGTGTGGAAAAAATCCAGGGTCTGCCCCCCGGCAAGAAGCGCATCGCTGTAAAGCCCCGTTCCTGAAATGATAAAGTGTCCGTCACCGCGCATAAAACGATCGATGGCCTTACGCTCACCCCGGGTAAGGGCGCTGTCCGGAGCCCGGTCATCCCCGGTCATATAAAGAACCACGGGATAGCCGTCCAGCAACAGGCTGTCTCTTTCAATCCTGTCATCGGCATAGGTATCAAAACCCCGGTTCATGGCGTTCAAAGCCAGGCCATAATCCAGGGCAAAGTCATGGCGCACATCGCGCCAATACCCCGCCCTGCCGTCAAAGCCATCCACAATGGCCAGTTGGGGCTGGTTGTCGCTGATGCGCAGGCCGTAGCTGTCCGACCATTGGCTGTAATTAATCAGCGCGGCATTGTCAAAGGTGCGCAATTTAAAAAAGATGGCCTTGTTCCTGCTAAAATTTTCAGCCTCAAACAAAGTATCCCCAATGGCAATGGAGGCGGACATGGCCGGGTTTTCGTTCCAGTTCTGGCCATCATAGCTGAATATCAGATTAAAACCGGCAATGTCACTGGTATCCATAGAAGCCCAACGCAATTGTAGCAGGCCGTCACTTTCACCGCGGGCCACACTGAGCCGCGGCATGGGCGGCGGCGCGTCATCCGCCTCCGTAACCCGCACCGTGGCCCAGCGCGCGGCTGTATTTCCACGCGTGTCTTCCACTTCCACTTTAACCTTGTAAAGCCCTTTTTCCATCAGGCGCGTATCCCAGTAACCGTCCTTGCTGACCGGATTGGTCGGTGTGTAGATATAGGTTCCCTGATCGGAGCCCACAAAGTATACATTGGTAATGTAGGAATCCGAAGAAGGAATATTATCAAATTTATAGGGCGTTTTTTTTGCGGTAACGGCCCGGGTTCCCGTGGAGTCGAACACCTGCCAGCTCATGCGGTATATGCCGTTATTGGTTCCCACGCTAGAGGCGGAATTGGTGCGGTCATAGGCGCGGGCCACGATATCCACCAGGCCGTTTACCTTATTATTGTTAAAAAGGATCGTGCTTTTATTTTTATAGAATTTAATATAGGCCACCGTCGGGTCATAGGTATCCGTCACTGGGGTCAGGCCGCCGCCGGGACGAATAGCGTTGATCTCGCTGCCCGGATAACCGTCCTTAAAGTGAACATGGTTTTGATAGTTGGTTACGGCGATCACCTTGTCATAGGCGGTCACCATATCGCCCACATCCAGATTGGGATCGGGGTTCACATGTACATAGGCATAGCGCCCCACGCGGATATAGGCATTGCCCCCTTCCCGTAGAATAGAGGTGACCTGCGTGGCCAGAACGGAATAGACCTCGCCCCCTTCGGAAAGGCCGAAATCAAGACCATCATGGAAGTGGTGGCGCAACACATCGCCCTTGATGCGGTTTTCGCAAAAGGTGCCGTTCACCCCATGATCCTGATCAAAGGGGAAGGCAGGCCAGGCATAGCTTTGCCCGCGAACGGCCCCGTCGTAAACAGTAACAATCAAAAGAAGTCCATAAAGAAACGTTTTCATCGCCGCACCTCCCTGACCGCCTGTTCTTCTTCCAGACCAACCCATAAACGGCTCTCCCTGTGATCGTAGATCAGCGATGGATAGTAGCTTCCGCCGACGATATTTTCCACTTTTTGCAGACGGGCCGCCTCATCCAGCCAGTGCAGTCGAATATTACCGTAATACCAGTAAGGCGCGGCCGACTGTTGACGGCGGCTCACCCGCGCCGTTTCCACGATCAACCGGCCGGCGTCATCAAATACCGCCGTGCTGATCAGTTGCTCCGTTTCATAAACACCGGTTTGTTTTTTTGCGGTCAGATCATAGACTTCCAGCCGTTTTTTATCCCGCAGGGCCACATTTCCCTGGTCGTCAAACACAAAGGCCCGGGTACGTTGGGCGGAGCGGATCAGCAGACGGCCGCCCTCATCCATAACGCGTGTGTCAAAGACAAAAGGATTTACCGTGTACAGGGCCAGCCCCAGGCTTTTTCCCGCCGGATCCAGTCCGATCTGCCGTAAGTAGACATCGCGGTACTCATTGCGGTACAGCGGCGCCAGCGATGGGCCAAACAGGGTGAGCAGCACTCTTTTTTCCCGGGCCAGCCAGACGGCGGTCAGTATACGGCCGTTGCGCGCGTTTTCCATCAAAATAATGTTCTCGCTGTTATAGCTGTAGGCGCCATCCTGGGGATAAAGCCCCACTTCACGGATAACAGCGCCATCCCCGTTCATTATCCGCAGGCGACCGCCCATATCCGCCACGGCCAGCTCTCCCGAGGGCAGCACGCGGCACAGGGGCAGCCCCACATCCCGTTGCCAGGGCAAGCGGATGCTGTTCTTTTGCGTGGAGCCCGCGCGGTACCAGGTTATAGCCACGGCTGAACCGCCCGCCAGGGGCTGCAGCGTGCCGTAACCGTTGATATCCCTAAAAGGATAATCCGTGCCGCCCGCCGGCACATCCAATACCTGCCCCGGCCCGACCCAAAAAAGGGACTCCCGGGCATTGAGCAGGGAGATAAAAATCAAAAACATTAAAAATATTTTATTCATGGAATTTTCCCGATCCTGTTAATGACGGACACACGCGGAATATACGCATTGTTTACGCTCCGAACTAACTTAATAAGGGGAAAGGATAAAAAATGTGATTAAAGTACTATTGGGAGAATATTCCCGGCCTGTGGCCGGTTTCCGAACGCAACGCCATTTTTAATACGCAGCCAATAAAAGGTGTATGTATGGTAGAATATTTGGAGTACCCGGAATACAAAGAGTCCTGGGGATGTGAAATCGGGACGGAGTCTCCCGAATTCCGGTACTTGAAAAAAATCATAGTTTTGGGCTGTCGCCTTACCCGACTCTTTTTCCCCGGGGAAACCCTGTAGAAGAACGGGGCCGACAGATATCCCCTTCCGTACACCTTGGTTATTTACGGCCTTAAGGCATATAAATCAGCTTGACGGTTTTCGCATATCCGGCAGAGCGCACGGTTAAAAAGTATACCCCGCCGCTGACCTTTCTTCCGTTCCTGCCCGTGGCGTTCCAGGAAAACTGCTGCCGTCCCGCCGGGCGGTATCCCTGAAAAAGACGAACAACCTGCCGTCCGGCCAGATCATATATCACCGCGCTGACCTGCGCCGCCACGGGCAGATCGATGCGTATATGCGTTACGGGATTGAAGGGGTTGGGATAGTTGACAACCGCCATCCGGCCGGGCAGGGGCGGTTTACCCGCTCCGGGCAGGGCGGTAAGCGAATCGCCCGCTTCAAAAGCGCCCAGATCCGGGGCGGAGCCCTTAAAGGGCAAGCCCACATCCAGTCCGGCGTCAATCAGGCTGCTTCCGGCATTCAGGGTCAGGAAACGTACCCCGGGCAAACCACCGTCCGCCTGCCGCGGCCCGAACATGGCGCTGTCCTCCAGGCTGGCAAAATCCGTTTCCGAGACCGTCAGCCCCATATCATCTTCCCAGGAGTTATGGCTGCTCAGCGAGCCGTCGGGCTCGGCCAGGGGATATCCGGGGTCTTCATAGGCATTGCCAAAGGCCCAGTTATTGATCATTTCATGCCTGTCCCCGTCGGTGTAGTCAAAGCCGCGCACCTTATTACCGTAGGCGGCGGAATTCCACACCACGGCCGGCCCGAGATTCATATGAAACCCGGCGCCGTTATTGGCCCAGCTCAGGCTGCGCACCACTTTATGGGCAACACTGTCTTCCCAGTAACCCAGTTTTATGCCGTTGCCCCACAATAAGTCCCATGGATCCAACAGGGGCATGGATTTTCCGGGAATGCCCGTAATCGACCCCGAGGCGTCATCCCGCCCGGCATAAGCCGCCCAGGCATCCATCAGTTCAATCGGTTGATCCGCGCTGTAAAAATCAAAATTATCATCCAGGTTGTTCCAGGCCCGGCAACCGTGCAGCCGGATATTGGCCCCGGAAAAAATGCGCCAGCCGTCGCCATGCTGGTACTGATTTTCCGCCTGGTTCTCACCCTCCTTCCACAAATGGTTGGCGTTGTGGTGGGCGTCGCAGTTTTCAAACAGAATATCATCACCACTCCAGACCATAAAACCGTGCGCCGCCCGCGAGGCCCGCTTGCCGTTATAGCTGCTTTCCACCCCTGTAAAGGTTAAATAACGCACATCCGCGATATAAACACCGGCGCCCCGCCCATTGGTAAGCGTAAGCGGCCCGTTTATCTTCCAGTGGCGGGCCCCTTCAAAGGCCCAGGTGGCCGTGGAAGCGTGGTTGATGTTGCCCTCCGGTATGTCCCGGCCGTTTATTAGGGGATGCTCCCCGGGATATGCGGCCAATACTATGGGCGCGGAGGCTTCCCCCTGCCGGGAAAAAACGGTTTTCTCCCGGGGGAAATATTCCCCGCCGCGCAGATAGATCGTATCCCCGGGCGCCACCTGTTGATGCGCGTGGGCCAGGGAGAGAAACGGCGACTCCAGGGTTCCCGTATTGGCGTCGCTGCCCGAGGGCGCAACATAATAGTTTGCCGGATAAAGCGGCAAAATGGCCACAAGGTGCAGCAACAGGCTCCATGCGGGAAGGCGCTGTTTTAAGTTATACGCTGCCAATAGCGCGTGAAAAAGCTGTTTATAGCGAAACATAATTATCCTTTTTATTATAAAGCGCCTACCGCCCGGCCACCCGGGTGGTGAACGGGTAGGCGGGCAGGTCATCTCCGTTAAACAGATTAGGAATCACTTCTATGTGCCAGCCAAACCGTACCTGGCGGGGCTCTTCAACGGCGGAACTGTAAACGCGGATCTGCCGGCCTTCTATTTTGGCCTCCGCCGGGTAAAAACGGCCATCGGGACCGGCCAGTTCAAATCCGGTCAGGCGGTCTCCTTTTTGCACCAGACCCGAAGAGGCAAAATCAAAGCTCAGCAAAACGTCCGCACCCTCTTTCCGCGCGGTTTTCAACACCGGCCCGGAATATTTCAGCGTGTCCATCTTATATTCGCCCGCCAGCGCCAACAGGGCCAGTCGCTCGCCCACTTCTTTTTTTCTTATGGGATGGATATCGTTCAGGTTGCCCACATCGGTAATAACAGCCATGCCTGTGTGGGGTAAATTCAATACCCCGGCCTGTACCTCCCTCAGGCGGGAAGCGGGGCCGTTTTCATCCTTGTAGTCATAGGGGGCTATTTGTGAGAAGTAGAATGGCAGATAGGGCCGGTTCCTCTGCGCGGCCCAGCTTTTTATAAGGGCGGGAAAAAGCCCGGCAAACTGCTCCGTCCGGGGCACATTGCTTTCGCCCTGATACCAGATAACCCCTTTTATAGCGTAATTTTCCAGGGGCGCGATCATGGCGTTATACAGAGCGGCGGGGCGGCGGTGTTTTGTAGACAGGTTTTTTACGGAGACGGGTATGCGCGGTTTTTTCAAAGAGACCTCCCCTGCCTTTACCTTTTCCCGCCATTCCTTCAGGGCCTGTTGATAGCGCTTTTCATCTTCCGGCGCCCGGCGGCTCCAGTTCTGCCACATGCTGTCCAGCGCGGGGGTGAAGTTTCCTTCCCTTAACACCGCTTCGCTTATCCAGGCCTCGATGGGCGAACCGCCCTTGGATGAGCTGATAATGCCCACGGGCACTTTTAATTTTTCCTTTAACATGCGGGCAAAATAATAAGCCACCGCCGAAAAGTTATCCACCGCTTCCGGCTCGCAAAGCTGCCAGCGCGCTTTAACATCGCTCCGGGGAGAGGAGGCATATGTTCTGTTTACATGAAACAGACGGATATCATCGTGACGGGCCCGGGGCAGTTCCTCCGCCGCGCGGGCGGTTTTTCTCATGGGCCAGGCCATATTAGACTGACCCGAGGCCAGCCACACTTCTCCGCATAAAATATTATCCAGCACAATGCTGTTATAGCCCTTGATGGTGATACGATAAGGACCGCCCGCTTGCGGGGGGGGCAGCGTCACCCGCCACTCTTTTTCATCTCCGGTCATAACCTCCACCGGCTTTTCCAGCCAGTCCGCGCGGATAACCACATTTTCACCCGGATCGGCCCAGCCCCACAGCACAAAAGGGCTGTTTTGCTGAATAACCATATTGCTGCCCACGACGGACGGCAGCGTTACATCGGCCGCCAGAAAACCCAAAGGCGCGATGATAAACAACATTATGGCTGTAAATACATTTGATCTCACAGAACCTCCTTAAGCTGACACTTTTCTCAGGTATTAAAATTTTTTGTTGATTGATACATCTTTTTATAGCGGATATATTGCCTGTCGTAAAAAGCCGTTTTTTGCGGATTGGGTTTGTAGGTCTCCAGCGGTTTAACCCACAAAGCCGTCAGTTCCCGTGCCGGGCGGCCGGAAACGGCGGAACAGGCCAGCATGGCCGCCCCCAGGCAGCCGGCCTCGGTTGTTTCCATGCGCACAATTCTTTTCCCGGTCACATCCGCCTTAAGCTGCATCCACGCCGCGGATCTGGCCCCGCCGCCGATGGCGCGCAAAGTATGCGGGTGACAGCCGGCCTGCTCAAGAATTTCAAGATTCAAGC
>JALXBH010000103.1 GCA_026991535.1 Calditrichia bacterium | reverse complement strand
GAACGGCAGGCCGACCATACCGTGGTGACCGATGATAACCCGCGCACGGAAGACCCGCGGCAGATCATTGATGACATCATGGCCGGTTTAGAGCGGGCGGAAGCGGTAACGGTGATCAACGACCGCAAAGAGGCCATACGCCACGCGCTGACACATGCCGCGGAAGGCGATGTGGTTTTGATTGCCGGCAAAGGACATGAGAACTATCAGATTATCGGAAAAGAAAAAGTGCCCTTCGATGAAGTGGCTATTATAAAGGAAAGCGTAAGCCATGCTTGATGTTGCCGTGCGCGATTTTCTTGAACTGGAAGAGGCCGAGTTTGTAAACCTGCCCGAACAGGCCATGAAAATCCGTCGCATAAAGGGTATCTCCATCGATTCGCGCACTATAGAGCCGCAACAGGTGTTTTGGGCCATTAAGGGCGCTAATTTTGATGGTCATGATTTTATCCCGGAAGTAAGCGCGCATGGGGCCCTGTTTTCAGTGATGGAACGCGCCCGCTACCGGGCGGAAACCCATGGCCGCCTGCCCCTGTTGCTCGTGCCGAACACCCTGAAGGCCCTGCATCAACTGGCCCGCGCTCATCGTCTGCGCTATCATATTCCGGTAATTGCCATTACCGGCTCGAACGGCAAAACCACCACCAAGGAGATGGTGGCCCATATTATGCAACAGCGCGAGGCGGTACATAAAACCCATGGCAACCGCAATAATCAAATCGGCTGCCCCCTGACGGTGGTGGAGCTGAACGAGATGCACAAGGCGGCCGTTTTTGAACTGGGCACCAATCAGTTTGGCGAAATAAAGGTACTCAGCGGTATAGTGGAACCCAATCATGCGCTGATCACCCTGGTGGGAGACACCCACCTGGAATTTTTGCAAAGCCGTGAAGGCGTGGCCCGGGAAAAACTGGATCTGTTCCGCGGCCTGCAAGCAGGGTCGACTATCTATAAAAATATGGATGATCCCTTTATTGCCGCTTTCCACAGGGAGGAGCTGCGCGAAGTGACTTATGCTTTTGAACGGCCCGATGTTGATGTGAAAGGCCGTTTTGGAGAGATGGACGCCATGGGCCGGGGGGAGCTGATACTCAACGGACGTACCCGCATCGCCCTTAAGGCGCCCGGCTGGCATAATGTGCGCAATGCCCTGGCGGCGGCGGCTGTAACGTTGAACCTGGGCTTTAGCGAGCGGGAAATTGCCCGGGCGCTGTCCACCTATGAATCCTTTGAGAAGCGGATGCAGGTAGTGCATTGGCGGGGCGCCATCATTCTTAATGACACCTATAATGCCAATCCCGCTTCCATGTATTTGGCCATGGAGACCCTGATGAGCATGGAAAACGGCCGCAAGTACATGGCCCTGGGCGATATGAATGAGCTGGGGCGCCACAGCGCGGAAATGCACGTACGGGTTTTGCGCAAGGCTTTGGAGTATGGCCCGAGCCACATTTATGTGCTGGGAGAAAAAATGAGCATGGCCCTGGCGGACTTATCTCCCGCCGAGCAAAAGAAGATAAGCACGTGCCGGAGTCAGTTTGAACTGGCGCATATGGTCGCGGCGCGGATGAAGGCGGGAGACGCCCTGCTTCTTAAAGCCTCGCGGGGTATACAGATGGAAAAGGTACTTGCCGGATTACCGGCGCAATAAACAGGCGACGGCCTGACAGGAAAAACTATGCTGGCAGAATTTTTATATCAGTTTAAAGATGTCTTTTTCGGCTTCAATGTATTCCGGTACATCACCGTGCGGGCCACTCTTTCCGCGGTGACGGCGCTGCTTTTTGCCCTGTGGCTGGGGCCGAAAATCATCAATGCCCTGCGCAACCGGCAAATTGGGGAAGAAATACGCACGGACGGACCGCAAAGCCATCAGGCAAAAAAAGGAACACCCACCATGGGCGGACTGATTATCCTGCTGGCCATCGTCTCCGGTACCCTGCTGTGGGCGAACTTATCCAATATGTACCTGCTGCTGGCCTTTCTGGCCACGCTCAGCATGGGCATCATCGGTTTTGCCGATGACTATCTGAAGTCCATATTGAAAATGAAGAAGGGGCTGATCGGCCGCTACAAGCTGATCGGTCAGATAACGCTGGGATTGATGCTGGCGCTGGTTATCGTTTTCCATCCATTTTTTGACGGCATCCATTCCAATACCAGCATTCCCTTTTTTAAGAACTGGGAGCTGGATTTGGGTTACTGGTACATTCCCTTTGTTATTTTTGTGGTAACGGGCTCCTCCAATGCCGTTAATCTGACCGACGGCCTGGATGGACTGGCGGCCGGGCTTTCGGCCATCGCTTTTATCGCCCTGGCCGGTATCGCCTATGTGACCAGCAATGTCAATTTCAGCAATTATCTTAATGTGATTTACCTGGCGGGCAGCGAGGAACTGGTTATCTTTTGCATGGCGGTTTTCGGGGCCTCCATCGGCTTTTTATGGTATAACGCCTATCCGGCACAGGTATTTATGGGCGATACCGGTTCGCTGGCCCTGGGCAGCGCGCTGGGCACGGTGGCCGTGCTGCTAAAAAAAGAGCTGCTGCTGTTGATGATTGCCGGGATATTTATCGCCGAGGCGCTGTCGGTAATTATACAGACCGGTTATTTTAAATATACGAAAAAAAAATATGGCCAGGGCAGGCGGGTGTTTAAAATGGCGCCCCTGCATCATCATTTTGAGCTGGCCGGGTGGCATGAGGTGAAAGTGGTCTTTCGCTTTCTCATCGTCGGCATTTTGCTGGCGCTGCTCAGCTTATCCACCTTTAAAACACAATAGGTGCGGGTCGCGGAAGACCCGCCGGGGAGTCTTCTCCGGAGAATGGAAAATGGATGTAAAAGGTAAGCATATCACCGTTTTGGGCGCGGCCAGGAGCGGCATAGCGGCAGCCCGCATGTTAAAAAAACGCGGCGCTTCGGTTTTTGTAAGCGATATGGCCGATCCCGGGGAAAAAAAGGAGGAGATCACCCTTCTGGAAAGGGAAAATATTCCCCATGAATTTGGACGGCACAGCGGCCGTGTTTTTCAGTCGGACGCCATCATTCTAAGCCCGGGCATACCTTTTGCCTCCAATGTGGTGCAGGCGGCGGCCCGCAAGCGGATTCCGGTCTATTCGGAAGTGGAAGCGGCCTATTGGTTCAACCGCTCTCCGCTTATCGGCGTAACCGGTTCCAATGGGAAAACCACCACCACCACGCTAATCGGGGAGATGCTGCGCAAACGCGACCCACAGGCCATTGTCGCCGGCAACATCGGTTCGGCCTTTAGCGACCATGTGGGGCAAAGTGTCGCGAAACGCTGGGCGGTAGTGGAGCTTTCCAGTTTCCAACTGGAAACCATAGAGAGCTTTAAGCCGGATATGGCCGTTGTGTTGAATTTTTCGCCCAATCATCTGAACCGTTACAGCTCCTATGAGGCCTATCAGCAGGCCAAATGGCGCATTACCATGAACATGACGGAAAAGGAACTGATAATATACAATGCCGACGATCCCCTGCTTTGTGGGAGGGTGGAAGCGCACAAGGCACGTAAACAGGGCTTTTCCCTGAAAAAAGAGAGCGATGCCCACTGGCGGGACGGGACTCTTTTTTTACATGGCCGCAAACTGATGGAGGATAGAGATATGGCTTTGGCCGGATTGCACAATTACATGAATGCCCTGGCCGCTTCCCTGGCCGCGGATGAGGCCGGCGTGGAACGGCGGGATATGGTGGAGGTGTTAAGCGGCTTCGGCGGGCTGGAACACCGCCTGGAAAAGGTGCGCGAGCTGGAGGGCGTGCTGTATGTGAATGACAGCAAGGCCACCACCCTGGAATCGCTTTACTGGGCTTTGCAAAGTTTTAAGCGCCCCGTTGTGCTGATTGCCGGCGGCCAGGATAAGGGCAGCACGTTTACGCGTTTGAACGACCTGATTCAAAAGCATGTAAGGGCGGCCGTGCTGATAGGAACGGCGGCGGAAAAAATGGCCGCAAGCTGGCAGGGGCTGGCGCCCATGCTGAGGGCCGCCTCCATGGAAGAAGCGGTGGAAAAGGCGCGCGCGGCGGCGCAAAAAGGCGATGTGGTTTTACTTTCACCCGCCTGCGCCAGCTTTGATATGTTCCGCGATTATGAACAGCGCGGTAAAATTTTTAAACACATTGTAAACGGGTTATAAGATGAAACAAAAAGGTAAAGTCGATCTGGTACTG
The DNA here is from genome assembly GCA_026991535.1 of Calditrichia bacterium. GTDB lineage: Bacteria > Calditrichota > Calditrichia > Calditrichales > J004 > J004. The sequence continues at coordinate 17,577 of JALXBH010000103.1, read as the reverse complement.
GGTGTTGCGGTATTCCTGCTCATAATTGCCGGGCCGCTGATGGTCTATTCCGCCAGCACCATTTTTGCCCAAAACCTTAAGGTGCCGCAACCACCCGACTTCTTTTTTAAAAAGCAGATGTATTGGGCCCTGCTTGCCATAATAGCCATTTTGGTAACGTCCCGGCTGAGTGTCCGGTATTTTAACAGGCCTAAACTGATTGCCGCGATCAATGTTCTCTCCTTCATTTTGCTTTTGACTGTTTTGTTGGCAGGCAAGGAGATAAAGGGCGCCCATCGTTGGTTTAACCTCGGTTTTGCCAATTTTCAGGTTTCGGAGCTGACCAAACTGGCGGTTATTATGTTTTTTGCCCATTGGTTAAGCAGCCGGGATATGACCGCGGGCCGCTACCGGGAAACCGCGCTGCCCATGTTTATGGTGCTGGGCGGCAGTATGCTGCTGATAATGGTGCAGCCGGATCTGGGCACGGCTCTGTTGTTGGGAACCATCGCCATGAGCATGGTTTTTGTAAGCCGTTTTAAGCTGAGACATTTACTGGCCACGGTATTGCCGGCCATTCCGGTGGTGATTATTTATCTGGGATTGCGTCCCTATCAGTTGCAGCGTATCCAAAACTGGTTTAAGGGGCTAAGCGACCCGCTGGCCGCATCCTATCAGGTACGGCAATCCATTGTGGCCATAGGCAGCGGGGGATTTAGCGGGCTTGGCTTTGGCGAAAGCAGGCAAAAGCTGCTCTTTTTACCGGACGCCCATACGGATTTTATTTTTTCCATCATCGCCGAGGAGATGGGGCTGATAGGCGCGACGATCATTCTCGGCGTTTTTATGCTTATCCTGTTTCGCGGTTTGCGTATTGCCCGCAAGGCGCCGGACGCCTACAGCCGGTTTCTGGCCTTTGGCCTGACCCTTAATATCGTGTTGTACGCCTTTATGAATATAGCGGTGGTTTCCGGCCTGGTGCCGGCAACAGGTATTCCGATGCCTTTTATCAGTTACGGCGGATCGCATATGCTTTTTATGGGGGTAAGCGTCGGTATATTGCTCGCCCTTAGCCGGACGGTGGCCGTGGAGCCCGGTGGCGGCAGGGTAACGGATAAAACCGGCTCCCGGCGGCATGATCTTTTAACGCAAAGTCTGGTACGCTAAGTGGCGGAAAAATTACGTCTCGCTTTTGCGGGCGGAGGAACGGCGGGGCATTTATACCCGGCCCGAAATCTGTTAAAGCTCTTTGAAAACAGTGTCTCCTGCGAAGCCCTCTTTTTCGGTACGGAAAAGGGTATTGAGGCACGCAGGGTGCCTTCCTGGGGCTATCCCCTGCAGTTGTTGCCGGTGCGGGGTTTTCAGCGCCGGCTTACGGCCGCCAATCTTTCCTTTCCGTATAGACTGTGGCAGTCGTTGCGCATAAGCCGGGCCGCCTTGCGGGATTTCCGGCCGCATGTTGTAATAGGCACGGGGGGCTATGTGATGGGGCCGGTACTCAAGGCGGCGCTAAAGGAAGGGGCGCTTATACTGATACAGGAGCAAAACAGTTACCCCGGCGTAACTACCCGTTTGCTGGCCGCCCGTGCGCACAAGGTATATTGCGCCTATAAGGAGGCGGAGGCTTTTTTAACGGGAGCGCGTTGCCGGGTAGTGGCCAATCCGGTGTTGGCGCCGGAACGGCGGGAAGAGACCGGACCGGCGCGCGAGGCCTTTGAGCTGCATCCGGAGCGGAAAACGATTTTGGTTTTTGGCGGCAGTCTGGGGGCGGGCAGTATAAATAAAGCCCTGGCCGCCTGGCTGGAAGAAGAAAGCGAAAAGGACGTCCAGGTGATCTGGCAAACGGGAGAGCGTCAATATGATATTTACGCGCAAAAATTTGGCAAAAGAGCCGGCGTGCGAGTTATGCCCTTTATAGAAAATATGTGGCGGGCCTATGCCGCCGCCGATTTTGCCGTTTGCCGCGCGGGAGCCATGAGTCTGGCGGAACTGGCCGTGGCCGGCGTTCCGGCGCTGTTGGTGCCCCTGGCCTCGGCGGCGGGCGATCATCAGACCCAAAACGCGCGGGCGCTGGAGGCCAGGGGGGCGGCGCGGGTACTGCGGGATGATGCTACCCTGCCCGGGAAACTGAGCGCGGAGCTTGAGCTTTGGCTGGATGACGAAGGCCGGGTGCGGGGTTTTAAAAAAAACATGGCTGCCCTGGGCAACCCGCAGGCGGCGCAAGAAATAGTGGATGACATTTTAAATCTTTTAAAAGAAAAGAAAATCTGGTACTGACATGGCGCACGGGAAGAAAGAAGAGATATACTTTATCGGGCTGGGTGGCGCCGGAATGAGCGCCCTGGCCGAGCTGCTGCTGGAATGGGGCTATGCCGTTTCCGGTTCGGACAGGCAGGACAGCCCTGTTTTGGAACGCCTGCGCGGCATGGGGGCCACGGTGTATATCGGTCATAACGCATCGCAGCTATCCGCGGCCCGTCTGCTGGTTTACTCTTCGGCCGTGCCGACGGATAATCCCGAGCTGCGCGCGGCGCGTGCGGCGGGCATTCCCTGCATTAAAAGGGCGGGCTTTCTGGGTCAGTTAATGGTGGGACATCGCGGTATTGCCGTGGCCGGAACCCACGGAAAAACCACCACCACTTCCATGATTGCCCATGTGTTTAAAAGCTGCGGCCTGGATCCCACGGCCGTGGTCGGGGGCACCATGAGCAACACGGGCCGGGGTGCTCTTAGCGGTAATGGCAGCTATTTTATCACCGAAGCCGATGAATATGACCGTTCTTTTTTGACGCTCTATCCGCGTATAACGGTACTGACGAATCTGGAAGCCGATCACCTGGATATTTACGAGGATTTGGAAGAGCTGACGGCAACATTTAATGAATTTATTAAGCATACGCCCTTTACCGGGAAAATAATTTATAACGGCGAGGATCGGCAGCTTCTCCGGGCTATTGGCGGGGCATACGGCCGCACGCTCTCCTTCGGCCTGAGGGAAAATCTGGATCTGTATGCCGGTCATATCGGCGCCCATGAAGGGGGCAGCCGTTCCCATATATTTTACAGGGGCAAGCTGCTGGGCATGCTGGCGCTGAATCTTCCGGGGGAGCACAATATTAAAAACGCGCTGGCCACCATAGGCGTGGCCCTGGAGTGTGGTCTCTCCTTTGCGGAAATAAGCACGGCCCTGGAGACCTTTGCCGGTGTTGAACGACGTTTTCAGTTTAAGGGCGGCGTTGAGGATTGTCTTTTTTATGATGACTACGCTCACCACCCCACGGAAGTGGAGGCCGCCTTGCGGGCGGCGCGCGCGGGTTGGTCCCGGCGCCTGGTGGTTTTGTTTCAGCCGCACCTCTTTTCACGCACGCGTGATTTTTACCGGGAGTTTGCCCGGGCGCTGGATGTGGCCGATTTTGTTTTACTGGCTCCCGTTTATCCCGCGCGGGAAGAGCCCCTGCCCGGCATATCCTCAAGTCTGATTGGTGAACAACTGCGCAAGCCGCATAAGGTGATTACGGGCAACGACGAAATCGTTGACGCCCTGGCGGAACAGTGCCGTCCGGGAGATTTAGTGCTGGCCATGGGCGCGGGCGATATCTGGAAATATGAGATGGAGACAATCAAGCTGTTAAGGGAAAAAGGTTTTCCCGGAGGGGGCGCGTGATGGCGGTTCAACAAAAAACAACCCGGCGCGCAACAATTAAAAAGAAAAAGCGGCGCAGCCTGAAGGCCGGCGTCTGGTATGTGCTTATGCTCACCGCTCTCAGCCTGCTGGCCTGGGGATATCACTCTTTGGACAGCTATCTGCAAACGGCAACCGGACAATTTGAGCTGGAAAGCATTAAGGTAAGCGGCAATGACATTTTAAGCCGGGCCGATGTACTGAAGCTGCTTGGCCTGCCGGCCAGGGGACAAAAACTGCTGGCAATTAATCCGGCGGATGTGCGCAAAAAACTTTTAAAGTCGCCCTTTGTTAAGTCGGCCTCGGCCGTGCACAGCCTGCCCTCCACCCTGCGCATACATGTGGTGGAGCGCAAGCCGCTGGCCTTTTTATATGGCCGGGGACTGAACCTGGTGGATAGAGAGGGCTTTATTATGCCTGTGCCCGCCCTTTCACGGGTGTGGAATCTGCCGGTTATCCGTAATGTGCCTGGCCGTTTGGGCATTCAGGGGGCGGTGAGTACCGCGCCCGGGGTTCACAGGGCCGTGGCCATGATAGACTGGATAAACCGCCTGGACGCGCCCTTACCGCAATTGATTTCGGAGTTGGATTTCTCGCCGGGAACGTATCTCAATTTGTATCTGCGGGACGGACGCACCGTTTTACGCGTAAGTGAAAAGGGCTATAAAAAGCAACTTTACAAGGCGGCCGGTTTTTTTAAGGACTATGTGGATTTTAAAAAACAGCAGCGCCCGGCATACATCGATCTGCGCTTTGATAACCAGATTGTGGTCGGGGAAAGAACTAAAAGTTAAACAGGTGAAATAATTCCTATGAAGAAAGAGGATATCATTGTCGGTCTGGACATCGGCACAACAAAAATAGCGGCGGTTGTGGGCCGCCTGGATGAATACGGAAGACTGAATATCGTCGGTGTGGGGCATTCGCCCTCGCAGGGCCTACGGCGCGGGGTGGTTATCAATATCAACCAAACCGTGGCTTCCATACAAAAGGCGATAGAAGAGGCGGAACTGATGGCCGGCCAGCCCATTACCCGCGTCTATGCCGGCATCGCCGGAGATCATATCCGTTCCATCAACAGCACGGGCGTTATTTCCATAACCAATGAAGATAAAATAGTAACCGAGGACGATGTGGAACGGGTACTGGAAACGGCACGGGCCATTGCCCTGCCCATGGACAGGGAAGTGCTGCATGTGCTGCCTCAGGAATATACGGTGGATACCCAGCCCGGCATCAAGGACCCGGTGGGGATGTCCTGTACCCGTCTGGAAGCGGAAGTGCATATTGTAACCGCCGCCGCCGCCGCCGCCCATAATATCATTAATTGCATCCGGCAGGCGGGCTACGATGTGGCCGATATCGTGCTGGAGCCCTATGCCTCCAGCCTGGCCGTTTTGGAGGATGATGAACGGGCCCTGGGTGTGGGCATTGTGGATATCGGCGGCGGCACCACCGATATTGCCATCTTTTTTGACGGCAGCATACGCTATACCTCGGTTATCGGTTTGGGCGGGGAGCATGTCACGGCCGATATCTCCCACGGACTGCACACCTCCCGGGAACAGGCGGAAGAGATAAAGAAAAAGCATGGCGTGGCCTTTCAGGGACTATTGGAAGAAGATGAGCTTATCCGGGTGCCCGGAGTGGGCGGGCGTAAGCCGCGTGAGATATCGCGGGCCGTGCTTTCGGGGATCATCCAGCCGCGCATGTCGGAAATGCTGGCCCTGGCCATGCGGGAAATGGAGAAATCCAATATTGTGGATTATCTGGGTGCCGGCATTGTTTTTACGGGCGGCGCGGCCATGCTGGAAGGGCTGGAGGAACTGGCCGAGCGGGAGTTGGGCATGCCGGTTAAAATAGGCAAGCCGCACATCAATGGCGGCCTGGTGGAAAGTGTGGACAGCCCCATGTATGCCACGGGAGTGGGGCTGCTGCAATATGCCATCCTTTACCGGGATCAGGAGATGGATGACCCTGATGACAAGGGCATCGGCTGGGTGATGAGCCGTTTGCGGCGCTTTTTTGAAGATTTATTTAATTAAAAATTACTGTCGTCAAATGTGATGACAGGGTGTGAATGTATAAAAGGATTGTTTTACAAAACGGGAGAAAGTAATGATACAGTTTGACGCATCTGCCGAGCAGGCAGCAAAGATAAAGGTGGTAGGCGTCGGCGGAGCCGGCGGTAATGCCATCAACGGTATGATTGAAGCCGGTTTGTCCGGGGTGGAGTTCATCGTAATCAATACCGATGCGCAGGATCTGGAAAAAAATCTGGCGCCGAACAAAATCCAGATAGGCAAATCGCTGACCAAGGGTCTGGGCGCCGGCGCCAATCCGGAGTTTGGCATGAGGGCCATCGAGGAGGATAAGGAGATAGTGGTTAACGCCCTGAACGGCGCGGATATGGTTTTTGTGACCTGCGGCATGGGCGGCGGCACGGGCACGGGAGCGGCCCCCGTGGTGGCCGAGGTGGCCAAAGATCTGGGCGCGTTGACCGTGGGCATTGTGACCACCCCCTTTATGTTTGAAGGCCCCGTTCGTTCGCGTAACGCGGAAAAGGGCATAAGCGTCATGCGCGAACGGGTGGATACCATGCTGGTGATTCCCAATGAGCGTATCTTTTCCATCATAGATAAAAAGACCTCTGTGGTGGAGGCGTTTCAGAAAGTTGACTCCATACTGATGGAAGCCACGCGCAGTATCTCCGATCTGATCAATGTGCATGGCTATATCAATCTTGATTTTGCCGATGTGCGCACCATTATGGCTGGCATGGGCGACGCCCTTATGGGCAGCGGCATGGCCAGCGGCGAAAACCGGGCCCTGGCGGCGGCGGAGCAGGCCATTACCAGCCCGTTGCTGGATGGCGCCGAAGTGAGCGGCGCGCGCGGGGTGCTGATCAATATTACCGGCAGCAGCTCGCTGAGTATGTTTGAGATCGGCGAGGCCGCTTCATTGATACAGCAGGCCAGCGGCGACGGTGCCAACGTCATCTGGGGTATGGTGATTGACGAGGATATGGGCGATCAGCTCAGGGTGACGGTCATTGCCACCGGCTTTAACCGAGACGCCCAATTGGCCGACCAGATGCAGAAACCCAAGAAAACCGTGGAAAAGGCCATCCTGAGCGGCAATGATTTTGAACCCAATGATTTTGAGGAACTGGATAAGCCCACCTTTAAGCGCGAGCGGAAAAAAATAGACCCGCTTAAGCGCGGCGGATCGCTGCCGCTTTTTTCCTTTGATGAGGAAGAGGCCCTGCCGGAAGGCCCGGATAATCTGGATATCCCCACCTTTCTGCGCAAGCAAATCGACTAAAACAATCCTAAGGAAAGAGTCTCTCCCGTCTCTTTCTAAATCACATCCGGCCGATCCGCCGGGTGTGATTTTTTATATACGTTTTTCCGGGGCCTCCCTTTTTCCCTAGGGCCTTACCTGTAACTGATACATGATAAAGCTCCACATATCCGTATATTCATCAATGATCTTGGCCGTGGGCTTGCCGGCGCCGTGACCGGCCTTGGTTTCTATACGGATAAGGATGGGCGCATCGCCGGCCTGGGCGGCCTGTAGGGTGGCGGCAAATTTAAAGGAATGGGCCGGAACCACCCGGTCGTCATGATCGGCGGTGGTTACCATGGTGGCCGGATAGCTAACGCCGGGCTTGATATTATGCAGGGGAGAGTAAGCATACAGATAGTCAAACATCTCCTTGCTGTCGTCGCTGCGGCCGTAGTCGCTGGCCCAGGCCCAGCCGATGGTAAATTTATGATAGCGCAGCATATCCAAAACGCCCACGCCGGGGATGGCCGCCTTAAACAAATCCGGGCGCTGGGTCAGGCTGGCCCCCACCAGCAGGCCGCCATTGGAACGGCCGTAAATAGCCAGCTTGTCCGGGCGGGTATATTTTTCAGAGATCAGATATTCCGCCGCCGCGATAAAATCATCAAATACGTTTTGCTTGTTCATTTTTATGCCCGCCTTGTGCCAGGCTTCGCCGTATTCCCCGCCGCCGCGGATGTTGGGCACGGCATACACAAAACCGCTTTCCAACAACACCAGATTGACCACGCTAAAACGCGGGGTGATGCTGATGTTAAAACCGCCATAGCCGTAAAGCAGGGTGGGATTATTGCCGTCAAGCTTCAGACCCTTTTTATGGACAATAAACATGGGGATTTTTGTGCCGTCCCTGCTGGTGTAAAAAACCTGTCGGGTTTCATAATCCTCCGCTTTAAAAGTGAGTTTCGGCTTATGATAAACCCGGGAGCTTCCGCCGGGCACATCATAGCGGTATATGGTGGTGGGAAAGGTGAAGGAAGAAAAGCTGTAATAGGCGGTGGGCTTGTCCCTGCTGCCGCTGATGGCGCCCACGGTGCCTATGCCCGGCAGTGTGAGGGTTCCCTCTTCCCTGCCGTTCATGTCGTACAGATGCACCGCGCTTTTTACGTCTTCCATATAAACGGCGGCAATTTTTCCACCGGTAAGCGTAACGCTTTTCAGTACATTTTTTCCCTCGGGAATGACCGTAACCCATTTTTCGGGTCTGGGATCGCGGGTGCTTATGCGCACAAGACGCCAGCGGGGCGCGCCGTTGGTGGTTAATACCAGCAATTGATCACCCACATTGTCGATGACGCTGTATTCATAGTCAAAGCCTTTGACGGCCGGTTTTGGCGAGGAGCCCTTTTGGGCGAGGTCTTGCACAAACAATGCCGAGCCGCTGGTGCCTTCCGACTGGTAAATAATGAGAAAACGTTCGTCATCGGTAGTTTGAGCGTAATGGGTGCGCTGCGGATACCCTTTTGATTTAAAGATCAGCCTGTCCTCGCTTTGCGGCGTGCCCAGGGTATGGTAGTAGACCATGTGATATTCATTTTTTGCGGAAAAGATATGCCCCTTTTTGGGAGCGGCATAGCGGCTGTAGTAAAAGCCGTTCCCATGCCAGGCCATGGATGAAAATTTAACCCATTGCAGGTGGTCGCTCAGTAAGCGCCGTTTTTCTATATCCATTACAAAAATTTCATTCCAGTCAGACCCGGAATGGGCGATGGCGTAGGCGGCATAGCGGGCCTCCTTGTCCACGGAGAAACCGCGCAGGGCCACGGTACCATCCTTGGAAAAGGTGTTGGGGTCCAAAAAGACCTCAGGCGCGCCCTCTTCCCCCTTTTGGATGTAAATGACCGATTGGTTTTGCATACCGTCATTTTTGGAAAAGAAGATATAGTCGCCTTTTTGAAAGGGAACGCCGAACTTGGGAAAATCCCACAACTCCTCCAGACGCTTGTGGATTTTATCCCGAAAGGGGATTTGCTCCAAATAGTGGTTGGTTACCGTGTTTTCCGCCTTTACCCATTCCAGCGTTTCCAGAGAGTTATCATCCTCCAGCCAACGGTAAGGGTCTGCCACCCGGACGCCAAAATAGACGTCGCTGCTATCCACCTTCTTTGTAGCGGGATAGGGATCTGTTTTTATGGGCGGAAAACCGGATAAGTCGCACGCCGTAAGAAGGGCGATAAGTAAAATGCCTGAGAGGGGTGTAAGAATACGCATGATATGTTCTCCTGAAAATGGCGGTATGAATGACTAATATACGCTTCCGGGGGATAAAAAAACAGGGTGCGACGGCAAGGGCTTAGCAGGCGTCCTTAACGTCGGGGGCGATAAAATCCCCGATGGCCCGCCAATAGGTGTCGGCATATTGCGGGGATGACAGATTGTTGTGCCCGGCGCCTTTAATGGTGATAAACCTTTTTGGGGCGGTGATGGCATTATACAGCTTACGGCCCAGGCCGATGGGGATAACCGTGTCCGCCGTTCCGTGGATAATCAGAAGCGGACAGCGCAGATGAACCGCTTTTTCAAGATTGTTAAAGGCATTGCCGGCCAGTGGGGCGATCAGGCCCATTCCCATAACCCCGGCCTGATCCCGCGCGCTGCTGAGCGGGCTGACAAGAATCACTCCGGCCAGATTTTTATTGCGGGCGGTATGCATAGCCACGGTGCTGCCGAGGGAACGGCCCATTAAAAATATGTTACTTTCGCTAAAACCCAGGGAGTCCCGCGCGAAACCGAAGGCCGCCTGTCCGTCGCGATAGAGCCCTTCCTCGCCGGGCCGGCCGCTGCTGGCGCCGTATCCGCGGTAGCTCAGGCCCAGAACATTCACCCCCATTTCCCGGATATGTTGCAGGGCGGCCAGTCTGTGCCCGATGTTGCCGGCATTGCCGTGGAAGTAAATAAGAATTTTGTCCGAAGCGCTGTCTGCGAGAAAGTAGCTTTGCAGCCGTATGCCCTCTTCCGGGAAAATAAAAAGCTCTCTGACATTTTCAGGCAGGTCGCCGGGGGCAATGAGGTCCGTGGTGTCCGGGAAAAAGGCCATCTGCTCAACCAGACCCTGACAGGCGATAAAAAAGGGCAGAAGTAGCAGCAGGACTATTCCCGTTTTGTTCATTTTTCCTCCCTTATAAAAAAGCCTCCCCGAAAAACCGGGGAGGCCTGGCAAAAAATCCCTTACCCTTTCAAGGCGTCTGTCAGATTGGTTTTTTCCCAGGAAAAGTCCTGGTCATCACGACCAAAATGGCCGTAAGCCGCGGTTTTGCGGAAGATGGGACGACGCAGTTGCAGGGTTTCGATGATACCGGCCGGGGTAAAGTCAAACAGACTTTGTACCTTTTTGGCTAAATCCTCATCGCTCATGGCGCCGGTGCCAAAGGTGTCGACCATCAGGGAAACCGGCTCGGCCACGCCAATGGCATAGGCCACCTGCAGTCCGCAACGCTCGGCCAGGCCGGCGGCTACAATATTTTTGGCGATATAGCGGGCAAAGTAAGCCGCGCTACGGTCTACTTTTGTGGGGTCCTTTCCGCTGAAGGCGCCGCCGCCGTGGCTGTAAACGCCGCCATAGGTGTCAACGATGATCTTACGTCCGGTGAGTCCGGCGTCACCCTGAGGGCCTCCGATAACAAAACGGCCGGTGGGATTGATGAAGTATTCCACCTTGTCGGAAAGCATCTCCGAGGGAATGACCTTTCGGATGACCTCTTCAATAATGGCCTCGCGCAGATCCTTTTCGCTGATTTCCTCGCCATGCTGGGTGGAAACAACCACCTTTTCCACGCTGACCGGCTTGCCGTCAATATAACGCACGGCCACCTGGGCCTTGCCGTCCGGCCGCAGATGCGGGATGGTATTATTCTTGCGGGTCTCGGCCAGGCGATGGGTTAAACGGTGGGCCAGGGCAATGGGCATGGGCATAAACTCCCGGGTTTCATTGCTGGCATAGCCAAACATCATCCCCTGGTCACCGGCGCCGGCCTTATCCACGCCCATGGCGATATCGGGGGATTGCTGATCGATGGTGGTCATGACGGCGCTGGTTTTATAATCAAAACCAAAAGCCGCATCCGTATAGCCGATGTCCTTGATAACGCCGCGGGCGATAGTGGGGATATCCACATAGCATTCGGTGGTAATTTCCCCGCCGATCAGGGTCAGTCCCGTGGTTACAAAGGTTTCGCAAGCCACGCGGGCAAAGGCGTCTTCGCTTAACACCGCGTCCAAAACCGCGTCGGAAATCTGATCGGCAATTTTATCCGGATGGCCCTCGGTTACGGATTCGGAAGAAAAAAGAAATTCTGACATGTACGTTCTCCTAAAAAAAAGCCTAATTGGCCTGTGCTAATTGTTGTTTTAAATAGTCGATGTTAGCGATGTGCATGGGGTCTTTTTTGTTAAGCAGGGCCAGGTAGTAGCTCACCCAGTCCCCCAGAACGATAAGCGAAAAAACCTTCTCAAACACGGTTTCGCCGGAGGAATATACTTCAATAAGTTTTACGCCGCTCTTTTTTATAACCTCGATGGTGTGGGTGATGCGCATTTTAATTCTCGGCATGGGATTTTCATTTTCCAGAAAAACCGCCATCAGGTTATCCATGCAGGGCAGTTCCATTTCCCAGCCCACAATCTCGTTATGGTTCATCTCCGGCAATACGTTGCGGAAGGCCAGCACCTTGCCGTTTTCGTGCAGTTGGTTTTGCCAGCGGCGGCTGATGGTTTGCAGAAAGGGCGAGGAAGAGTAGAGCACGGGAATGTGATGATGCAGGGTTTTGGCCAGTTCCAGGGCCAGGATGTGTCCGTCGTGCCGGGTGGCGTCATGCTTGCATATTTCATCCTTGACAAAAGTTCCCAGCGAGGAAAGGTCTTCCTGATAGTCGTCTAGTAAATTGTTGCGCCCAAGGGTATGGTACAGGGCAAAAAACATAAAGCCCAGGGCCATGCGCGGGGGATAGCCCGCCGGCAGGGTGATAAGCGGCCAGCCGTTTTCCGAGGCCCGTTTGGTCAGCGCGCCCCCGGAGGATATCACCAGCACCTGCGCGCCGTTGTCGGCTACGTCATCCACGGCGCTCAGCACTTCCTCCGTATTGCCGGAATAGCTGCAGGCCACAACCAGGCTGTTGCCGTTGGCAAAGGCCGGCGCGTGATAGGTACGATGAACCGTCATGGGCACATGCAACTGCTTGAACAGGGTATCCTTAAGCAGGTCGCCGGCGATGGCCGAGCCACCCATGCCCAGGTAAACGATGTTTTGTATATTTTCGGTGTTTACGGAAACTCCGGCGGTATCGCTGAGTTTTTTACCCGCGTCAATTTGAGTGTAAAAGTCGGTCAGATACTTTTTGAAATTGCTTTTATCCGGTGAATACATTTCTGCGCTCCTTACTTTAAAGTATGTAGGTCTGGCACGTTATTTTGCAGGAAGCCTTCGCACAGCTCCTCTATTTCACTGGCCCTGAATATTGTTTCGGCCCTGTTAAAAAGATTTTGGCACTCCTTTAAATTTACGGAATGGATTATTTTTTTCACAATGTAAAAATTAACCGGCGCCACGCTGAACTGCCGGAGCCCCATGCCCAGCAGCAGGGGAATGGCCCTGGGTTCGGCGGCAAACTCTCCGCATACGGAAAGCGGTTTCCCCGTTTCCTCGGCGGCGCGGATGGTATGCAGGATCATTTTAAGCACGGCCGGTTCAAAAGGGTTGTAGCGGTCGGCAATACGGTTGTTGGTACGATCCACAGCCAGGGTATATTGGGTAAGATCGTTACTGCCTATGCTAAGAAAATCGGCATAGCGGGCCAATGCCGTTGCGGTTACGGCGGCGGCCGGCGTTTCTATCATTATGCCCAGTTCCACGCTGTCGCCCGTTTCAACGCTGTTCAGGCGCAATTCCTGACGCGCCTCGTTAAACAGCTCCTTTACATGCAGAATTTCATCCACGGTGTTGATCATGGGAATAAGGATTTTAAGCGGGCCGTGAACCGAAGCCCTGAGCATGGCCTTTAGCTGGGTTTTAAAGATGAGGGGGTTGTCCAGGCTGAAACGGATGGCCCGCCAGCCGAGAAAAGGATTGGGCTCGCTGTATTCGGTAACGCCTTTTAGCAGCTTGTCTCCGCCAAGGTCGAAGGTGCGAATGGTGCAGGGAGCGCCCTTCAGGTTCAACAGCGTTTTTTTGTAAATGCTGTATTGGCAATGTTCGTCGGGGATGTTGTCCCGTTCAAAAAGCAGCGCTTCCGTGCGGAACAGGCCTACGCCGTCGGCGGAAAACTCATGCACGCGCGAGGCCTCGTGGGCAAACTCTATGTTCAGCATCAACTCAACGCGGATACCGTCCGTTGTTTGTGTTGGCTCCTGCCATCCGCCGGGATGGACATGGCTGACCACTTCATATTCCTTTTGCAGGGTTTTATAGCGCGCCAGCGTTTCCGCCTTGGGGTGCAGGATCACCTTGCCGTATCTGCCGTCCAGAATAAGGGTATCCTTATTTTTTATCAGTTGGCTGAGATTGGTGTTGTTTACCATGGAGGGAATATTCAAGCCCCGGGCAAAGATGGCGGAGTGCGAGGTATAGCCGCCCTGATCGGTAAGGATGCCCAGCAACAGGTTGCGGTTAAAGTTTACCGTATCCGAGGGTGAAAGGGTTTCGGCCACAATAATGGCCGGATAGCTGAGCTGGTAGTCTATTCCCCTTCCCAGCAGGGCCAGTATCCACTTTTGCCGTAAATCGATGATGTCAAAGGCCCGCTCCCGGAAAAAATTATTATCCAGATTCAGGAAATGCTCGCTTTTACGGGAGAGAACGGTATTTACGGCTATAGCCGCGTGGCAGGATTTCTCCCGTATTTCACCGAGAATCTCTTTGATCAGTACCTCATCCTGTAAAAAAGCCATCTGGCTTTCGAAAATAGCGCCGAACTTTTCGCCATGGGTAAGCTGGTTGCGTTTTAAAGCGTGGTTAAGCTGTTGCAATACCTTGTTGCGGGCCTGCTCAAGCTGTGTTTGTTCCTCGCTGCTTTTGGGGGTGTTTTTGGCAATCTGTTCCAGTTCATAACTGTAGGGCTTAAATACAAAGGCGGCGCCGATGGCAATGCCCGGCGCGGTCACTTTTGTTTCGAAAACCAGCTCTTTGTTCATGGATTACTCTTCATGAAATTTTTTATCAAACAACTCCTTAAGGGCGGCAAAAGCGGCTTCTTCGTCCTCGCCCTCAATTTGCAGCAACACCTCGCTGCCCGGTTCCGCGGCCAGCATCATTACCCCCATAATGCTTTTGGCGTTAACCTCCAGGCCGTCCTTAAACAGCTTTACGTTGGACTTAAACTGTCCGGCTGTTTTTACCAGGTGCGCCGCCGGACGGGCATGCAATCCGTGTTTGTTTAGTATGGGTAAAACTTCTTCGATCATAAATTTCCTGTAATTAGTTCCAGTAAAAGCGCTATCAGTATCGGTATGGTCATGGCAAAATAGGTGCGGGCCTTTAGCACTTTTAAATAGGCCGCCGTAACAATACTCACAATAAAAATCAAAAACTCCATGGGCAACACATGTGGCGGAAACGGTGCGTTCAGCCCGGCAAGGATACCTACACAAAAAAGACCCAGGCCCATGTAGGCTCGCTTTATAAAACGGAAATTCTCCATTTTCAATATCCGGCAAACTTTATAACCATCCCGGTAGCCCCGCCAAAATCCGTGGATGCGTATATAAAGATGCGGAAGGTTATATAGAATAAAGAGTAAAAGCAGTATTGTCAATTGATCTTTGATATCATCGTACAAATAATAGCCCAATACGCCAAAGGCAAATACCGCGGGACGAATGACGCCCCAAAAAAGCTGGTCGCCCAGGGCCCCAAGCGGGCCGATAAGGGCGTTTTTAAAATGCTCTTCCTGATCCACCGAAACCTTACCGGCGGCAATGTCCTCTTCCAGGCGTACTATGGCCCCCAGGGCATAGGAGGCAAAATAGGGATGGGCATTAAAAAAACCGAGATGCCGGCGCAGAAAGGCATTGTAGGCGGCCGGATCGTTTTTATATAACATGCGGGCCAGGGGGGCCAGGGCAAAGCCAAAGCCCATGGAAATCATCCCCTTGTAATTCCATCCGGCCTGTATAAACAGGGAACGCAGAAGAATGCTTACCTTTGCGCCAAATGAAATTCTTTTTTCCATGTGCTCCCGCTCTTGTTCCGTCTGTTTCATTTCAGGCGGCCATTCTTATAATTAATATTAAAACGGCCGCTACCCCGATTAATGTATAATTCTTTTTGCTGTGATAAATTCCCAAAATCATGCCGATACCCGTCCCTATAAGGGCGATCTCCACAAAACGCCAATGGATATTAAGCACCGACGGCACCTTCAGGTACAGAATATCCAGCAGCCAGGCGCCGGATTCGATACCGGTGAAAATCAAAATCACATTGATTATAAAGTGTCCTGTAAGCGAGGCCAGTATGTACGGGCCCAGCCGCACCTTTTTATTCTCCCGTCGCAGCGATTTCAGGGCGCGGTTCATTATGTGCTCATTGCGGTAGCGGGCAAAAATATCCAACTGACCGCCCACATAGCTAAACAATACAACCAGAAAGATGGATATCAATAACAGGAAATAACCATGTTCGGCGAATATCGCGTTATATTTAATGTACAGGATGGTGCCGATAACCGAAGCGATGTTGCCGTCCGGGATAACCGAGGCCCCTATGGGTAAATTGCTGAGCCACAACAACTGGACCAGCGCGCCGAAATAGACGGCTTCCTGCGTATGGCCGGTGATAAGTCCGATCAGCGTGCTGGTGAAAAGGGGCTGGGATATGTTGAACTGAAAAATATATCTCTGATCCAGACAAATAAGGCCAAAAATTATGCTGAGAAAAAGGCTATCGCTCAAGGGTCGTTTTCTCTTTATTCAATGCGTGTGCGTATTTCGATGGGGATGGTGGTGCGCAAAGCGTCCATCTCCCTGCTGTCCAGCCAAACCGCGCCGTATAAATAGTAGCCCTCGGGGGCCATTTGCGGCATTTTTTGCAAACGGATGTCTATGGTCTTATTAACATCCGGATAAAATGTTTCACGGCTGCTCTCTATGCGTATGGTTTTAAAATAGTTAAAAGATTGCTTTATGTCCATACTCCATTGATCCTGATTGTCATCACTGAAGGCGGGCAGCAGTTCCAGAGTGTAGGCGCCGCTGCTTTCCGGCGTAAAAACAACCTCCATTTTGGCATTAGTCATGGCGGTATTTACCAAAATCCGGTCATTGATATCCTTAACCCGGATAACGAAATCGGTGAGCCGGTTAAAATCCCTTTTATTCATCTCCAGGTTAAATACCACGTTTTTATAGCGGTCGGTTATCTCAAAGCCCTGGCTGTAATCCCCTTTGTGGCCCCGCAGGCGTATCTTTTTCTGTATGCCTTCCAATTGTCCCCGTATGGAAGCGCGGTAAACGGTGGAAAAACGGTTAACGATTTTCAGCGTGGCCCGGGGCTTATCTTGATCCCTTAGGGAGAAGCGGCGCAACACCCTTGGCGTGGATTGCAGGCCGCCAAAGGCCAGGGTGCTGCTAAAACGGGCGGTTTCCGTATGTCCGGGCGCGTTATAATAGGTGATCTCGTAAATCCCGGGCTCCAGTTGGGGGCCTCCAAGGCGTTTTACGGCGCGGGTTGTACGCTTGCCGTCCAGATAAAGGCTGCCCATGATTTCATGCCCGGCGGGATCAAACAGGGTGGCGGAGAGGCGGCATTGCTCATCTCCGGGCTTCAGCGTAAGGGCCATGGACGTTGCTCCGGTGGGAATCCGTATAAAATCACGTTGCACATCGCCCACGTCCAGACTGTGTGTTAAACGCAGGCGGTAATCCGTTTCCCGCCCGGCAAAATGGGGGATAATTACCGTCAGCGGAAAGTCGAAAACCCTGTTTCGCGCAGCGGAGGCATTAAAGAATCCGCCGGAGAGGTATCCCTCCACGCGGGCGCTGTAAAGCCCCGGCTTACGCAGTCCCTCGGCATAAACGGATATCTCGGCCGAATTGTCCTGCTTAAGGACGATGTTCTTTTGTACGGTTTTTAGCCAGGGAGCGCTGCTTTTAAGGCGAAAGGCGCGCATCGCTTCCTGTTTTTGTTCCGGGGTGACGCTGTCGGCAAAAACGGGACTGACAAAAAAACTTTGCGGTTTGCGGATGGTGGGGAACAACCCGGCGCTGCGCCAATAGCCGGCGGTACTTCCCGGGGAGTACCCCGGGTTAAAGGTACGTATGGCGTAGCCCCGGATAAGCGGGTCCGGTTTATGCAACATCTGCTGCAACAGCTTCCAGGCGGCGGGTACCTGTATCATGCCGTAGCCCTGGTCCGGAAGAGCATAGCCCTTTATGGCTCTGGCGCTGTAACGCAAGGCGCGCTTAAGCATAAACATATCCGGTTGATTTTTCCCCGAGGCGGACAGCAGCAGGGCCATGGCGCCCGCGGCCTGGGGGGTAGCCATGCTGGTACCGGATTTGATGCCGTAGCCGTCATACGGAGGCACGGTGGACAAAGCCGAGCCGGGAGCGACGACGTCGGGTTTGGCGGTTTCTCC
>JALXBH010000102.1 GCA_026991535.1 Calditrichia bacterium | reverse complement strand
CTTTATATGTTTAAATAAAAATATTTTTTTCTTATATTTACTTATCTGTTTGCCTTAAAAACATTTTTGTACAAGGATATATATGCGAGACAAAATCGACAATATTGATATAGCCATTCTGGAAATTTTACAAAACCAGGCGCGAACTAAACGCAATGAAATCGCCGAAGCCGTGGGCCTGTCGCTGCCATCGGTCAGTGAACGTATTTCCAAACTTATGGATAAGGGGTATATTTCCGGCTTCCATACCCATCTCAACCCCAAGAAATTTGATCTCAACGTAACCGCGTTTATTTTTGTCACCACCGATCTTTCCGATACCAGCAATGAGATATCGGTAAAGGCCCGGGAACACTCCTTTGTTCAGGAGTGTCATTCCATCACCGGCAGCGGTTCGCACATCATGAAGGTCAGGGTCAGGGATATTGATCAGTTGGAAAGTTTTCTGAATACCGTTCGTTCCTGGTCCGGGGTAAAAAATACCCAAACCAACATTGTCCTCTCCACCGCCAAGGAAAGCATGGATTTACCCGTGCGGGAAATTAAATCCTGATAAATTGAGATCGATTTATAAAATCTGTTATATTAGACCCCAGTTAATAAAATACTACACGCTACCAGAGGAGGTTCGCATGGATTGGTTTGACGCCATCATGCTCCGTAATTTTATTTACGCGATATTCGGGGTGATCATCGGTATACTTTCCGCCCTGGGCACCTACAAGCTGTTTAACGGAACCACCCGTTTTGATATCCCCAATGAACTGGAAAAAGGCAATCTGGCCGTGGGTATGGTGGTTGGCGGAATTTTTATCATGATCGGTTTGATTGTCGGTTTGATTATCGGGATGAGCCTGAACTGATGAAAGCTTTTGTTTTATCCGGTTTTATGTTAACGGCCCTGCTTTTTTCGGCCTGCAACATGGCGGAGAGCGGGGCACAAAGCGCCGCCGTGGCGGATGATTCCCTTTTGGCGGTTATAAAAAACCGCATAGAGGAAAAGCGGGAACTGATTCGCATGCGCGAGGAACTACTGAACAGTCCCGTAGGCTATTCCATAAAAAAGTATAAGCCCATCATAAAAAAATATGCCAAGCGCTACGGCTTTGACTGGCGGCTGATAGCGGCACAGATTGTACAGGAGTCCGGCTTTCGTGAAAAAGCCCGCAGCCGGGTGGGGGCGCGCGGATTGATGCAGATTATGCCCCTTACGGCCAGGGAAATCAGCCGGGAACTGGATATCGAGTATATCATGCGGAGCCCGAGAGAGAATATCACGGCGGGTATTTATCATCTGAACAAGCAGATGGCCTACTTTCGCGACGCGCGGATTGATGACCGCACTCAGTTGGCCCTGGCCAGTTATAACGCGGGCGCCGGACGGGTTTTTGACGCTCAGGAGATATCGGCTTATTTTCGCCAACCCACCAATCAATGGCCTACGGTCAGGCCTTATCTTTCCCTGTTAAAACGCAGTGACTGGGAGTTGCACCTGCAGGTTTGGCCCGATGGCAAGCCGCGCCACGGCTATTTTTACGGCTATAACGAAACCATCAATTATGTAAATCATATCTGGGAACGCTACCAGCTTTATAAAAAGATTCTGTAAACCGGACACTTCCGGCGGTTACTGCCTAAGGGCGCGGGCCATTGCCCCGGCCAGCCTGTAAACCCTCGGTCCGGGTATCATAAAGCCGCTGCCGGATATAATGACAACATGCCTGTTTTTTACGGCTTTCAGGTGTGGCTCCTCTTGCCATTCCCTTAATAATCGCTGCTGGGTGGTTCTGCTGGTATCGCCGGTAAATTCAATGATGATATCGGGGTCCCGCTTCAGAAGATCCTCGCGGCTGATCTGGCTGTATGAGGCGCCTAAATCGGCAAAGACGTTTTTCCCGCCACACC
>JALXBH010000101.1 GCA_026991535.1 Calditrichia bacterium | reverse complement strand
GAAAAATATTCCGATTTTTTGCATACGTTTTTTAAGGAAGCTGTGCCATGTCCCCCTTATCCATTTTAATTATGGGTCAATCGCCCGAGGAAAATCGCAAACTCATAGCCGCCTTGCGCGATCTTGAGCAAAACCGCTTTACCATAAGCGAAGTCTGTTGCATTGATGACGGGCTCAAAAAAATAAAAGAGATCGCTTTCGATCTGATCTTTATTGATATGTCCGCCATTGGACGTTTTGGTCTGGATCACCTGGAAAACGTAACGGCGGGAAGTCCCTATACCCCCGTTGTTGCCATTACCGATGTGCCGGACGATAAAAAAGCGCTGGAGGTGTTAAAGCACGGCGCGCAGGATTTTATCGATCGTTCCAGTATAAACAAAAGTATGCTGAACCGAATCATTCATTACAGCATTGAGCGGCTTAACTATAAAAGCAAGCTGCAAAAACGGGAAGAGCAACTGCTGACCATAGCGCAAAACAACCATGACGGCATGGTTATTGTCGATCGTGAGCAAAGAATACACTTTACCAATCCGGCGGCGGAAGCGGTTTTGTACGCCCAGGGGTGCACCGGAACGGGCGGCCTCTTCCCCTGGTCTCTGGAAGAGGGCAATACCTTTACCCGCAATATTTCCACCGGCAGCCAGGAAGCCTATCTGGAAATACATATCTCGCCTATAAGCTGGAACAATGAGGTGATGAGCCTGGTCACCCTGCGCGATATCAGCGCCGGCGAAAAGGCCAAAAAGCTGAAAAAAGAGACGGAACAGCTAAAAATGGTCAAGGAAATGGCCGCCGGGATTGCCCATGAGTTTTCCCAACCCCTGCAGGTACTCAGCGGCACCCTGGAGATGATGGACGTGGACGGCCCCACACCGCAACGCATAGAGAAATGTAAAAAGATGAATCAGCGCATTGTCGGTCTGGTGGAATCCCTTCGCGACCTGACCCATATCTGCAAACGGGACTATCTGGATTATAAAATTATGAACATCAAGGCCTCCGGGGAAAAACCCATGCCCTTGCAGTAAGCGCCATCATTGGGCGGCGCACTCTTCCAGCCGCACAAGTTCCTTCCAGTGCCTGTGATAGCGTTCCAGCCGCCGCAAATCCTTTTCCCGCAGATTAGAGAGCCTGCGGATATTCATATTATCGCTTAAGTCGGCCAGTTTAATCTTACGGGCCAGCGGGTTATCCTTCAATCGTTCAATATAGGCGTCGTAGCTGTCTTTTTCGTAGTGGGTGAGCAGATCAACCACTTCCAGCACCTGTGTGCTAAAGCCTTTTTCGGCCAGTTGTTCCAGCGTCCAGTCGGAATCTTCGATCACGTCATGCAAAATGGCGGCGGTTTTACCGGGTATGGTGTCCATCTGCATCATCACCCGCAGGGGATGCAATATGTAAGGTTCGCCGTTTTTCTGTTTCTGTCCGGCGTGGGCCTGCAGGGCTATCTGCAGGGCCAGTTCCAGATCACCCATGGTTGCCCTCTTTCGCAAAGGTTATCGCCAAAAGCGTAATGTCATCCTGCGGCAGGCCGGGGGCGCTGTATTCGGTAACAGCCGTTATGATGTTTTCACAAAGAGCGCCCATATCACGGGACTTTTCTTCCACCATAATGGCCGCCAGCCGCTCCTCGCCAAACTCCTCCATCCGGCCGTTGCGCGCCTCTACCACACCGTCGGTATACAAAAGCAATACATCCCCTTCCTGAAAGGAGCTCCGCCGGGAGCGGTAATCGTAATCTATAATGCCAATAGCCATGCCGGTAGAGGAGAGTTCCGTGATCTTGAAGGGGCGGCGCAGTAAAAACTGCGGATTGTGTCCGGCGCTGATATACTCGACCTCGCCGATACGGGTATTGATTTTGGCCAGAAACATGGTGATAAAACGGTCGGCGGTGGAG
>JALXBH010000100.1 GCA_026991535.1 Calditrichia bacterium | reverse complement strand
TCGTCCGTCAGCGGCTTGCTGGCCGCAACGGGCAAAATAGGCGGTACCGTTACCGACGCCAACAGCGGAGAGGCCCTTCCGGGCGCCAACGTTGAGGTGTTGGATCACTTTACCGGCGCCGCCGCCGACGCCAACGGCGAGTATGTTATAACCATAGAGGAAGGGACATATACCCTTCGGGCCACGTTTACCGGCTATTCGCCCGTCGAAAAATCGGTTACGGTTAAGGCCGGCGAATCGGTTGAACTCAACTTTGCCATGGAAGAGGCCATCGTTGAACTGGGCGACGTTGTGGTTGTCCTCGGTTCCCGCGGTAAAAAAGCCCGTACCCAAACGGAAACCCCGGTTCCCGTTGATGTACTGGATATCGAGCAACTGGTAGCCCAGTCGCCCCAGGTGACGGTTAACCAGATCATGAACTATGCCGCACCGTCCTTTTCTTCAAACACGCAAACCATCTCCGACGGTACCGACCATATCGACCCGGCCTCCCTGCGCGGACTCGGCCCGGATCAGGTGCTGGTATTGATCAACGGCAAGCGCCGCCATACCACCTCACTGGTAAACGTAAACGGTACTTTTGGCCGCGGTAACGTGGGTACAGACCTTAACGCCATCCCCGCCGCTTCCATCGCCCGCATCGAAGTATTGCGTGATGGTGCCGCCGCCCAGTATGGTTCCGATGCTATCGCCGGTGTGATCAACATCGTGCTTAAAGACCAAACCAACGCCCTGACCGCCACCGCAAACAGCGGCGCTTATGTTTCCAAAAACTCCGAAGGCAGCTATGACGGCTTGTATAACAACGTAGCTGTAAACTACGGACTGCCCATTGGCGACCGCGGCGGTTATATCAACTTTACCGGTTCCTATGAAGACCGCGACCCCACCAACCGCATGAAGGAATGGGGCGGAACGATCTTTAAGGGATACAACAACCCTAATTATACCGGTGACCCCAACGACGACATCACCGAGTCCGAACTGGCCCGTCGCGGTTTAACCCGCAGCGATTTCAACATGCGTGTCGGTCAGGCCGCATTGAAGTCCGGTCAGTTTTTCGCCAACATGGCCGTGCCCATCTCCCGTGGCGCCGAATTCTACGCCTTTGGCGGCATCGGCTACCGTCATGGTAACTCCGCCGGTTTCTACCGTCTGCCCTATCAGGAGCGCACGGTAACCAGCGTTTATCCCAACGGTTTTCTGCCGGAAATCAATTCCAACATTTTCGATAAGTCTCTGGCTACCGGTATCCGCGGCGAGCTATATGGTTGGGATGTGGACTTCAGTAACACCTATGGCAGCAACAGCTTCCAGTTCCAAATCACCAACACTCTGAACGCTTCTTTGGAAGACCGGACAAAGACCTCTTACAACTCCGGTGGTTTTGCCTTTACGCAAAACACCTCCAACTTTGACGCCAGCCATTTTTATGATGACGTCATGAGCGGCATGAACGTGGCTTTTGGCGGTGAGTACCGTTATGAAAACTACCAAATCTTCGCCGGTGAAGAAGGTTCCTACGCCAAGTACGACATTAACGGCGACATCGTTACGCCGAACACGCCGGATTCGCTGCTGGTTCGCGGTCCCAACGGCAAGGTTCGTCCCGGCGGCGCCCAGGTATTCCCCGGTTTCCGTCCGGCTAACGAAGTAAGCGCCAACCGCAGCAGTGTGGCCTTTTACGCTGACGTGGAACTTGACGTAACCGAAGACTTTTTTGCCGAGTTTGCCTATCGCTTTGAAGACTACAGCGACTTTGGCTCCACCAGTAACTACAAAGTAGCCAGCCGTTACAAGCTGGGCGATGATTTTTCCGTTCGCGGCGCTTACAGCACCGGTTTCCGGGCTCCCTCGCTGCATCAGATTAACTTCAACGCCACTTCCACGCTGTTCGTGGACGGTATTCCCAATGAAGTGGGTACCTTTTCCAACAACAGCCGCGTGGCCAAGATTTTGGGTATCCCCAAGCTGAAGGAAGAAGATTCCCAGAACCTCACCTTGGGTATCACGGCCAAGATTCCCGAATATGACCTGACCGCCACGGTGGATGTCTATCAGATCGATATTCAAAACCGCGTTGTTAAAACGGGTACCTTTAAGCCGGCCAAAGATGCCAACGGCAACTACGCCTCGGCCAAGGACGAGGAACTGGCCCAACTGCTGGCCAGCGTGAACGCTACCGGCGCCGCCTTTTTTGCCAACGCCATCGATACCCGCACCCAGGGTCTGGATGTTGTTCTGAGCCATCGCTGGAATCTTTCCGATACCCGTCACCTGCGTTCCGATATCGCCGCTACTTTCAGCCAAACCAAGCAGGTGGGTGATATCCATGCTTCGGATCTTCTTTCCAACAAGCTGGACACCTATTTTGACGAAACCAGCCGCATCTATCTGGAAGCTGCTGTTCCGCGTACAAAAATCAACGTCACCGAAACCTATAACACCAACGACTATAGCGTAATGCTGCGCGGTGTCTACTTCGGTTCCGTTGAAGAGGCCACCAACAACGCCGGTAACCGCCAGGTGTTTAGCGCCAAGTGGATTTTTGACGCCAGCGTGGGCTACAACCTGACCCACAACCTGAGACTGACGGTAGGCGCCAACAACCTGTTCGACACCTATCCGGATATGAACATCCCCGCCAACCAGAGCGGCGGCCGTTTCCTCTATTCCAGAAGGTCTCAGCAGTTTGGCTTTAACGGCCGTTATCTCTTCAGCCGTTTAAGCTTCCAACTGTAATCGGCAGATATACCATAAAAACAAAAAGGCCCGCCTTACAGCGGGCCTTTTTTATTTTTCATTATATTCAAAGCAAAGCTTTTCTTAATTCACATCATGCCTGCTTTACAATTTTCCCCTCATTATCCAGTTCGGGATAATCCTCGCCCCTTCTTCTGTATTGTTCCGCCAGGCGAGGATAGCATTTTTCAAAAACCACCCGGGCAAAAGCCCGTTCATCCTCCGGCGAACGCCCGTACATGCCGGCCTTTTCCCGTTGGTTGTGCGCCTCATACAAAACGACGGCGGTGGCCACCGAAACATTAAGCGACTGTACCATACCCTTCATGGGTATAAAAACGGATTGATCGGCCAGGGCCAGGGTCTCCTCGCTTACGCCAAACAACTCCTGCCCCACCACCAGGGCCGTGGGCCGGGTATAGTCCGGCTGGCGGTAGTCCCGGGCCCGTTCATTAAAATCGGCGGCGATGATTTGAAAGCCCCTGTTTTTCAGGGACATGGCTATATCCCCAATAGAGGTATGCAGATGCATATCCAGCCAACGGTTGCTGCCCATGGCCACGCCTTTTTTTATACCCAGTTCCTTTTTGCTGGTAATGGCATGAACATCGCTGATGCCCACCGCGTCACAACTGCGGGCGATGGCCGCCAGATTATGCGCCTTATGCACCCCTTCCATAATAACGGTAAGGTCCGGCTGGCGGCGACGCAGCATGGCCACAATTTTCAGATAACGCTCTTTTGTCATTACGTATTTTATCGTTTGTTTGACTTCGGTGATAAATATAGAAAAGCCCGCGGTTATTTGCACGAATCATCTCTGGTGGATAACTTGCGCAAAAAGAGACCCTACCGGCAAAATGTACGCGGAGAACAGCCATGGCCCACACAGCACAAGATATTTACACTACCCTGCGCGCCGTTGAGGCGCTTACACAACTCACGGATGATGAAATCCGGCACATAGCCTCTATTTGTACCACAAGCACCTACAAAGCCAGGGAAACGGTTTTTAAGGAGGGCGAAACAGGAGACCGGGCCAGCGTGGTGCTGGAGGGCGTTTTTTGCCTGACCCGTTTCGGCCATACCCTGAAACAATACCGCCGGGCCGATATGTTTGGAGAAGTGGCCCTGCTGGATGAACATACACACACGGGCACCATTGTGGCCTGGTCGGACGGTGTGCTTATCCAGCTCAGCAGAGCCCGCCTGGAAGACGATGCTTATGTCTCTCCCGATTTACGGGCCAAGATATACAAAACCTTTGTCTTCCAGATGAGCCGTTTTTTAAATCAGGGCGAAGCCCTGTACAACCAAATGGATGTGTTGCTGATACAGGATGGCGGCTGCGCCCCCGGCTACAACTCGGTAACGGCTTTCCTTTCCGAATATCTTGAAAAACAGGGCCACCAGGTTTTTATCGCCGCCGCCGGATTTCGCTCCCTTGTCTCCAATCGTAACGAGGATTACCGCTGTCTGATTTACGATACAAAGGTTTTCCGGCAACTGGATACCATACGCGGCGTCATCTTTTCACCTCCCCTGCGTTCGGAACGGGGTGCCAATTTTCGCAGCGAGCGCTTCCCCGATTTTAAAAAAAGCGCCCTGCAAAAACAGGCCGCGGATAATATTGTTAAGCGACGGGTGAAGATCGTTATCGGAATTGGCGGAAACGGAACCTTTGCCGGAACGCGGGCCCTGGCCGGCCACCTGCCGGAAAACGTTAAGGTTTACTTTATTCCCGTAACCATAGACAGCGACGTTTACGGCACCAGCTGCATCGGTGAATTTACCGGTGTGGAGGCCGGGGCGGACAAAATACACTGCTACATGGCGGATTCCCGCACGCACCAACGCTGCTACATCATAGAAATGATGGGCGCCCGGGGCGGTTTTCATGCCCTGCACTCCTGTTTGGGCGCCGGCGCCCACCTGGCCGTTTTACCCGGCTCCACCTATGATTTAAAAAAAATCGCCGAAGCCATTAACAGCCGGCGCAACACGGTTATCGTTGTGGCGGAAGGTTATAAAAGGGATTTCAGAAAAAAGAGCGGCTATGAGGGCAACGCGGCGGAATTTTTTCGCGACGAGTTGTTGAAGCACGGGCTGGATACAAAGCAAAAGGTGGTTTGCGAACCCTTCTCCCGGGATATAAGAGGCGCCGCGCCCAACAACATGGACATCACCCTGGCCCAACGCATGGCCCGCAGACTGGTGGAAATGATCAATGCCGGGGAGAACCATTGCATGCCCGCCGTTCAGGCCGGCAGGGAAACATCCATCCCTTTCGACCAGATACGCACCGACAACTCGGTGGAGTGCCGCCTGGCCGAACTGGCCAATCGGCTCTATTGAGCCGGAGCCGCGGGCAGGCCCGAAAGGGGATAAAATAATTTTATACTTTTATTTTTCATAAATAGTGTTAAACTTGCGATCATGTCAGCCAGTATCACTATTTTTTTTCATGGCGGGAACCCAGGATGAAGGAACGGGCACACTACTCACCACCGGTTAATATCAATCTCAATGTACGTGGCAAGCAACAGTCGGCCACGCTGGAAATCAATGACCGGGCCCACGCCTTGCAGAAGGCCGGAAAAAAAATATACAAGTTCGGACTGGGGCAATCCCCCTTTCCCGTTCCCGACCCGGTGGTGGACGCCCTGCAACTGAACGCCCATCAGAAAGACTATTTGCCGGTAAAGGGCCTGGAAGCGCTGCGTGAAGAGGTGGCCGCCTATCACAACCGCGGTCAGCACCTCAGCTTCACGGCGGAAGACATCATGATAGGCCCCGGTTCAAAGGAACTTATGTTTATCCTGCAACTGGCCTATTACGGCGACCTGATCATCCCCACCCCTTCCTGGGTTTCCTACGCCCCTCAGGCCTCCATCATCGGGCGTAATATCCACTGGCTGCCCACGCAAAGTTTTCAGCAATGGCACCTGACCCCGGAAACTCTGGAAGCCTTTTGCCGCCAGGACCCCGATCATCCACGTATACTTATTTTAAATTATCCGGCCAATCCGACCGGGAACACCTATGTGACGGAGGAACTGAAAAAGCTGGCCCAGGTGGCCCGCAGATACCGGCTGATACTTTTGTCCGATGAAATATACGGCGAACTCCATTTTAAAAATCAGCACATCTCCATTGCCCGTTTTTACCCCGAGGGCACCATTGTTAGCAGTGGCTTAAGCAAGTGGTGCGGCGCCGGCGGCTGGCGGCTGGGCACTTTTGCCTTTCCTAAAAGTTTACGATGGCTGCAGGACTCCATGGCCGTTATTGCCAGCGAGACCTACACCTCCACTTCCGCGCCCATTCAGCACGCCGCTATCCGCGCCTTTCAGGGCGGGCCCGACATAGAGACCTACCTGAACCACTCGCGAAAAATACTGCGCGCGCTGGCTAAAACCATTTACGACCGTATGCGCAAGGCGGGGGTGGCCCTTACCGAGCCCAGGGGCGCCTTTTATATTTTTCCGGATTTCGGACCGTTTAAGGAACGGCTCTATGAACGGGGTATTACCAACAGCCGCGATCTGTGCCGCCGCCTTTTGGATGAAACGGGCGTGGCCGCCCTGCCCGGCTCGGTTTTTGGCAGAGCCCTGGAGGAACTTACGGTACGCATGGCCTTTGTGGAATTTGACGGCGCCGCCGCCTTAAGAGATTGTGCGTCCATGGGCGAAACATGCACGCTTAACGGAGACTTTCAGCAACGCCATTTTGCCCATATTCTGGAGGGCGTGGACAAACTTTGCCAGTGGCTGGCTCAATAGGCGCTTACTCTTCATCCGGGCTGCCAATGGCCATAAAGGAACCATTGAAATCCGACAACAACTCGCGCGCCTTATCCACCTGATCATACCAGACATTCAGCCGCGCCGGCTGCACCATCGGTTCCAGCATATTGAAATTTTCACCTAAAAAACGATATTCTATATTTTCACCATCCAACA
>JALXBH010000099.1 GCA_026991535.1 Calditrichia bacterium | reverse complement strand
GGGGTCAGCCTGTACCGTATATTGGCGCCGCTGTTTATCGCGGCGGTGATTTTAAGCCTGTTGTCGATGGTTTTTAATGAAACCGTTGTTCCCGGGGCCAACCGCACCCGTCTGGATCTGGAACGGTATGAGATAAGAAAAAATCCCAGAAACCAGACCCGCTTAAACAACAATATATATGTTCAGGATTTGCCCAACCGCATGCTGGCGGTAAAATTTTTTAACAATAAAAAAAACACAGCCACGGAAGTCAGCTTTTTAATGTATGATTCGGGACGGCTCAGCGGCCGCATAGACGCCAAAAGCATGAGTTGGCAGGATAGCAGCTGGCACCTTCGGCAGGTTACGGTTCGGCAGTTTGTCCGGGAAGAAGAATATGTGCGCGGCATAAGGGATACGGTAATCCGGGACAGCAGGGTTCTGCCCAAGAACCTGGTGGACTTACAACCCAAGCCCGAGGAAATGGGTTATATGGAGTTAGATGCCTATATCAGTGAATTGCAGTCCCTGGGAGCCAATCCGCGTAAATGGCTGGTTGAAAGAGAATTGAAAATTTCCATGCCATTTGCTATCTTAATAGTCACATTGATCGGGGCGCCCTTTGCCTCACGGAAAAGACGCGGCGGGACCGGGTTAAATTTCGCGATTAGTCTGTTAATCAGCTTTTCATATTTTATTGTTATCCGCATCGGCCAGGTATTCGGCCACCAGGGCGCCCTTGAACCCATGCTTGCGGCATGGTTGGCTAATCTTATTTTTCTCCTTTTGGGGTTATACATTTTATTTACAGTACAGAAGTAGGTTAATGCAGGCACGTTTAACTGTTTGGCTGGCGGCTTTTTGTCTAGTAGGAGTGCTCGATGCGGCGCCAGGCCCGTTTAGCAGGGAACTGGCCCGGGTGGATCAAACCATTACGGTGGATGGCCGCCTTACGGAGCCCATCTGGAAAAAGGCCACGCGCATAGATGATTTTTATACCTTTATGCCCGAAGCGGGTTTGCCGGCACAGGAGCGTACCGCCGCGCTGCTGGCCTATGACGCGGACAACCTTTACGTGGCTTTTATTGCCTTTTATGACGATCCCTCTAAAATCCGGGCCACATTGGCCAAAAGGGACCGCATAGACGACGATGACGTTGTGGCCATTTTTATAGATACCTTTGACGGTTCGCAGACGGCCTATCGCTTTTCTTTTAATCCTCTTGGTATTCAGTCTGACGGACTCTATCGGGAATTTGTAGGGGAAGATTTAAAACCGGACTTTTTGTACTATTCAAAGGGACGCCTGTTTTCCAGGGGTTACATCGTCGAGGCACGCATACCTTTTAGCAGCATATCCTTCCCCGATAAAGATGTGATGAACTGGCGGATAGCCCTTTTCAGACGCACACAATATCTTAATCATGATATCACATGGCCCAGGCTGGATAACTTTTCCACGGAGTTTGTCGGTCAACTGGGGCAGTTAAAAAATATAAGCGGCATTAACGCCCGCAGGCCGGTTTCCATTTTGCCCGAGGTTACCGCCTCGCAATCGGGGCGTCTTAAAAACGACGCCTTCTCCTATGATCCGCTGAAGGCCAATTTTGGCCTGGGACTGAAATACGGATTAACATCGGGCATAAATATTTATGGCACCTACCGCCCGGACTTCAGCCAGGTAGAGTCGGACGCCAATTTGATTGATGTTAACCGCCGTTCGCCCCTCTATTACCGGGAAAAGCGTCTTTTCTTTCTGGAAGGCATGGATATTTTTGAAACACCCATAGAAGCCCTTTATACCCGGCAGATTGTGGACCCCGTCGGCGGCCTGAAGCTGAGCGGCAATGCCGGAGAATACTCCATCGGTTTACTCAGCGCCGTGGACAGTTGGCAGGGAACGGACGATTTTTTACGCGGGCTGGGTATTACCCC
>JALXBH010000098.1 GCA_026991535.1 Calditrichia bacterium | reverse complement strand
TTCCAGGTGGGTCTGGCCCGGCAATTTGAGTTAAGCGAGAAAAACAGCTTTTTGGTAAGTGTTGACGCCGTAACCCCCAATGACAACTATGAAGCGGTTAATGTGGGCTTTGAATATGGCTGGGATAATATGTTTTTTGTGCGCGGCGGCTATAAATCCCTGTTCCGCGCCGATACCGAGGAAGGCATGACCGCCGGCATCGGTTTGGATTTACGCATTGAAGGCACCATGCGCCTGATAGTGGATTACGCCTATGCCGACTTTGGCCGCCTGAGCGACAACACGCAGCGCTTTTCCCTGCGCCTTAAGTTTTAGGAAATAACACCATCCGTTTTTAATGAAACCTTTTATTCCCCTTTCCATTTATGGTCAGGGGAATCTTTTTTTATGACAGTACATCGAAATATATATCATCCGGCAATGAAACGACTTTCTTTTTTGTTCCTTTTTATCATCCTGTTTTCCTGCGGCAAGCAGTCAGGCGAAGCGGTTGTGGCCCGGGTGGGCGACTATGCCCTTACCGCGGCCGAATTCAGGGACAGGGCTAACTACAGTCCGCTCCCGGCCGGCAAGAATCCTCAGAGTTATAAAAATGAAGTTCTGCAGGCGCTGATAGCCGAAAAAATGCTTGGCGCGCTTAAGAAACACAATGATGAGGCTATAGAGATATTTAGCCGCCGGCGTGAAAAAAAGGCTGTGATCGAATCCTTTTGGCGGGGCGAAATCGAGAGTAAAATAAAGTCCGATGATAACGACCTGTGGCAGCTTTATTTAAAGATGAACCGCCAGCGGGATGTGGAAATTTTAAGCACGGCCAATGAAACGGAAGGGCAAATGCTCACCCGGGCCTGGATTGAAAACCCCCAAAGCGTCCGTCATCGCCTGCAAAGAGACACCCTGCAATACAGCGGTGAACTGCCCGTTCTGGAAGACACCCTTTTTTCCGCACCGATGGGAAAAAAGATCGGGCCTCTTAAAATCGGCCGTCGTTATATCACTTTTCGCGTACGGCAGGAGTGGCCCCTCTATATTGTTTCACGGGGGGATTTTCTGCAAAAAAGAAGATCGTTATTGAAAAGCTGGCGCCGGTTACAAAAGGAAAAACTGTTTGCCCGCTATTTAAAAGAGCGTTTTCCCCAAAAACCCTATCGCCTGAATAAGGACGTTTTTAGGCGTATGACAACTTTTTTGCTGGAGGAAACCCTTGGCGGGGATGAAGCTCCCCCCCGGAAAAAACTGACCACCCTGATGAACGGTGACAGGGAGCTTTTGCGGGAAGAAGTTATCGCCTTTAATGAGGGAAAACCGTGGACGGTGGCAACCCTGTTGAGGGAATTGTTCGCCGCTCCTTATCCCTTGAGCTATAAAAGCGAGAGCGCCTTTAAGTTCAGCCTGATTAAAACCGCGCGCCGCCTTTTGGATGACGAGCTTATTTACCGGGAAGCGCTTGCGCGGGGATACGGTAACACGTCCTTTGTCCATTGGCAAATGGCCATGTGGCATTCGGCCTACCGGGCACAGAAAAACCGCCGTCTGTTGCCCCGGGACACCTATAAACGAAAAGTATTTCTCGACAGCCTTCAAAACAGAATACCCGTTACTATCTATCAGAATGTATTGGATACCCTGCGCATAAACCCCACGCGGATGATGGTGCTGAAAAAGCACTTTCCCGGCCAAACCATCGTACCGCCCCTTTTTACGGTTGGCAATCCGTAAAAGCTGCCCGGCAAAGCGCCCAGGCCCGTCTGCGCATGCCCGGAGCACTATGTTGTTAATAAATTATGTTCAGCATCAGTCCCACGCCTATTTGAAAATCCGAATATTCAAGTCCCGGAATCGAGAACTTGTCGGGATAGTTCATGGTGGTATATCTGGAAAAAAACTTGATATGGGTAAACCTAAAGTTGCTGCTTTCGGAAAAAGGAAAATAATCGATCTCCATTTCCAGCCGCCGGCCCTTTATTTTATCGCCCATGGAAACCCAGTTATACAGGAAAATAAAATGCAGCAGCTGAGGGCCCATGAGTATGTTGGTGGATGCGTTCAGCCCATAAGAGGCGTAGGAGCCCCTTTCAAAGTAGTTAAGGCCCGCTTTTTTGTCGGCATAGGTGCCCATATAGCCAAAGCCGCCCTGAAGGCCGGCCAAAACCGGAAGCCCAATACTGAAAAGCTCCGTGGAAAAGCGTCCGCTGACCAGATCGATATCGACAAACGAGAAGTTCTTGTTGCTTGCAAAGCGTGGAGGGGTATTTTCACTGTAAAAAGCGCTTAAAAGAATCAGTCCGGCGAAATCACTGGAGAAATCATAATGAAAGGAACCGCCGTATCCGGCGCCCTGAATGGGAATGCTCCATCTTGTGACGGAGGCCTCAACCGGCGAGCTGTTTGCCGAAACATTCTCCAGCCAGGGGTTTTTTACCGAAGCCGAGGTATAGACAATCCCGGCGGAAGTTCCTTCCCGTATTTGTGAAAATGCGCTGGCCGCGCTAAGCAGAATAATTAAAATGGATTTGGAATAAACCAGAAAAGAGTTCTTCATGAACGCCTCCTGCCTGTATTGTGGTAATTTGTCGGGTAGGGGGCAAGTGTCATGCCATGCCCGGTTTCCGGGTGGAACGCACCGTTATATGCGGAAGAGGCGGCGACGGGGGAAATATTTTGTATCGATATTCAGACAAAAAGGAGTGCGTCTGTCTCTAACAAGCGACAGGCGTCAGTTAAGCCAGGTCTTTTTTGCGTAGTATGGCGGAAATGAGCCGCTCCAGTTCCGGTACAACCTCCCGTTCAAACCAGGGGTTTCTTGTAAACCAGGCCCGGTTGCGCGGAGAAGGATGGGGCAGGGGAAAATAACGGGGCAGATATTCGCGGAAATGTTGGACGGTTTCCGTTAATGACCCTTTAAAACGCTGTTTAAGATAATAACGCTGCGCGTACTGCCCGATGAGCAGGTGCAGCTCCGCTTGCAGATGTTGCAGAACAGCCGGGTGCCACAGGGGCGCGCATTCCGGCCGGGGCGGAGCGTCGCCGGAAGCGGTCTTTCCCGGATAGCAAAAGCCCATGGGCAGATGGCTAAAAAGGAGCGGGTTATGGAAAAGCGTTTCATCCACGCCCAGCCAGCCGCGCAGGCGTTCCCCGCTGGCGTCGCTCCACATGACGCCCGAGGCGTGCACCTTGCGTCCCGGCGCCTGTCCGGTGATGATGATTTTGGCGTCGGGATGGGCATTCATAACCGGTCGCGGCGGCAAAGGCAGAAAGTCTTCACACAGGCGGCAGTTTTTTATATCGTGCAACAGCGCCTTCACCCGATGTGTCTTCCTCCGTCCACGGGAATGGAGGCGCCGGTGATGTAGTCCGCTTCGGCCAAAAAGCGCACCGCGCGGGCAATGTCTTCCGCCGACCCCTCCCGTTGCAACAGCGTGCGTTCCAGGGCTTTGTCTATTTGCGCCGGGCTGTAATCCCCGGGCATGAGTACCGGACCGGGATTGATACAGTTGACCAGCACATTTGGCGCCAGAGCGCGGGCCAGTCCGCGGGTGAGGGTGTTCACCCCGCCCTTGGTTATCAGATAAGGGATATAATCGGCCCAGGGGGCGTGCCAGGCGGTGTCGCCGATGTTAATGATGCGTCCCGCACCCCGCGCCTTCATCCTGAGCCCCAGGGCCCGGGAAAGAAAAAACAAGGGCTTGAGATTTATATCCATCAACCGTTCCCATTCCTCTTCGGAGGCGCTTGCCAGCGGCGTGGGGAAGAAAATCGCGGCGCTATTGACCAAAATATCCGGCGGCCGGGGCAGGGCGTTTACCCTTTGAATAAAGCTCTCTCTTTCCGCGGAATCGGAGAGGTCGGCCCGGAGCAGCTCAATATGACCACCGGAACGGGTGATTTCATCTTTCAGCGTTCCCGCTTCTTCCCGGCTACTGTGATAGTGACCGATGATGGCGCATCCCGCCGAGCTGAGTTCCAGACTGATGGCCCGGCCCAGGCGCACGGCGCATCCGGTCACCAGGGCGGTTTTGTTTTTTAAGTCCATATCGCTAAACTAAAAAAGAGCGGCAAGAATACCAACGATTTTTAAATTTGAGGCTTTCTTTTTAATAAGCCTGATATTTCGTAAGTTAGCCTCATGTATACCATTTCTTTTATCTGCTGATTCTCTGACATGACCCGGACAAGATGGACCATCGTCGATATTTTAAAAACGACCACAGAGTATTTCACCCAAAAGGCCATTGAAAATCCACGGCTAAATGCCGAGATATTGCTGGCGCATCTGCTCGATATGCGGCGGGTTCAGCTTTATCTGGAATATGACCGGCCCCTTGCCGATGATGAGCTAAACCGCTACCGGAACTTTGTTTCCCGGCGTGCGAAAAACGAACCTTTGCAGTATATTACGGGTACGGCTGCTTTTATGGGCATGGATTTTAAGGTGACGCCCCATGTGCTGATTCCCCGTCCGGAAACCGAGCTGTTGGTGGAAAAAGTCCTGGCATTGCAGGAAAGCTTAAAAGAGCCGAAGATACTGGATATCGGAACCGGCAGCGGCA
Organism: Calditrichia bacterium; assembly: GCA_026991535.1. Taxonomy (GTDB): domain Bacteria; phylum Calditrichota; class Calditrichia; order Calditrichales; family J004; genus J004. The sequence continues at coordinate 17,352 of JALXBH010000098.1, read as the reverse complement.
TTATCGCCGTTTCCCTGGCCCGGCTTTATCCCGGAGCGCGGCTGACCGGGGTTGATATCAGTTCCGCCGCCCTGAAAACCGCCGCGGAAAATGCCACCGCTCTCTTGCAGCCCGGCGATATAAGTCCGCGCTGGATGAACAGGGATATAACAAGCGCCTGGGAAGGTGATAACAGCTTTGATATCATCGTTTCCAATCCGCCTTATATCCGGCGCGACGAGATGGAGACGCTGCCGCCGGAGGTACGGGAACATGAGCCGCGTCCGGCGCTGACCGACGAAGGAGACGGACTGCGCTTTTATGGCCGTATATTTGAAATGCTTGCAACCCGGGAACTGATATGCCGTCATCTTATGCTGGAGATGAGCGGCTCACAACCGGAAAAAATAATTTCCATGAGCAAAAGCTTTAACTTTGCCTCATATACACTCTATAAAGACCTGAATCATATCGACCGGGTTTTACACATTCAACCATAAGGAACGACCTATGGGAACGGAAAAAAACAGTAAAATGGAAGCCGAACTTTTAAAGCTTCTGAAGGATCACGGTAAATCGCCCCTGCCGCGTAAACAGATCAGCCACATGCTGAACATCAAAAAGAAGAACTATCATGAGTTTGAAAAAGCCCTGAACAATCTGGTTAAAGAAGGTTTGATCCGTCGCGGCAAGGGTCATACCTATGTCTATCAGGGTGTCAGCCGTTATGTGGGTGAAATCAGCCTGACCCGCCAGGGCTTTGCTTTTGTCAGCGTGGAGGGGCTGGATGACGACATCTTTATTGCCCGCCAAAACCTGAATACCGCGCTGGACAGGGATGTGGTGGAGGTACAGCTTTATGCCCAAAGCCGGGGCGGCCGCCGCCGCGAAGGCTATGTAACCTCTATCGTTAAGCGTTTCCGCAGTATTATCGTCGGAACATATCACGAAACGGAATACTATCGTTACATTGTGCCGGATTCCACTAAAATATACCGCGATATCATTGTGGCCGAGGACAAAACCATGAACGCCCGGGACGGACAAAAGGTACTGGTTTCCTTTGACCGCTGGGATAGCGATCAGCACAACCCCGAAGGTACCATTGTGGAAATTTTGGGTGATGCCGATACGCCGGGGCTGGATATCATCTCCGTGGCCTATGCCCATAACCTGCCGGTAAAATTCCCCCGGGAAGTGGAAGCCGAAGCGGCCAAAAAGAACGCCCGCATCACGGCAAAGGTGCTGCAGGGACGTCTGGATTTGCGCGATCACCTCTGTTTTACCATAGACCCGGAAGACGCCAAGGATTTTGACGATGCCGTTTCCCTGGAAAAACTACCCAACGGCAATTACCAATTGGGCGTGCATATCGCCGACGTTAGCCATTTTGTGGAAGAGGGCTCCATTCTGGACAAGGAAGCCCTGAACCGCGGCACCAGCGTTTATCTGGTAGACCGGGTAATACCCATGCTGCCGGAAAAGCTTTCCAACGATCTGTGCAGCCTTAAGCCCAACGTGGATCGCCTGGCGTTTACCTGCTTCATGGAGATCAACAAAGAGCTGGAGGTGGTCAGCCACACCATACAGCCTTCGGTGATCCACAGCAAAAGGCGCTATAACTACCAGGAAGTGCAAACCATCGTCGATGAGAAGCGCGACGATCCCAACCTGCCGGTTTTGGAAGAGATGATGGCCCTGAGCCGCCGATTGACCAAAAAACGCTTTGCCCTGGGCAGCATCGACTTTGAGACCCCCGAGGTGAAGTTTGTGTTGGATGAAAAAGGCAAGCCGGTGGAAATCATTCCCAAAAAACGGTTGCTGGCCCACCGTATGATCGAAGAATTTATGCTGCTGGCCAACCAGACCGTGGCCGCGCATATCAAAACCCTGCCGGGATATAAAAGCCCGCCGCCTTTCATCTACCGCATACACGAAAAACCAAGCGCTGAAAAACTGACCCGTTTCACCAATCTGCTCAAGGCCCTTAAGGTGCCGTTTAAGACGCCTAAAAAAATATCATCTTTCTGGTTTCAGCAGATCATTGAATCCATAAAAGGCAAACCGGAGGAAACGGTGATCGAAGAGGTGGCCCTGCGTTCGATGATGAAGGCCATCTATTCGGAAAAGAATGTCGGGCACTTTGGGCTCGCTTTCGAGGACTATACCCATTTCACCTCGCCCATCCGCCGTTATCCTGATTTGGAAGTACACCGCTTGCTGCGTTTGTACGCCGCGGAAAAACCCCGCGACCTTAAAAAGCTCAACAGCAAGGTGGCGGAAATTTGCCTGCAAAGCTCAAAAAAAGAACGCCTGGCAGTAGATGCCGAACGTGACTCCATTAAGCTCAAACAGGTGGAGTATATCGAACAGCATATCGGTGAAAACTTTTTTGGCGTTATCGCCGGGGTTACGGCCAGCGGTATTTATGTGGAACTGGAAAAAACCTATATCGAAGGTTTTGTGCCCATGGTGAAGATGACCGACGACTATTACATCTATGATGAGGACACCTATTCCATGACCGGCCGCCATTCCGGCCGTCATATCCGTCTGGGAGACCGGGTGGAGGTACAGGTAGAGTCAGTGGATGTTGCCCGCCGGGATATTAACTTTTCGTTGCTGGAAGACCCCGATTTTGTACCGCGCCCGCAAAAAGCGAAACCCGAAGCACCTAAGAAGAGTAACAGGAAAAGACGCTCACGCAAAAACAAAAAGTCCTGATCCGGATATAAAGGCGACACTAGTGTATGAAGAGTAAACCGCTGCTGTTTTGCGCCCTGTTATGGGGCGCTTTTTCTTCCCTGCCCGCGCGCACACCGGCGGATTCCCTGCTTACCCCGCCTGACAGCCTGGCCGTTTCTTCTACAAAAAAAAGCTCCGCCCTGACCGATAAAATTGTTTATACGGCGGATCATTATTCCATCAGTATTAAGCACAACCGTATCTATCTTTCGGGCAACGCGCAAATTAAATACGAAACGATGACGCTGGCCGCCGAACGAATCATAATCGATAAGGAAAAAAACATGCTCTACGCATCCGGCGTGGCTGATTCCACCGACGCGGAGGGCAATCCGGTTCTGCGTGGAACGCCGGTTTTTACGGAAAAGGGCCAGCCGCCCATGTATGGCCGCACCATCGAATATGACTTAAACACCCAGCGAGGCAAGATTGAGGTCGGACGTACGGATATGGACCCCGGCCATTATAAGGGTGAACATATCTATAAGGTGGCCGACAGTACCCTGTTTGTGCGTGAGGGCTATTTTACCACCTGTGACCTGCCGGACAATCCCCATTTTTACTTTAAAAGCGATGAGATGCGCATCAAAGTACGCGACCGGGTTGTGGCGCGGCCCATCTATTTTTATCTGGCGGATATTCCCCTGGCGGCCGTGCCCTTTGGCATTTTTCCAAACAAGTCCGGGCGGCAGTCGGGCATCCTGCTGCCCAGTTATGGCGAAAGCCGCGCCGGCGGCCGCTTTTTACGCGGATTCGGTTACTACTGGGCCCCAAACGATTACTTTGACGGCACTTTTATTACCGATTTTTATGATAAGCTGGGCTTTACCTACCGGGCCAATATGAATTATAAGATTCGTTATCTGTTGAATGGAAAGGTCTCCGGGGAATATTACCCGGTGGATCCGGCCACGGGAAGGAAACGGCAACGCTGGCGTTTTAACTTTAGTCATAATCAGACCATCGATCCCAGCTTCAGTATTTCCGGTTATGGCAGCTTTCAAAGTGATAAAGACCTGCAACGTGATGTATCGCCCAATGTGAACGACCGTTTGAATCAGTTAATCACCTCCAACCTGACCCTTTCCAAGCGTTTTGAACGCAGCAGCATCAATGTGTCGCTCAGCCGCACGGAAAACCTGCAAACCGGTGAAAGCAGTTATATCCTGCCCCGTCTTTCCTACAGCACGCGTAAAACCACGCTGTTTCAACTGTTTACCGGAAAAAAACCGGCGGCCGGCAGGGACTGGTACCAGAATATCTATCTGGATTACAGCAGCCAGGCCATCGGCAAGGGCTCCCGTACTCGCCGGCAGATACGTGTGGACAGCACCGGGACCGATTCCACCTACTTTGTGGATGAAAGCGCTTATGGCATAAAACATAACGCGCGCCTCAGCATGGCCCAAAAGGTGGGTTACTTTAACCTGACACCCAGCCTTAATTTTGACGAAGTATGGACGGATGAAATTACCGTAGGACGCTATGACCCGGCCACGGGCGCCATTATCCGCGAGCAGAAAAAACAGTTTGCTGCCCGTCATACTTTTAATGCTTCCGTAGGCATGCGCACCAAGCTTTACGGGCTGTTTGAGCCCAACATCGGCAACCTGAAATATATCCGCCATGTTATCGATCCCGGCATCAACTACAGCATCACCCCCGATTTTTCGGATGAGCAGTTTGGCTATTTTACCTATGTGGATACCGGTCTGGGCCGCGTGGCCATCGACAAGTTTCAGAAATCACCCTACGGCGCCACCCGTCTGGGAAAATCCCAACGTATGAACCTGAGCCTGAACAATCGCTTTCAAGGTAAAAGCATTGATGAAGAGGGTAATGAAAAGAAGTTTGATATCCTGCAGGCTAATTTTTCCACCAGCTACAATTTTTTGGCCGATACCTATAAATGGGGCAATATCTCATCCAACTACACCACCAGGGTGCTGGGCAAAACCCTTAACGCCCGGGCCACGCACAGTATTTATGCTCTGGGCGCCGACGGCAAAACCGATGGCAGGACGCTCATTTTCGACAAAGGGCAATGGCTGCCGCGGCTGACCTCATTCAGCACCTCGCTGAGTTTTCGCCTGGATCAAAAAGTGCTGGAATCCTTTCAGGGAACGTTACAGAAAAAAAGTGATGTTGACAGTGTGGCTGCGGACAGCCTTGACCTGGAGCTGCCCCGGGCCAATATCACCAACAGCAATCTGCGCCGGGAAAAGCAGGCGGCCAAAAAAATCAAGCTGCCCTGGTCCATGGCTTTTAACCTGAGCTACTCCTACAACCGCCCCGGCGCCGATGCCGGCCTGGAGCGCATCAGCCTTACCTCCACGGCGGATTTTAAACTGACCGAAAACTGGAAGATACGCTGGCGAGCCAATTTTGATCTGGTGCGCAAGGAGATGGTGTATCAGAATATCGATATCTATCGCGACCTCCATTGCTGGGAAATGAGCTTTAACTGGCAGCCGCTCAAGGGCTACTATTCGCTGCAGATCAATATCAAGGAGCCCACGCTGAAGGATATTAAGCTTACCAAGTATAACCGTAACAGCAGTTTGTTGCAGTATTAGGCTACTTTTTCTGAAAAGGCGTTGGTTTTTTCGTATACTACACATCCGTCCCGTTTTTAAATCAAAAAAAATATAAACAGTGTCACAGTCGGACACTTCTTGTGTCTAATACTATGTTGAGCGGAGAAATATGCAAAAGGATACGGAACAATTGGTAAGCGAAGCCATCGACGGCAGCAAACAGGCCCTGGAACAGGTGATAGGATGCATACAGGACATGATTTATAATCTTTCCTTAAAGATGCTTCTTTTTCCCGAGGATGCCCGGGACGCTACGCAGGAGATATTGATAAAGGTGATAACCCGTCTGAGCACCTTCCGGGGTAACAGTAAATTTACAACCTGGGTTTATAAAATTGCGGTTAACCACCTGATAAACGTCAAGGGGCGGCAATCGCGGCAGTTTGCCATGTCTTTTGATGAATATGCCGCCGTGATTGACGCCGGTCATTCGGACACGGTGAGCCATGCCCGCAACGCGGGAGAGCTGGCCCTGCTGGAAGAAGAGGTGAAGGTCAGTTGCACGCAGGGTTTGCTGCTGTGCCTGGAAGAGACGGATCGTATGATCTATATCCTGACGGTGGTGATGAACTATAACAGCAGGGAAGGGGCGGAAGTGCTGAACATCTCCCCCGAAAATTTTCGCCAGCGCCTGGCCCGCTCGCGCAAAAAGATACGTGTCTTTTTGGAAAATAAGTGCGGCCTGGCCAACGCGGACAATCCCTGCCGATGCACCAAAAAGATAGACTTTTTAATTGACCGGCGTCTGTTTGATCCGGGCGCCTTGCGTTATGCCCACCTTACGCGGCGCAGTATTGATATGGTGGAGGCGCTGGAGGAACTGGAAAGGGACGCGGCGATTTATCAATCCGTTCCACCGCTAAAAACCCCCCGGGAATTGCGACGGAGGCTGGAAGATATTTTAAAAAAGACGGAAAAAGGCGCCATGGGCTGGAAGTTAAACTAGCTCCGGCGGGCGTTACAGAAGTTATAAAGTAAAACGGGAGCTTTACTTTGACATGGAAAAGATTTGTCGGGGTGTGGGACCTCCCTGGACACTTGTGTATAAAACAACCCCTCAACCATGACCGTAAGGCGGCTGAATTCCCCTCCGGCCGCCGGTCATGTAAGACGACATCCTCGGGCGGGTTACCCGCCCGCGGGATGAGCGTCGAAAAAAAGAATATCATGGATATAAGTTGGTACAGTTGAATGCTGTAAAGAGAAATTCTATTCTATGGCAGAAAAGGAATGTATCTTTTAGCAATCAAAGAAAGTTCTTATAAATAGTGTTATTTGGCCATAGGATACACCTTTTCAGCCTCAGTCTGGTGTGTCTCTTCCCCCCTCCCACAAACGCGTTATTTCTTCCCGGACGGCATCGGGCAGAGGGTCGCTCCACTCCAGCCGGCCCTGTTCTATTTCATGGCGGGCCCGTTTAACTTCGGCAAAGCGCGGTATGTTTATATCAAGGGGAATCTTCCGCAAACGGGAATCCTTTTTTGTAAAAGGCGGCTGCCGTTTGCCGGAGAACAGCAGGCCCCACAAGGGGGGCGGACAGCTGTACAAAAGGGTTTGATGACGGTTGCCAAGGTGTGTGTCAAACCAGTCCAGCACTTCATCAATGAACAGAGCCATGTTCTTCAGGCGGATACGCGATCCGGCGCGCGACTTGCCTTTGGTATTCAGATAGTTGAGTTGGGCCTTACCCTGCTTTTTACGCGTCACATATTTGCTGATAACATTATGATGGGTTATGCGACCGTTTTCCACCGTGGCCAGGGCGGCATTGCCCGCCTGCAGCAATAAAATGGAATAAGGCCCGGGGATTTTTGCGGGAAGCCCTTCAAGCGCGCGCAGCGGTTTTTCTTCCGGCAAATTAATGCAAAGCGGATAGCGGAAGCGCAGCAGGAGGCGCTCCCGGTCGCCCGTATAATCGCAATAACACCGTTTAACATCCAGATCGATCCTGTCCCTGTTTTGCAGAGCGTACTTTAAAAAACCGAGGGCCCGGGGGTAGTCCAGCTCCAGCATATCAGCGGCCCGCAGCCGGCACGCCATGCAACTCCCGCGCCTGCAGAACAGCGTTTTCTATGGCCTGTTCCACCGTCTCATTGATCACTATGGAAAGCAGGTCCAGGGAATGGATTTCGTCCGCGCTGCAATCGCTGGAAAGAAAAAGCAAATCACCGTCATAGCTGGTATGCGAGGGCCGGATACGGCGGGCCAGGGCAAAATGGGCCCGATCGGCCAGGTAATGGGCTTCCTGTTTATTTAAACGGGCATTGCATAATATGGCGCCGATAACGGTGTTACCAAAGGGCAGGTCAAAGGCCTGCATATAGCGGCTTTTGTCCTGTCCTAAAAACTCTTGCCCTTCATGGGCGCCGGCAAGAATGTTGTTCGTGGCGTCAAGCACGTCCCCCACGGCATTGACGACCAGACAGCAGGAGACCTCTATTCCGCCATGCCTGCTGTGTGCCCAACCCAGTCCGCCCTTCATGGCCCGCTGCAGTCCGGCCCACTTGCCCACGGTGGCGCCGGTACCCGCGCCCACATTGCCCTGAAGCGTATTGTTGAATGCCGCTTCTTTTGCCGCGGCATAACCTTCGGCTTCACCGGGACGCACCCGGGCGCTGCCGATGTTCAGATCGTAAATAACGGCGCCGGCCACAATGGGCACCACACCGTATGGTGTTTTGTAGCCACTACCTTTTTCTTCCAAAAACCGCACAACACCACCCGCCGCGTTCAGTCCAAAAGCGCTGCCTCCCGTAAGCAACAGGGCCTGCACGGCCTGAACCTTTTTATCCGGCATAAGCAGGGCATATTCGCGGCTGCCGGTGGCGGCACCCCGGGCGCTGGCGGAAGTAACGTTGTTTTCCGGCGGTAAAATAACCGTGCAGCCCGTTCCGTTTTTCAGGTCGGTATGGTGTCCGGTTTTAAAGCTGTTTAACATACTAACGTACCTTAAATTGAGTTCTTGTTCAATTTTTAGCAAATATTCATCTTATTTCCGTTACAGACGAATATGAATGCTCAATATAAATGGATTTGGGTATGAAAAAAATACTAATCGTTGATGATGAACCCTATGTTCAGGAGATGCTGGCCGATTTTCTGCAGATGATCGGCTATGAAACCGAAACGGCGGATAACGGTCTGGTAGCCCTGGAAAAGTTTAAAAAATTTCAACCGGATATGGCGATTGTTGACTTAAAGATGCCGGTAATGAACGGGGTGGTTTTTTGCGAAAAGTTGTTTCTCGATCATCCGGGATTCCCGGTTTTGATAATTACCGCCTTTATGCATGACTATGAACCCGAGGCCCTGTTAGCCATGGGCGTGCGTGATATACTAACGAAGCCGGTATCTTTTGATGACCTGAAAACGGCCATCGAAAAGAGCCTTTCCCAATAACTAAAAATATATCCGGAACGCCTATTGGCCGCTATTGGCCTGCTTTTTTTTATCCAGCAGATTTTTCCAGTCGCTTATCACCGCGGAGGGTTCCGGACTTTGCAATCCGGGTTCGACAGCATCCAGCAATCTTTGCGGCAAAACGATCTTTCCCTTTTCAATAAAAACACCGCGCACATGGGCCAGGGCATGCAGACGGCCGTCTACCAAAAATCGTTGCTCAAAATACCAATACTTTTCATCCCAAAAGATCAGGCGGGTATGCAAATCAAAGGTCGCCAGGGGTTTTATTTCGCGGATAAAGGTAATTTCCACCGCATTAGCCACCGGAAACCAATGGTTTTTTATTATCTGTTTAAAGAAGCCGGTTTGAACGGTAAAAAAAGTGCGGCCCAGGTCCATAAAGGCCAGGTAGCGGGCATTGGTCAGATGACCGTTGATGTCCAGATCATGAGGCCATACCCTGAAACGTAATTTTCCGGTAGAGAGGCTGCTTATTTTAGGGGAGCCGAAACTTTTAAAAATTAAACGTATCAGACGCAGATACAGGTTCATCTTACCTCTTTTCTTTTTGAAAAGGTAAGTTACATAATAAGATAAAACAGTCAAAAAAGAATAGCGGCGAATCGGCAGGCCGGCGGGAGCTACCCGCCGGGGCCACGCCTGAAAAGATGTGTTGTCCGGCCGTTAGGAGAGCCAAGATCGGTTTTACTGCTCCAGTATGGCCTGTTCCACCAGTTGAAAAACCTTGTCCAGGGGCAGGCGGCGGTAAGTTTTGGCGATAAAGCCGTTTTTGTGGGCGAACTTTATCTCCGGGTGATCGGCCAGCCGGGCAAAGTCCACCCCCTCGGCATCGCGTATGGTGGAAAGACTCCAGCCTTCGCCCCGGGAGTCATAGTTAACCCGGATGTGCGGCGGGGCGCTGAGGGTATCGAAGAAAGGCAGGGAGCCGCCGGTTTCATCGGTCATGCCCACGGCCACGCGTTTGTCCTTAATCTGTACCATCTGACAGTTTTTCCAGAAAGCGATCTGCTGTTCCAGCTTGCGCCCGTGTTCGATGAGGTCGCGGGCAAACATTTTCATGTGTTGATAAACGGAGATGGGGCTTTGGGCGAACTGTTTCAGCATAAATGTTTCCAGCGGGCTGTGCAAGGGGTCCAGGGAGTCCATGCCGAAATCCCGGGCCACACGAAAACCGCCGCGGCGGTCAATATTGTCCTTAAAATGCCACCAGGGGCTATGGCTTAAAAAGTGCGAAACATGCAGATAATCGGCCAACAACACAAAGCTGGCCGGAATGTCCAGGTCCTGATGATGGTCAAAGTTTTTCAGTTCCGGTTCATGGCGGCCGCCGATATCGACTACGTAGATATCGGGATCATCCAATTCCTGTTCCCGGGGCTCCCGACGCTCGATGTAAAAGTGGGTCTCTTCCTTTACCGCCAGGATAAGCGATACGGCTAAAAATTCGTCAAAGTGGGCGTTTCCGTTGTGGGTAACAATCAGTCCCGTCTTCATGGTTCATTTCTCCATAGATGCAACATTTCCACAGGTTCCTTAGTAGCATTCTTTGTGCCAAAAATGAAACGGAATCATTTTTGGGGAATAATATGCTTTTGGCCTTGTTTATAAAGGCTTACGGCTATTAACTGTTACGACCGGAATATAAGTTACTGCAACAAAGGAAGTCAATTGAGCAAAAATAACACACCACAGGGCAAAACGGTTACAACCGCCGCTGCCCCCCGGCGCAATTCCATGCGTTATGTCTTTCGTGAAATCATCTGGCCCAGAAAGGGCTTGTTGTTTCTGGGACTTTTTCTGATCATTGTCAACCGTTTGTCGGGCCTGGCCCTGCCCGGCGCCAGCAAATATCTTATTGATGATGTTATCGCCGGGGGCGACCTGGTGATGATGCGCTGGCTGCTGATCGCCGTGACCGCGGCCGTGGCCATACAGGCGGCCACCTCCTTTGCCCTTACCCGCCTGTTGAGCGTGGAGGCCCACCATCTGATCGCCCAACTGCGGCTTAAACTGCAAAAACATATTCTGCAACTGCCCGTGGCCTTTTTTGACAATCAAAAATCCGGCGCCCTGGTGGCCCGTATTATGTCCGACGCCGAGGGGGTGCGCAATCTGGTGGGCACAGGCTTTGTGCAGCTTTTAGGGGGTATGTTGACGGCTATTGTCGCCTTCGTCATCTTGTTGAACATCAATGTGACGCTCACTTTTGTGGCCCTGGTACCGATGGCCCTGTTTGGCCTTATTTCCCTAAAGGCTTTTGGTTTTATCCGGCCTATTTTCCGCGAGCGCAGCGTGATCAATGCCGAGGTGACCGGCCGCCTGACCGAAACCCTGAGCGGCATACGCGTTATTAAGGGCTTTAATGCCGAGGAGCAGGAAAGCGCTGTTTTTGCCCGGGGGGTGGAGCGTCTTTTTAATAATGTAAAAAAATCATTAACATCTACCAGTCTGGTTACCAGTGCCGCTACTCTGCTGATGGGACTGGCTTCCGCGGCCATTATGGGTTTGGGCGGCTATTATATCATCGCTAATCAAATGACCATGGGCGATCTCTTTGCCTTTACCCTTTATCTGGGCTTCATGATCGCCCCCATTATTCAGATGGGCAATATCGGCAGCCAGATCACCGAGGCCTTTGCCGGTCTGGATCGCATGGATGAGCTGCTTAAAAGCGAGCGGGAAACCGATGACGCAAATCGTGCTCTGATCCTGAATCACATAAAGGGTGATGTGGTTTTTAACGATGTTCATTTTCATTATGAAGAAGGAAAGCCTGTTCTTCGCGGCATCAGCTTTACAGCGCCCGCCGGATCGGTTACCGCCCTGGTGGGCAGTTCGGGGTCGGGAAAAACGACTATTTCCGGCTTGGTGGCTTCCTTTCTAAAGCCTGTGCGGGGAACCATAACCGTGGATGGTCATGATTTAACCACCATCGACCTGGCCGGCTATCGCTCTCACCTTGGCGTGGTTTTGCAGGACGACTTTTTGTTTGAAGGCACCATCCGGGAAAATATTCTGTTTGCCCGGCCGGATGCGGGCGAAGAGGAGCTGCGCGCCGCCGTGGAGGCGGCCTGGGTGGCGGAATTTGCCGATCGCTTTGACGAGGGGCTGGAAACGGTTATCGGTGAGCGGGGGGTAAAGCTCTCCGGCGGGCAGCGTCAGCGCGTGGCCATTGCCCGGGCCATCCTGGCCGATCCGCGCATTCTCATCCTGGACGAAGCCACCTCCAGTCTGGATACGGAAAGCGAAAAATATATCCAGCAATCGTTGCAAAAGCTGATGAAGGGACGTACCACCTTTGTTATTGCTCACCGGTTGAGCACCATCCGTCAGGCCGATCAGATTCTGGTGATTGAAAATGGAGAAATTGCCGAACGTGGCGCCCATGAGGAACTGATCGCCCGCAAGGGACGCTATTTTCAGCTTTACACCTATCAGGCTAGGATTTAGTCCCTGTAAGCCGTGCATTCTTTTAAGATTTTTATCTTTACAATATGTAAATTAACGGTTGTAATCATTGAAAATCAACGGACAGCTTACATGGCAGCGATTGTAAAAAAAGCCTATCCCGATACGCCGCATCATAAGACGGTGAGTGAAGCAACGCGGATACTTAAAAAAGACGGGGTGATCGTTTATCCCACCGATACCATTTACGGACTGGGGGCGGACCTTTTCAGCAAAAAAGCCATGGAGCGCATCCTGCGCATCAAGCAGGCGGAAAAGGGCAAGCCGCTCAGCTTTATTCTTAACAGCCTTAAGGATATTGCCCATTATGCCCAGGTGCCCGACTATGCTTATAAAATCATGCGCCGGGTTACTCCAGGGCCCTATACCTTTATTTTGAAAGCGACAAAAAATACACCAAAATATTTATTACACAGGCAAAAAACCATCGGTATCCGTATACCCAGGGCGCCCCTGGCCCTGGCTATTATTGAGGAACTGGGGCGGCCTATTCTCTCCAGCAGCGTTCCCGGCAGCGAGGAGGGCTTTCACTCCGATCCGTTCGAAATTGAACAGGAGTACGGTTCTCTGGTTGATCTTATCCTCGATGGCGGTGTTATGTACAACAATCCATCCACTATGGTGGATTTCAGCGGCGACGCGCCGGAAATCATCCGCGAGGGGGCGGGCCCGGTGGCGGAACTCATGTTCTAAACAATGCGGTGCGGGAAGGCCCGGAACTGCGGGAAAAGTGGAGCTTTTTAACTTTGGCAACAGGAGCGGGTATGGAGGCACTTTTGATGGTGGATATTCAAAATGATTTTATTCCCGGCGGAGCGCTGGCCGTTAAAGACGGCGATAAAATTATTGCGCCCGTCAACGCACTTCAAAACCATTTTGATTTAATTGTGGCCACAAAGGACTGGCATCCGGCGGGGCATGGCAGCTTTGCCTCCAGCCACCCCGGTCGCAAGGTGGGTGATATAATTGAGTTAAACGGATTGTCGCAAATTCTCTGGCCGGATCATTGTATTCAAAACAGTCCGGGAGCGGAGTTCCACCCCGCCCTGGAAACCGCGAAAATTGACAGGGTGATTTACAAGGGTACCGATCCCGGCATAGACAGCTACAGCGGCTTTTATGATAACGGCCACCGCAAGGCCACCGGTTTAAAACACTATCTGGATGAAAAAGGGGTTAAGCGGCTTTATGTGTGCGGCCTGGCCACGGATTATTGTGTCAAATTTACCGTTCTGGACGCGCTGGCCGAAGGCTTTGAAGCCTGTCTGGTTGAGGAGGCCTGCCGCGGCGTGGAACTGAATGACGGCGATGTGGCCCGGGCCCTGGAAGAGATGCGTGCCGCCGGCTGCAGGATAACGGACGCCACCCGGCTGTGACATAAACCGGGCGCAAAGCTATTCTTTTTCCTCAAAAACATTTTTTACAAAAACAAATTCCGTTTCCGCTCCGCGACGGATAAATAGGCTGATGTAGCTTCCGTGGCCGCTCTCAAGTCCCCGTAATATCTTTTTCAGGCTGTTCAGAGTTTTCACCGGTTTGTCATTGACCTTTAGCAGGATATCGCCTATTTGCAGACCCGCGAGATCGGCGCTGCCGGCCCGTTCCACTTTAGATATCCAGACGCCTTGCGTGTCGAAATCCATATTTTTAGCCAGTAATATATCCTTGGTCAGTTCCTTGGCGCTAAAGCCGATGGATTTTACCTCATAGCTATCCGCCAGAAACTGGCTGATGGGAGTAGCCGTCAGATGCACCATGGCGCTCAACAGTTGGCCGTCCCGCCAAAATCGCACCCGTGCGGAATCGCTCGGGAAGGAGCGGATTCGATCCCTGAAGTCATTCATATCTTCATATTTTTCCGCGGCGATCCGGATACCACCGAGACTGGTGATCACATCGCCGATTTGCAGGCCGGCCTGTTGGGCGGGAGAGCCCTCCATGATGGTATTGATTAAAATCCCGTTAATGGTATCCGCGGAATAATATCGGGCCATGGCCCGGGTAAAGGGCTGCATGGTGATGCCCAGCCATTTTTTATTATCACGCTTTTTACGGGTGTAAACAGGGGGTTTTTTCAGCAGCTCCTTTAGGTCGGCGGCCATGCGCATGCGTATCAGCCCGGAGGCCGACGTACCCATGCTGTTGGTGCGTGTGTAGGCTACGCCCAGGGCCTGGCCCCGGGTGTTCATCACCAGGCCAAAGGAGAGCGCCCGGGTTTCGCCGTCGGCCAGGTAGATGGGTCTAAGTTGTTTCTGCACGGCGTTGATACGCAGGGCCTGAATATGGGCAGCATTTTGATAGCTGCTGTTCAACAGGTGTACAAGCAGCAGCTCATCGCCGATTTGTGCCCGGTAGCGGGTGTTAAATTTTACGCCGGAAGGAGGCTCTTTCGTTTCCAGACGGATAAAGGCCACATGGTAGTCATCATCTTTGCCCACAAATACGGCCGGAACCATCGTGCCGTCGGTCAGGCGCACCTTGATATCCCTGGGAGGTTCGCCGGAACCGGAGAGCGAGGCATTTAAAAAGTTGAGCTGAGCGGGAAAGATCGAGGCATGGGTGATGACCAGCCCCTCATCGCCAAAAAGTATGCCCGATAGCCGGCGTTTAACTTCGCGTTTTTGTGAAAGTGACTCCGGAGAATCCAGCGCTTCATAATATTCGATCTGTACCAGAAAGGGGCGGGAGTGACCGATAATGGCTGGCCAGGTGTTTTCCGCGTTCAGAGCGCCGGCCATAAGGATAAGCAGGGAGAGAATTCTTTTCATTAGTTCTTTTTTCCTTCTATTAGGGCGAAGCGGTTACGTTTGTTTACCCTGAGCATCAACATGACGCTTCTGGTGGAATCGGACACGGCCTCGCTGTAATATTGTTTAAAGGTTTCCAGGTCATTTACCGCCTTACCGTCAAACAAAGTGATAATATCCCCCCGGCGCATGTCGGCCTTGTCCGCCGGACTGCCGCTTTTTACTCCGGAAACCACAACGCCGGCGCCGCTTTCCAACTGAAAAATCTTTAATAGTCGCGGTGTCAGTTCTTCTAAAGAGAGGCCCCACTCCCGGGCGTTAAACTCGGTGCCCTGAAACTTACCCTGTTCCCCGGTAATTACCGTCAGGCTCATGGGCGTGCCGTTGCGTATCATGTTCAGTTTTAGCGGCAGGCCTGTTTTTTGGTTGGCGATTAACAGCCGTATGCGCGGCAGCTCCTCGCGGTAGACGGCGGAAACCGGGCGTCCCATTATGGCCGTTACCAGATCGCCGGCGCGGATACCGGCCTTTTCGGCCGGGCTGTTTTTATCCACCGAGGCTACCAGAACCCCTTCCAGATCCTTGCGCTTTGCGTATTTGCGATACTTGCCGATCTCCTGCCACTTTACTCCGATATAAGAACGCTCCACGGCGCCCTTTTCCAAAATCTGCCGTACCACAAAGCGCACAATGTTCGAGGGAATGGCAAAACCCAGATTCTCGCCAAAAACAACCGCCCGGGCGTTAATGCCGATAATTTCCCCTTTAAGATTTATCAGCGGTCCGCCGCTGTTGCCTGGGTTGATGGCCGCATCGGTTTGCAGCCACAGGTTGAAAGGGGAGATCATGTCGCCCATATCCTCAAAGTAGCGATCCACCGAACTGATAACGCCCATGGAAAGGGAACGGGAAAGACCCAGCGGCGATCCCAGAGCCATGACCACCTGACCCACATCCACATCCCTGCTGTTGCCAAAAGTGGCGTAGGGCACTTCGTCCAGCCCCGCTTCCTCCAGATCCAGCTTAAGCACGGCCAGATCGGTCCAGGGGTCCAGGCCGATAACCCGCGCGGTTACCTCCTGCCGGGAGGAGAGGGTGCAACGCACATAGCGGGCTTTTTCCGCCACATGATTATTGGTTACCAGATAGCCGTTCGCGCTGATGATAACCCCGCTGCCGGTTACCTGCATCTTTTGTTTTTCACCGCCGCTATAAATTTCCTTAACCGGCTGAATATGCACCAAAGCGGGAAAAACCTTATTTTTGGCCTTTTGAATTTGAGCGTCCATGTCCTGCGCGCTGAGCATACTCAACGGCAGTAGAAGGCAATATAAAAGGATGCGAGAGGATGGTTTCATTTTTTCTTTTCCTTTTCTTTGGCCTGAATATTCAGGTGGATGGCGTTAAATAAAACGATAAAGTAAAAGAGCAGCATTATAAGAACGGGGCCGAACAACAGCCATCCGGTTAGCCATTGGAAAAGGCCGCCAAGCAAAAGCAGTAATGTAGCCGTGGAAACAATGGAAAGAAGGCCGATGCGGTTGTGTATTTGCCGGCGTAAAATTTTTACGGGTTTGTGTTCCTTTAATACAATGCGTGTCTCCATCATATACATCATCCAGGAGACCAGCAGGGAGGTTGCCACGCCGGTGATGCGGGAGATATGCATGATTTCAAGCAAAAAGGAGATTAAAATAAAGACGAAAAGCGGAGTATAGTTTGAAAGATGAGATTTTGGTTTATCCATGAAGCGCTCTCATAAATGATTTTAATGTTTGTTGTGCGGTTTAGGGATTAAGAAACTATCTGAACGATACGGCTCCCTTCGGGTTCCGGCATTTAACGCCGGAGTGAAAATAAGAATTTTTAACAAAGGAAAAAAATATTGACATACATATAAAATATATATAACTTATATCCAGTTTAACAAATAGGTGTGTTGATGAGCTACACGCTAACTTTTTCCAAAGCGGTATTGCTGGTTTTGTTTGTTGCCGATAAGGTGCGCCTGGGGCAGTATGATTTTGTGCCGACCAAGGTTTTGAGCGAGGCCCTGAATATTGCCGGCCCGACGGCCGTAAAGATTATACAGGCTTTAAACCGGGCCGGTATTGTCGAAACCAGGGAAGGCGCCCGGGGGGGCGTGCGGCTGGCCAGGCAAGCGAACAGTATAAGCGTATTGGATATTCTGGAGGCCATAGAGATTAACCGGCCCCTGTTTCGTGATGATTTTAATATCAATATTACCGGTACAAAACCAACCCTCGGCCAAAAAGCCATATCGGATGTTTTAAAAAAGGCCGAACAGGAAATGAAAAATCAACTGAAAGAAAAAAGTATAGCGGATCTGATTGCTGATATAAACAACTGATTTTTTTTGGGTAAAACTAAAT
>JALXBH010000097.1 GCA_026991535.1 Calditrichia bacterium | reverse complement strand
GCGGCCATTATCCGCAACAGCAAGGATCAGCTTCTTATCACCAAGCGACCGGCCCATGTGCATCTGGGCGGTATGTGGGAGTTCCCCGGCGGGAAGGTGGATGAGGGAGAGAATGATCAACAGGCCCTGGTACGTGAAATACGCGAGGAGACCGGCCTGGATGTACGGGTGGGAAAACTCTTCTGGCAGGAGATCGCCGAATTCCCCGAAAAGACGGTACGCCTGAATTTTTACACCTGCAACCTGAGTCGCGAGCCGCAAACCGTTATCCCCGATGAGATTGACGACTATCGCTGGGTGGAGTTGCACGAGCTGAAAGGTTTTAACTTCCCCGAGGCCGACAAGGCCTTGATTGAGCGGCTGGTAAACGGAAAAAGAGGATAGCCGTCACGGGCGGTCTTTTCCTACATATCCGGTGCGCCATCCGGATTCCCTTCCCGAAATATCCGTCCTTTCATCCTGCGATACAGATATTCAATCAACAACGCGGCGGCAAAAATAACCAGTGTGGCATAAAAGGTGTCGATTTGCGTCTGCCACTGATAGCGTAGCAAGGCCAGGAAAACCCCCGTCAGAACGATCAGGTTAAAAGTGATCAATACCCGGTTGCCCCCTACCTGTTTGCTTATCCTGAAATGGGAAATCAAAACAAAAATATAAATAACCGTAAACACGGTGCTGGTTATAGAGGCAATGGCATTCAGGTTAAAAAAGAGGGCAAAGATCAAGCCCAGTCCCGCTGTAATAAACAGACCCTCCGTTGAGCCAAACCAAACTTTGCGTTCAAAAACCTCCGGCAGTTCGCCATCCCTGGCCAGGGAATAGGCAATATTGGCACCACCGAACAGGGTGGCATTCAAAGCGGAAGAGATGGAAAAGAGAGCGCCGACGGAGATAAGTAAAAACCCGGCGGAGCCTAAAAAGGGCCGCGCCGCCTCGGCCAGGGCATTCTCCTGCGCCCTGACAATCTCCTCCAATGGCAGGTTGCCGATAGTAACCAGCGATATGAGTACATAGATGATCATAACAAAAAGAATGCTGATAAAGATGGCCCGGGGGACATTCTTTTGCGGGTTGTCCATGCTTTCGGAAGCGTTGGTGATCAACCCGAAGCCCATGTAGGATAAAAAGAAAATCACCGAGGCGTTAAGCAGGCCGCCCAGATGGGTCTGATCCACAAGCGGTTGAACCAGCGATCCTTTTATGGTCATAAAACCGCCCAGTATAAAAATGAGCAAAATGGTAATTTTGGTAAGTACGATATAAAACTCCGCCTTACCCACGGCCTTGCTGCCGCCAAAATTCAGCGCGGTAAAAAAGAGAATCAGTACCGTTTCCACCACACCGGCGTGCCAGCCACCGGCCTGAAAATGAAACAACGGAAGAAAATAGCCGGCAAAACCCTTTACAAAAAGAGATATGGAAACCACATAGGTCAGCCACATCAAAATGCTCAGGGCACCGGTGATGATATTATCCCCAAAACCTTTAAGGATAAAGGCAATGGGCCCGGCATTGGAGATGATTTTAGAGCCCAAACAGGCATAAGAGTAGGCCACAACCAGGGCGTAAAAGGCGGAAAGTAAAAAGGCTTCGGGCAGATCCTGTCCGGCAATACCCGCGCCCAAACCGAAAATGGAAAAAATACTGGCCCCGATCATGGTGCCCACGGCCATGGAAATGACCTCAATTAAACTGAGCTTTTTTATCTTCGTCATAACTGCCACCTTACGATGTTGCCCGGCCGGGCGTATCCTGTTTTAGTATCCGAAGGGATAATATAACGGTAGAAATTCAGATCGCCAAATCCCCGGCCATCCTTCATGAACCGGGACGGCCTTCACCGGTGGTCTTTAAAAATTCAGATCAAACACTCTCCGGTTCTGCCGTTCCGTCAAACGATCCGGGATGAGCGGAACCATTAGGTTTCTCAGCGTGTAGAGCAAGGGATTATCCGTTTGGGCCAGCCTGCCAACCTGCCGGCTGGTTTGGGTAACCAGGTGGGCTTTTTTTATGCGTAGGGCCTGATAGCAGGCCAGAGCCCGTTCCAAAGACATCTCCCTTTTTAAACATAAACTCAGGGCCAGGGCGCTTTCGATGGCCTGACATGCCCCCTGCCCCATATTGGGTGTCGTTGCGTGCGCCGCATCCCCCACAAGGCATACCCGCCCCCGGTACCAGCGGTTTAAGGGCTTCATATCCCATATTTCATTAAAAAGAATTTCTTCCGGTTCTGTCCGGGCAATAATATCACTGACGGTTGGATTGAAAGCGGAAAAAAGCCGGTGCGGAAAACGTGTGTCGCCCTTTTGGCCTTTTTTATTGATAAGGGCGTACCAATAAACCGTACCGGCGGCCACGGGTACAAAACCAAAACGCCCCTTCCCATCCCAGATTTCATTGAGTTCATGCTCAAACCAACCGTCTGTTTTGGCGGCGGAGAGCCCTCGCCAGCACAACTGACCGGCATCCCTGAGCCGGGAGCCGGGGAAGAGAGTTTTACGCACCCTCGAGTGAATGCCGTCGGCGCCTATCAGCAAATCACAGCTATCGGATGTTCCGTCCGTAAAATCTAACTGAACGCCCTCGCCATGCTCCTTTAAATCATGCAGTTTTTTTCCCATATGCAGCCTGGTGTCGGCCAGCTTTTTTATCAGCAGCTTATGCAACACGGCCCGGTGTATGGCCACATTTTTCACCCCATAACGCTGCTCCGTGCCGTCAAAGCCAACCGAGGAGATGGTTTTAAAGTTCTTATCGGTTATCTTCATTATCCGGGTTACACAGGAATGTTGTAAGATATCATCATACAAACCCAGACGCCTATACACCTGCATGGCGTTGGGAGCCAGATTGATTCCCGACCCCTCGCGAAAGGCGGGAGCGCCTTCATAAATTTCAACCGTAAATCCCTGTTGCCGCAGGGCCAGGGCACTGGTCAGGCCGGCAACACCGGCGCCGATTATCATGATCTTCATATTCTCTTTTCCTTTATGGCTTTGTGCAGCATGGCCATTACAACCATTTTGTGAAATGGCCGGATCAGCCTCATATACAGGCGTCCCAGGCGGTTGTTGTATTTAACCATTGTACTGATTACCACCTCGTCGTTTTGCTTATAAACAGACACCCTGAAGTTAAGATGCCGGTCATCCTCACCGGCAATAATTTCATTTTCCCCGATGGCATATATCAAAAAAAGACCGGACCTGGCGCCGACCTTAAGTCCCTCCCGGGTGATGGAGGCCGCGTTATTGTAGTCATCCAGCCCCAGAAAGCCGGCCAGTTTATTTCTGACGGCCATCAGGGCGTTTATCCATCCCGGACTGTGGGCAAACAGGGCGACATAGATATCCCCGATGGGCCGGGCGCTGTCCGCGAGGCGGGCACAAAAGGCATCCCGGTAATCAACGCCGGTAAGATAGTCAGCACAAACACTCGCGGCCGGTATCTCAGCTTTTAGTATTCCGTTAAACATGACTCTCCTTGTTTTAGGTCAAAGTTACTAAAACAAAATGATTAGGTCAATAATACTAAAATTTATTATATTCCCGCCATGAAAGACACCAGGGAAAAAATTCTGCACACCGCCCTGACCCTGTTTAACCGGCAGGGCTTGCCGCGGGTAACCCTGCGCGCCATAGCCAAAGAGATGGGTATCAGCCAGGGTAACTTAAATTATCATTACAAAAAGCGGGACGAAATCATCGAGGCCCTCTATTTTCAGTTGGTGGCAAGGATAGACATGGAAATGGAAAAGAGTGCCGGGGAAGAGAGTCCTCTGGAACAGTTTTTTGAAATTATGAACCGGATAATGGATTCTTTTTATGAATACCGCTTTTTCCTGCTCGACTTTGTGCACATTATGCGTGAAAACGGCACCATCCGCCAGCATTACGGAAAGCTGAGCCAAAAAAGAGAGAAGCAGTTTAAGCTTATCTTCGCCGGCCTGGTTCACGGGGGCCTGATGCGTGACGCGTCCTTTGCCGGTGAACATCAGCTCTTGTACAAACGCTTTCAGATATTGGCGGACTTTTGGATGGCTTCGGCGGAAGCGGTTGAAAAAACAATCGACCGGGACACCGTGGCCGCCTACGCACAGCTTATCGCGGGAGAGCTTTATCCCTATCTGACGAACAAGGGAAAAGAGGAATTCCACCGTTTATTTTCCTTGTCCCGATAAAAAAAACCTGTCCCGTTTCCGCTTAGACCGGCGACTCCTTTTCCGCCAGGTCGGGCAGTTGCAGGCCCAGATTGTAAGCGGCCTTCAACGCCGTCGTTTTTATCTTGTTGGCGGCGGCCTCGGAGAGGTCTTGCGAAAGTATACGGATAAAAGCCGGGTAGAAGACCGCCCCTTCGCATAATAAACGTTCGATTTGCGTTCCCTTAAACAGCACATGACCGGCCATATAATCATCGCTTTGCAGTTTGGCAATGGCCTCATCCAGGGCCATTTCATCCTGAACCTGTTCCAATACGTTATTGGCCGCCTGAACAACAAGCCGATCTTCCCTGGAAAGATAGGCTTTTCTGCTGTTGTAGCCCCAGTCCATGGATGCCAGGCGCTCCACAAAATAGCTGATCTGTTCTTCCCGGATCAAGCGTCCATAGCGTGGAGCAATAACGCGCGGAGCGGGCTCCAACGAGGCTATCAGTTCCAACAGGGAGTGAATCACCGTCGCCGAGGGAAACCGATCCAGGTGAAAACGCAGCATGCCGTTCCAGTCCCCTTCCACGGCATAAAGATAGTCCGGGGCAGCCCCCTCCGCCGGTGCGTGGGATGAAAACAGATTGCCACTGAACAACACCCGGTGTTCCTGGTCATAGGTCATAAAAGCGCCCGGTTCCGGAGAGAAGGACGCGGGTAACATAACCAGGCGATTCCCCGAAGCCAGTTTGAGTTTGTAATTGTCCGAAAGATCGATTTTTTTTACGCTCTCTTCCGGTATCTCATAATGGCGCGCCTGTTGCCGCCAGGCCTCGCGGCTGGTAATACAGATGGCGCGCGGATTCATTTTACGCACAAACATACTGTTCAGGGCCACGTCGGCGCTGCCGGCGGACAGCAAATAAAGATTAATTCGCGAAGCATCACCGATCACCTGTCCCGTCTTACGCGTGATTTCATTGAGATGAATGGGTGAGCCGGGATCCACCAAAAGGTGTATAGGCTGGCGGTTTGTTTTGTAAACAGCCAGATAGCTGTTTTTTTGTCCCTGGTTTTCCGGAAGGGCGGCGCCAACCCACCAGATGTTGTCGCTAATTTCAATGGCCTTGCTTAAATCCACTTCCGTGTGATGGGTATGAATATCCCTGCCGATTTTTATCTCCGAGGGCCGGATAACAAAGGTACCCTTTTTCCAGAGACGCAGGATATCCAGCGCGGCGTCATCCCGGGCGTCTTCCATCTCCACGCCCAGTATGTCGCCATTGGCCAGGCGAACAATTCCCACCTTACCCTCGCTTTGTAAAATCAGTTCGCCGGAAATACTTTCCTTCAGACACAGCTCAAGAATGTTATCCACGGGGATATCTTCGATCAGGCCCTTATGTTGCAGAGCCTGAATTTTAGATTTGGCTACCCGGCGGAAAATGGCTTCGATTTTAACCAGAACCTCATCCACGCTAAACGGCTTGAGCAGAAAATCATCGCCACCGGCGGAGATACCCTCCACCATTTTTTCTTTTTTGGCGGTAAGAAAGATAAAGGGGGTGGACTCCGTTATGGGATTGTCACGCACGCGCTTACAAAAATCGAGACCGTTCATATTGGGCATGCTGATATCGGAAATGATCATATCGGGTACAACGCGTTTCAGGGCATCCAGCCCCTGTTCGCCGTCTCCGGCGGTTATCACCTCATACTGGCCGCTTAGTTCAAGAATACGTTGCAGGGCCAGCAATATCGGTTCTTCATCTTCCACAACCAGAATGGTTTTTTTTGATTTCATATCTTCCCCGGATGATTAGTATAAAAAGGGACGGGAAAAGGAACCCGGTTAACAAAAATACATTTTATCCCATATATTTTGTAAAATATAATCAATCAAGACGAAGCGTACAAAAGAGCGCTTGAATAAAAAGTAAAAAGGATGCGGTTAAATGAAAGAAATTCTGGAAAAATTAAAAAAAAGCTTTGAAGAAAACTATGTTTCCGTAAAAAGTAACGCCATTACCCTAAAAGATATAGCGGAAGATTACGGCAAGATCGCCAAGTTGCATTTTGAAAAGCATCAGTTGGAAAGCGCCCGCGACAAAAAGTTTTTACTGTTGGGCACAACCGTCTATCCCCATCTTCTGGAAAACAACATCGAGCGCCTGGCCGGACACGAAACACTGCCCATGCTAATTGATGAAATTAAAAACTATAACAATCAGATCGAGCTGATTCAACTGGCCATAAACGATATTGCCTCCCGGGAGAGACGCAAGCCGAAGATACAGGCCGAGGAAAATATCCGTCAGCAAATAGAGCGTCTGGAAGAACAAATTGAGCAGCGCCTGAGCGAGCTGAAAGCGGTGAAGGAGGCTCTGGACAAATAAGGCCGCTTGCATTCTTTTAAATTCTTTGTAAATTTAGCGAAAAATAAATAATACTGCGGGGGTGTCCGCCTGGCGGACTGAGAACATACCCTTACAACCTGATCCGGATAATACCGGCGGAGGGAGCGTTAAAAACTCTTAAAAAGCCATTCCGATTCGGGATGGCTTTTTTTTTGCCCTCCCGGAA